>DAOWGM010000087.1 GCA_030637515.1 Bacteroidales bacterium
ATAAACCATATAACAAACTGCGCAATCAACTGCAGCAGAGTTTACAGCAATTCTCATATAACCGTTTTCGCCCCATGAAGTTCCCCATGAGTTTCTTAAAATCCAATAATCACCTTCTGTAGCATCATGACCCCAGCCAACCAATGCAATAGCATGATTTGTTGTTGTGTAAGCTCCATTACTACATGAATTGTTACTGTCAGACCATACACCACCACTATAATTTGAAAAATCTGTGGTAACATAAACTGCTGCATCAACAACACCATAAGTCATTATTGCAGTTTTAATAGCATCAACATCGCTACTTGCTACTCTGTACCATCCTTCAAATTGAATTTTTGGTGCATTGTCTGTAATAGAAGGGCAAGTTGCATTTTTATCATCTGTATATGGAAAATATGATTCATCAACAATTCCAATATCAACCAATGCTTGCAATTCATAATAATCATAGTCAGCTCCATTACAACCATCAAAGTGGCTACTATATGGAGATATGTCGCTTAAACAAAAAGCAATATAAGCCTCAGAAAAATCAGCAGTATTACTATCATAAATTCCTGTAGCATAATTATATGTTCCTTCAGCAGCTGCAGCAGCACCAAAAGCATAACATGATCCACAGCCACCTTGGTCGCGTGCATCGCCTATATATGCATGTCCATTATAGTTTCTCCAATCAAATTCAGTTGGAAGACTTTTTACTGATGTAAAGTTAGGATCAACTTTTGCAATTTCCTGAACTGTAGGAACAGTTCTTTCAACTTCAGCAATTAATTCCTCGCCATTCATTTTCATTAAATCAAGTAAAGGAATTCTTTCTTCAATGCCTTTGCTTGAACGAACACACACTGCTCTTTCAATTGTATAACCATCAATCTTAACAGTCTCTGTTTCTACATCAAAACCTAATTTTGCTGCATATGAAAATTCCTGAGCTACTTTTCCGTTATAGAAATCCCAGGCGTTAACCATGCGTCCATCTGGTAAATGAACAATTCCAACTTCACCGCCTTTAGCAGCAGTTGATATTTCATATCTGTAACCTAACATTTCAGCATACTTTGCAGTAGGGTTAACGTAACTCTTTTGTGCAAAAACCGTAAATGTTAAAAACATTGAAAAGAAAAAGGTAATTAAAGTAAATTTTCTCATAGTAAATAATTTTTATAGGGTTAAAAAATCATCATAATATAAAATTAATAGTTTGTTTGTTTTTTTCGCGTAGATATACAACAACTTCTAACCTATAAAATACAATTTCCTCAGAAATTTTATTTTTTTATCAACTGTTTCTATTGTTTTTTGAAAATTATTTATAAATTGCCCTTTAATAAAAAGGATCTATACATCTAACCATCTAATTTTTAAACACCTATGAAGCTGAAGTGCGTTATTGTTGATGACGAACCATTAGCTATTACAATTCTTGAAGGCTATTTAAAAAAAATACCTTATGTCAAAATCATTGGGAAGTTTGAAAGTGCGCTTCCTGTATATGAATTTCTTAAAAATAACGATGTAGATTTATTATTTTTAGATATTGAAATGCCCGATATAACAGGAATTGATTTTGTAAAAAGCTTGACTTATGCTCCTGCAGTTATTTTTACCACTGCAAATAAAAATTATGCAATCGAAGGTTTTAATTTGAATGTTAATGACTATATATTAAAGCCAATTAGTTTTGAACGCTTATTTAAATCTGTTAATCGTGTTTTTGAAAGCAAAAGTAACACTGAAGATTCTGCAGAGCCACGAGACTCTGTTTATTTAAAAGAAAATAAAAAGATGGTTAGAGTATATTTTAAAAATATACTCTACCTCGAAAGTTTAAAGGATTATGTGAAAGTAGTAACTTCGTGTAAAACTGTCATTACAAAGCAACAACTAAGCTATTTTGAAGAAATACTTCATCCCTCAGAATTTATGCGCATACATAGGTCGTTTATTATTTCAATTAAGAAAATTGATTCATATAGCCTTTCTGGAATTGATATCGGAAATCAAGAGCTCCCGATTGGAAGAAAATATAAAGAAGACGTTATTAAAGTATTAGATAATTTAAATAAAGTTGAAAACAGTTGACAACAATAAACCTCAAAAAATATAAGTTTATTATTTTAATTTTCTTGAGTATATATCTCTTTAAACAAGGACATACTCAAGAAAGAGGTCTTTTACTTTCAACTTACTACTCTCCTGTTGATTATAACGCCGGCAATCAAAACTGGGCAATAGCGCAAGACAAAAGAGGCATAATGTATTTTGCAAACTCTTCTGGTGTACTTGAATATGATGGAAATATCTGGAGAAAAATTCCCGTTTCGAATAATTCAAATGCTCGCAGTCTTGCTATTGATGAACAAAACACTATTTTCGTAGGAGCGTATAATGAGTTTGGATACCTTACTCCTGATAATAACGGTCGTCTACACTATCACACACTTACTCATTTAATTGATTCTTCATATCTGAACTTTAATGATGTATGGAGTACATATTGTATGACAGATGGTGTTTTCTTTCTAACAGAGAATTATATATTCAAATATCACAACAATAAAGTAACGGTAATAGAGAAGGAAAGGGAACGATTTTATCTAAGTTTTAAGATAGAAAACATTCTTTATGTTCAGGAAATTGGAAAAGGATTACTGAAATATGAAAATGATGCATTAGCCCTTGTTGAAAAAGGTGATTTCTTTAAAGAAAAGAGGATTCATTCTATCTTACCTTTTGAGGACAAACTATTAATCTTTACTAGAACGCAAGGGGTTTATTTATATGACAATTCTGGTGGAACAGCTAAAACAAAGGCAATTTCTGATATTTCAAAGAAAGCAAAAAACCTAAATGAATATTTAAAGAAGAATGTAATTTATACCAGTATTAAACTTACAGATAAATTAATTGCGGTTGGTACAATTACTGGCAATGTTTTAATAATAGATAAAAACTGGAATGTTGTTGATAATATAAACAATGAATCAACTGGAATAATAAGTCCTGCTCATTGTCTATACTATAAGAAAAATCAGCCTTTATGGCTTGCTACACCAAATGGCTTATGTAAAGTAGAGCTTTTTTCACCTATTAGATACTGGAATAACGAGAAAGGTGTTAGTGGGACCATTACAGATGTAGCAAGTATTGATGATAATTTATACATTTCAACTGGTACAGGTTTATATTATACCAAAAGAAAAAAAGACAACATTGATTATTCAGTAAATAGTTTTTTACCAGTTGAAGGACAATTTGAGCAATCATGGAGTTTTCAATATTTTGATTTACCAGGCTCTGAGAAATCTACTATTTTATCATCTAAGTATAAGACTCTTTTAGCAGCAACCAGCCATGGACTTTTTCAGATAAAAGAAGATAATTCAGTACCCGTTTCTGAGTACAAATCTATTTTTAATATTCATCAATATGAAAAAGAACCTTCTGAACTATTTCTTGGAATGCAAAACGGAATTGCCAGAATTTCTTATAAAAACAATAAATGGTATGATCAAGGAATCCAGTTTGGAATAACAAGTATGATATATGATATAAATGAAGATTCGCTTGGAAATTTATGGTTTGACGCACCCTATAAAGGAGTATATCGGGTAAAAAATCCATTGAACGAAGACCTTGAAAATCAATTAATTGAACTTTACGACACAACACATGGCTTACCTGACATAAGAACAACACAAATCGGGAAAGATGAAGAGGGAGTATTCTTTTTAAATGATAACAATTATTATGTATTTGATAGTATTGACAATAAATTTAATTTATACGTATTTCCTGAAAAAGAACAAACAGATACATTAGAAGATAGTGAACCAGTTGATTCATTATCGGCTTATAGGATCTTTGATGAAATAATTTCAGGATTATACGTTATAACACAAACAGACTCGATTCTTTGGTTTAATACAACCAAAGGTGTATTCAGATATATTGAAAGCTATTATAAAGATAATACCAACATATTACCAGCAATAATTCGAAACGTTACTTCAGGAGATTCTTCCATTTATTATGGCACAAACTTTACTATAACAAATGAATCAGGCTATTTAATTAATCCAAACCCTGTTGTTTCAAAGGAAACTATCTTAGAAATTCATGATAATTCACTCACATTTTATTATTCCTCACCTTTCTATGAAGAAGAATCGAAAACTGTTTTTAGTTATTATTTAGAAGGTTATGACAAAGATTGGTCTGAATGGAGTACATTAACTAAAAAAGAATTTTCGTATTTAAAAGAGGGGGACTATACTTTTAAAGTTAAAGCAAAGAACATTTATCAAATTATTAGTGATCCTGCTGAATTCCAATTTAAGATTCTTCCTCCATGGTACAGATCCTTTGCTGCAATATTAAGTTATATTGCTTTAGGAATACTATTAATTATTCTTATAGTACGACTGTACACTTACCGCTTAATTAAAGAAAAAGATAAACTTGAAAAAATTGTTATAGAACGTACGCAGGAAATTCTAATGCAAAAAGAAGAAATCCTTGTTCAAGCAGAACATCTAAAAGATGCTAATGAAGGAATTACTGCGAAGAACGAAGAACTTGAAAAACAAAAATGGGAAATTACGAATCAAGCCATAAAACTTAGAAAAGCCAATATTGAACTAATAAAGCTTTCAAAAATTGCAAGCGAAACAGACAATGCCATTGCTATTTTCGATGAAAAAGGAAACATGGAGTGGATTAACGATGGATTTGTAAGAATGTATGGATATACATATGAACAATATTCAAAAGAAAAAAACACCAATATTATCAGCGGAAGCGATAACCCAAATATCCAAGAAGCTGTAAAATCATGTCTTACTGATAAAAAAACTGTTGTTTATGAGTTTAAAACTAAGACACGTAATGGAAAAGAAATATGGGCTCAAACAACACTTACGCACGTAACTGATAAAAAAAAGAATACTATTTATTTAATAGCCATCGATTCTGATATTACAAAATTAAAACAAGCCGAGAAGGAAATCTTAATACAGCATAAAGAAATTGAAGAACAGCGAGATAAATTGGCGATAAGTAATGCAACTAAAAATAAATTTTTCAGAATTATTGCTCATGATCTTCGTAATCCGATAAGTACACTTGCCGGATCAACAAATTTAATTTTTAATGATTTTGACGAATATAATAAAGAACAAACCAAGGGTTTTATTGGGGAATTAAATAAACTTTCACTAACAACATTTAATCTGCTTGAAAACCTGCTTGATTGGTCGTCAACCCAAATGGGCGATATAGATTTTTCTCCTAAGTCTACTGATCTTGAGTTAATTATTAAAGAAAATATTGAGCTAATTAACAGTAAAGTTAACAGTAAAAATATTAGCTTAAAAACAAATATTAAAAAGGGCACCGTTGCTTTTGCCGATGAAAATATGATTAAAACGGTTATTAGAAACTTATTATCGAATGCGGTTAAGTTTACTCCTGAAAACGGGGAAATTGAAATATCAGCAGTTGCGGATAAAGATATTATTAATTGCTCAGTTAAAGATTCTGGAATAGGAATTAAAGAAGAAGATCAGAAAAAGTTATTCAGAATAGACACACATCATACAACTCCAGGCTTATCGAATGAAAAAGGCTCTGGTCTGGGATTAATATTATGCAAAGAATTTATCGAAAAGAATGGTGGAGAAATTCAAGTAACAAGCGAACCTCAAAAAGGGACCACAATTGCATTTACTCTTAAGAAACATACAACTTAAAAACTCCTTTCCTGCTTTTAACATTAATTAACTATCGTAAAACAATTTTTTACTTTTTACGAAGTATTAATAATAACTAATCATTACTATGTTTGTTGGCAGGGTTCAGGATTCCTCAATAATTACTTTCCAAATCAACATATCCGTAACAAAAAATTCTTCACCTGACCCACTAACAAACAAAATTTTTAATCCACCAGGATTCTGTTGCACCAATGACAAGGCTCGTTAAACAATGCAAAATTGACTTTTTAATTAATTATCAGTAATTTAGCGAAACCTAAACACTTCCTTAAGGCGTTTTTTGTTTAAACTGGCAGAGCTATGTGTAAACCAAAAAGACCAAAAATATTTTATTGCCTGAAAACTCTGGTAGTTTTATTTTTTTTCATTATTTCAACGTTTTGTTTTAGTCAAAGTGAAGAATTAATCTTTCAGCGATTTACTGTAAAAGATGGTTTATCGCACAATAACGTATATACAATAATACAGGATAATGATGGATACATGTGGTTTGGCACGCAAGACGGACTAGATAAATATGATGGTTACAAATTTTCTATTTTTAGACACAATCCGAATGATTCAAATTCTATTTCTACAAGCAATTTTGGAAAAATATATCAGGATAAAGAAGGAATTTTTTGGCTTGGAACATTTGGTGGTGGTTTAGATAAATACAATCCAAAAACAAACTTATTTACTAACTATTCTAATATACCGAACAATATAGAAAGCTTAAGCAATAATCAAATATTGTTTATATATAAAGATAGCAAAGAAAATATTTGGATAGGAACTTCAAGTGGAGGCTTAAACAGGTTCAATAAAAATAGCTCTACATTTTTCAGATTTGAGAATAATCCATATGATCCTTTAAGCTTAAGTAATAATAGAGCTAAATGCATTTGTGAAACAAAAGATGGAACTATTTGGATAGGAACAGGAAATGGTCTAAACAAGTTAAACAGCAAAAATGGTACTTTTCAACATTTTAAACACGACAATAAAAGAAATAGTATAGGTTCCAATAACATTCAACATCTCCTGGTTGATAAAGAAGGGAATATATGGTTAGCACTCAGAAATGAAGGTGTAAACAAATTTAATCCCGTCACAGAGAAATTCACTCACTATAAACATGATCCTAAAAACACAAAGAGCATTTCAGATAATGATGCAGAATTTCTTTTTATTGACTCCTATGATCAATTCTGGGTTGGAACTTATAATGGAGGATTAAACAAATTCAATCCTATTACCGGAGAATTCATTCGTTTTAAATATAATCCCAATAATATCAGTAGTATTGGAAATAACAGAATTGAATACATTTATGAAGATAATTCACACAATTTATGGATTGCCACACGTGGAGGAGGTCTGAGCAAGGTAGATTTAAAACAAAAAAAAATAAATACCATTGTACATAATCCCAATATAGTAAACAGCCTTTCTCATCCGAACGTTATGTGTATAGAATCAGATAATAAAGATAATATTTGGATTGGAACTGACGGAGGAGGTTTATCAAAATACAATTTAACAACAAAAGTATTTCTTCATTTTTTTTATAATAAAGAAAATTCTAATTCTCTAAGCACTAATCGGGTTTGGTCAGTTTGTTCAGAAAATGATAGCGTTTTATGGGCAGGTACTTATTTAGGTGGGTTAAATCGTATTGAATTTCAAAACGGACAATATAATATAAAACGCTATCGATATAACCAAAATGATTCAAGTAGTATTAGTAGTGACCAAATTAACACTATCCTTAAAGATAATTCTGGTAATATGTGGTTTGCCACCTCTAATGGCTTAAGTAAATTAATAAAAGCGTCTAATTCCTCAACATATTCTTTTCAAAGATATTTCTATGTAAAAAAATCTTCACATTCTTTTGTAGACAACTATATCAACTATATTTATCAAGACAGTAAGAATAGGATTTGGTTAGGTTCACATGAAAGAGGTCTTTCTTTATTTGACCCTAAATCTGAGAGATTTACTTATTATTCTGCAAAAGATAGTAGCAATTCAGAAATTAAACATAAGTTAGGGATTGTCACGATATTAGAATTTAAAGAAGATATTTTATTACTTGGAACCCAAGAATGTGGTCTAGTAGAATTTAATATAATTAAGAGTACCTTTTCTAATCATCCTATAAATAATCACATTAAAAGCAAAATGGTAACTGGGATAATTAAAGATAATTCGAATACTTTGTGGATCACAACAGGGCAAGAACTTCTTAATTACGATCCTGAAACAAATGAAATATTTACCTTTAAGCAGGATGATGGATTAATTAGCTCTGGCTTTAATAGAAACTCTATATCAAAATGTAAAGAAGGAAATATCTATATAGGTAGCACTTCAGCACTGGTATATTTTAATCCCTCTAAAATTGAACATAACAAATTCAAACCTAATGTTTCAATAACTGATATTAGTATTGCCTCAAAATCTATCTGGGGTGAAAATTTATTATCATACAAAAAGTTCTTTAATGAAGAAACAGTAATAAACCTAGATAGAAAAGATTATATGATTTCTATTGAATTTGCAGCTTTAGATTATACCTCTCCAAATGAGAACAACTACAAATACATGCTGGAAGGAATTGATAAAAATTGGGTTGATGCGGAAAACAGGATTGCTACATATACTACTTTACCTCATGGACTTTATACTTTTAAAGTAATGGGCAGTAATAATGATAATTTGTGGAACGAAAACCCAACTACTTTTAAAATTAAAGTTCATCCTCCGCTTTGGAAAAACTCCTGGTTTCTTATTGCAGAAATTATTCTCCTACTTTTTTTAATTTTCTGTTATATAAGATGGAGAACAAGATCATTAATTCGTGAAAAAAGAAGATTGGAAATTAAAATACAAGAAAGAACAAAAAAAATCCAAAAACAAAATGAAGAATTAGAAAAGCTTTCTATTGTTGCAAGCAAAACTGATAATGCAGTTTATATATTAAGTCCTGTTGGGGACCTTGAATGGCTAAACGATGGTTTTGCTAAAATGCACGGATATTCATTAAAAGAGTTTGTTGAAATGAGGGGTTCAACTAATATTCTTAAGTTCAGTTGTAATCCTGAAATTGAAAATATTATTCAAGACTGTATTCAAAATAAAAAATCAGTTGCCTACTCATGTCTCAATAAAACAAAATCAGGAGTTGGCTTATGGTTACAAACTACAATAACCCCAATCCTTGATAAGGAAAATAATATAAAAAAACTCATTGCTATAGATTCTGATGTTTCTTTATTAAAAAAAGCCGAAGAAGAAATATTAAAACAAGTGGATCAACTTGAAATTGAGAATGCAACAAAAAACAAATTCTTTCGAATTATTGCACACGATTTACGCAATCCTATGGGAACTCTGGTTAACTTCTCTGATTTAATATTGGAAGATTTCGACTCAATAGAAAAAGCAGATTTAAAAACATACCTTGATCAATTTAATAACTTATCGAAAAACACGTTTAACTTACTGGAAAACTTATTACAATGGGCTTCAAATAAAGCTGGGCGAATTCCATTTAGTCCTGAAAATATTGACATTACTAAAATTATTTCCGAGAACATTGAGCTTGTAAAAGCTAAAGCAGAATCAAAAAACATTGTTTTAAAATTTCAAACACAAATTACTAATTATGCTTACGCTGATGAAAACATGATTAATACAGTAATTCGAAATCTTTTATCAAATGCATTAAAATTTACCCCAGAAAAAGGAACTATTGAGGTTAATTGTAAAGAAAACAAAGAATACATACATATAAATGTAAAAGATTCCGGATTAGGAATAAATAAAGAGGATCAAAAGAAATTATTTAAAGTAGATGTTCATCATACTACTTTAGGAACTTCAAATGAAAAAGGATCAGGATTAGGTCTTATTCTTTGCAAGGAATTTGTTGAAAAAAACGAAGGAACAATTAGCGTTGAGAGCGAACTAAATAAAGGAACTTCAATAGAATTTACTCTAAAGAAAAAAATTGCATAACTCTCTGCTTTTGTTCTTTAACATTTATTAACTACTGTAAAACAATTTTATACGGCATTTGTAGTATTTATTTATACTAACCAATACTCATTTAAAAATGTCAGAAAAAACTACTCCCCGCTTTCAGCTTAAAAATTCAATTACTGTAAAATTTATAATTATTGGTTTAATGATTCTTGCTCTTCTTATACCGGCTAGAATGATTAAAAATTTAGTTTATGAAAGGAGCTCGCTAAGAGATTCTGTAATTAGTGAAGTAAGTTATAAATGGGGCAACCAGCAGACTATTGCAGGTCCAATAATCTCAATACCATATAAAAGTTACTATAAAAAAGACAATAAAATTGTTGAAGAAATTAATTATGCGCAATTTCTACCCAAAGAACTCAATATAAGTGGGAAAATAAATCCTGAGATTCGTTACCGCAGCATTTATGAAGTTGTTGTTTACAATTCCGATTTAAATTTTAAAGGGCATTTTAACAAACCTGATTTTAGCCAATGGAAAATTTCTGATTCAGACATCATGTGGGAAGATGCATCTTTAATTATTCGCATACCTGATATGCGTGGAATAAAAGATACTATCAGTATTAAATGGAACAAAAATAATACAGAAGTAAATCCGGGAATAAATAATCAAAATTTTAATTATACCGGTATTTCAGCAAAAATTGATTTTGACGATTCCTCAATTTACAATTTTGAATTTGATCTCAATCTAAACGGAAGCGAATCCTTGTATTTTACTCCAGTAGGCAAAGAAACTAATGTTAATCTCATATCAGAATGGGCAGATCCTGGTTTCGAAGGATCGTTTTTACCTAACGAAAGAAAAATAACTGAAGAGGGATTTAAAGCAACGTGGAAAGTTTTGCATTTAAACAGATCTTATCCACAAAAATGGCTTGGAAGCTCATTTTCAATTGAAGGTTCTGAATTTGGAGTAAAGCTATTACTGCCAGTTGATCATTACCAAAAATCAAATCGTTCTGTGAAATATGCTATTATGTTTATATCGCTCACTTTTCTGATTTTCTTTTTTACTGAAATTTTAAACAAAAAAAGAATTCATCCTATACAATATTTACTGGTAGGTATTGGTTTAAGTGTATTTTACACACTCCTTTTATCATTATCCGAACAAATCAGTTTTAATCTTGCCTACTTAATAGCAAGTGTTGCAATTATTACATTAATAACTTCTTATTCATATAGTATGCTTAAAAGCAAAAAGCTTACTGCAATTGTTGCTCTTATATTAATTGTACTTTATGGATTTCTATTTACTATTCTTGAACTACAAGATTTCTCATTATTGCTTGGAAGTGTTGGATTATTTATTGCACTGGCAATTGTTATGTACTTATCAAGGAAAGTAGATTGGTATTCAGAGTTGCCAGAAGAAAACTCTTAATTTTTATATGATTGATTATGTTTTAGATTCTTACGAAATAGCCGGTTACAATTTTTGACCGGTTATTTTATTTAAAAACAACCCAGCCACGATCTTTAGAAATAGAATTTATTACGGTTGAAATCTGCATAAATTCCTTTTGTAGTTTATTTGTTTCTTCAAGAGAAAGTTTTTCATTCTCTACTTCCCTTAATTTTTCTTTTGCCTTGCTTTGTGCTATTTCAAGAATTTTTCTTTTATACGCAATAATTGTTTCAGGGACAATCTGTTTGAGTTTCATTTCTTCGGTTTCAATATTGGCTCCACCTTTTTTAAAAATTTTACTCAAGGTATACGATGTACTAAGTAAATCAGCAGCAAGTTTGCTTATTTGAGGTTCTGAATGATAAATAAAATGTTTGCTTTCAAGAGAATCACTTTTGTTTACAGCTTCAAGATACTCCAGAAATATTTGCTTATAAATCAGATTTTTGAACTCAAGATCGTCATTTAGCATTTCGCTTATTACATATTCGGCTACCGAAACATTGCGTGGTTCATCATACTTATCTTCTTGGTATGTGTACAAAGTTTTATCAGAATAATGCAATAACAAGCGAATTAATTCTTTTTCCTGTGCCTCAGAATAAACATCATCTACAAATGAAGGAACAGAAGGAATTGCAGACTTAAAATTATCTTCAGGAGAAATTGTTTTTTTATACTCTTTATCGAAATTCTTCCGACGAATTTTATTAATCTCACCATACAATATCTTTTCATCGATATCTAAAATATTGCTACATTCCTTTATGTAAACTGTTCTGATAATTGTTTCAGGAATTACAGAAATCGATCTAACAATATCAGTTATAAGGTTCGCCTTTTTTACCGGATCATTTTTTGTATCCTTTGATAAAAGTCGTGTTTTAAATGTAATAAAATCCTCTTCGTTTTTTTCAATATATTCAGTTAGCTCGGTTGAACTCCTGCTTTTAGAAAACGAGTCAGGATCTTCTCCTTCGGGCAGTAATAATACTTTTACATTTAAGCCTTGTTCAAGCACTAAATCAATTCCGCGTAGCGATGCTTTTATACCTGCAGCATCACCATCGTAAATTATAGTAACATTTGGTGTAAATCGTTTTATTAACCGAATTTGATCAACGGTTAATGAAGTCCCCGACGATGCAACAACATTTTCAATACCAGACTGATGCATTGAAATAACATCGGTATAACCTTCAACAAGGAAACATTTATCTAATTGAGTAATGGATTTTTTGGCATAATACATACCATACAAAATCCTGCTCTTATGGTAAATATCGGATTCGGGAGAATTCAGGTATTTTGCTGCCTTTGCATCTGTTTTTAGAATGCGACCACCAAAACCAATTACATTTCCTGATAATCCATGGATAGGAAATATTACACGACCTCGAAACCGATCAAAATTCCCATTATCGTTAACAATAGTTAATCCTGTAGTTTCCAGAAATTCTATTTTATAACCTTGTTCTTTTGCAGCTATTGTAAATGCATCTCTAACATCAAGACTATATCCCAACTCAAACTTTTCAATAATATCATCGCGAAAGCCGCGTTCCTTAAAATAACTTAAGCCAATTGCTCTTCCATCATTATTCTTATGGAGTTTTTCTTGAAAATATGTATTAGCATATTTGGTAACAACCAATAAACTATCACGTTCGTTTTGCTGTTGAATTTCTTCTGCAGTAAGCTCCTTCTCAACAACTTCAATATTATATTTTTTAGCAAGATATTTTAATGCCTCAGGATAACCAAGGTGCTCATGCTCCATTATAAAGTTTACCGAATTTCCACCTTTACCACAGCCAAAACATTTATATATTCCTTTCGCTGGAGAAACTGTAAACGATGGTGTTTTTTCATTATGAAAAGGACATAAACCCAAAAAATTCACACCTCTCTTTTTAAGATTAACAAAATCCTGAATAACTTCAGTTACTTCTGCTGTATCAATAATTCTTTGTATGGTATTATAATCAATCATAAGGTTTTACCTAACAGGTATTCAGTGCTTTATTAATTAAGAGATAATCAGCTAAAATACTAAAAATTATATGTAAAATTCTGAATATTTTTAAAAAGAAATGTTCTTTTTTATTCGATTTATATTTTCTAATTTGTATCAAATTTATTTGATATGAAAAACCTTGTTGTGTTAACAGGCGCAGGAATGAGCGCCGAAAGTGGTATAAAAACTTTTCGTGAGATGGGTGGTTTGTGGGAAGAATATGATGTAATGGAAGTTGCGAGTCCGCAGGCATGGGAAAATAACCCGGAGTTGGTTATGAGATTTTATAACGAACGCCGAAAAAAACTTTTAAAAGCATCACCAAACGAAGGGCATAAAGGATTGGTTGAGCTTGAAAAGTATTTTAATGTGCAGATTGTAACTCAAAATGTTGACGACTTACACGAAAGAGCCGGAAGCAAAAATATTCTTCATTTGCATGGAGAGCTCAGAAAGGTAAGAAGCACCGTTGATCCTAATTTGGTTTATGAGATGGATGGATGGGAGCTAAAAATTGGAGATACCTGCGAAAAAGGATCTCAACTTCGACCTCATATTGTATGGTTTGGTGAAGCAGTACCAAAAATATCTGATGCTGCAATAATCTGTGATAAGGCGGATATTATGGTTGTTATTGGCACATCATTAAATGTTTATCCTGCGGCTGGTCTTTTGGATTATGCACCTAATGGAATTCCTATTTATTTAATTGACCCAAATGACGTTGGAACAGGAAATAGCAATATAACTTTTATAAAAGAAAAAGCTGGAGTAGGAATTCAACAGCTTATCAATATATTAAAAGAAAAGTATTCGCTTAATGATTAATAATGATCTTTCTTGTATTTAGCAATTTACCATCAATCTGAAGAGAGCAAAAATATAATCCATTTTTAAAATCGGAAACCAACACTTTAATTTTATCGTGCTTATCTTTAAGTACCTTTGAGAACACAACAGCACCTATTGAATTATATATCTGTAATTTAGCTTCTTTTACAAAAATTATTTCATAATCAATAACAATATGATCTGAAGCTGGATTTGGGTATAGCTTTATGGTTTGTAATTCGTAAAAATTGACTGAAGAGGTATCAATTTGAACAAGATTATTTTCTAAATCTGAAAGCTCAACATAATTATTTGCAAACGAAAAACTTAATGTAAAAACAGAAATTATAAGGAGTATAAATCTTTTCATATGGAGCTGTTTTAATTATTCAATATACAAAATAACAAAAACTATACCTATCTATACGGAAACAAAATGTTAAAGTTTATTAATATAACTTAAATTTAATCTATTAATTAAAGATTAAAAAGTCGTTTTTCTCATTTTAAATTCTACTTTTGAGCTCAGAATTAGCACTTTATTAATCTTAAAATTGAATCTATGAAAAACATTTTACTTTCTACTTTCACCATACTCTTTTTCTCATTAAGTATTAATGCTCAAAGTATTAAGCTATTAAAAGAAGATGGTTCAGCAATTGTTGATAATTCTTTATTAGTAACTGTAGACAATGCTGAAGCTCTTGTTGAAGTACCAATTTATGTTAAAAATCTAACCGACTCAGATTTAAAAGTTATGGTAAAAAAATATGAGCTCGATATGGTTTCTGGTTCTGAAGCATATTTTTGTTGGGATATATGTTATCCAAACACTGCTTTTGTATCAACGGCTTTTATCACCACGAGTGCAAATGATACTATTAAGGATTTTAGTGGTGATTTTAAAACCGCAGGAAATACCGGCATTAGCAAGGTAATGTATACTTTCTTTAAAAATAAAGGAGAAACAGATTCAGCTTCAGTTACAATAGAATACCAAATTGTTCCTGTTGGAATAAAAGAGATTGATATATTAAAACAAAGTATTTCTTGTTATCCAAATCCGGTTAGTGATAATTTATTTTTTGAATATAAACTAGAGCCAAATAGCAAAGGAGAAATACACATTTATGATTTAACAGGCAAAAAGGTTAAACAGAAAAACATTTCAAGTTCTGAAGATAATATACAAATTAATGTTTCTGATTTGAACACCGGTATTTATTTATGGACTATAGAAGTAGATGGAGTTCCGGTAAAATCTGAAAAGCTAATTAAAAGATAATTTTGTACAATAATAAAAATCCTGCTTAATCAAGCAGGATTTTTTATCATGTCTATTCTAAAAACAATTGTGAGGCCTGCAAAACTTCTTTAGTGCTTGACTTGTAAACGAAAGCTACTATACTGGAATTTTTAATTTCCCAATCCTGATTAATTATGTAATTGTAGCTTTTACTTTTTATATCCGATGCATTTACTTGTCCACTTGCTATTTGTTCTCCCCAAACTCCATTTACCGCATCTCTTAGCACATGATTGTGAGCATATAATTCGATATTTTGTTCTCCAGATGGCTTAGAATAATCTTTTTGCCATGAAACTATAGAATCTTCAATAAAGTAAACTGACAACATTATATCCTCATTCATTGCATTAATAAAAACGACATCAATATCGATTTCCAATTTTCGAGATTCATTCTCGATTCTGTTATCAATCACAATATCCATCACAGGTTCTTCCATAAGCATTTCTGCTACCACAGTTGCCCAGTTTGCCGGAGCTTGAGTTCGGTCTCCATCAATTTCTTTTCTATTCACCATTCCATTTGGTACTCCAGAACTACTTGCTTCAAAATATGTATCTATGGCATTTCCATCTTCAGTGCGATATTCATAAATATATTTTTCACCAATTGTATAAACCTCTGCAAAATATCCTGCATGAATTGCAACAGGAATAATATGGTCGCAATATAATTCTTTAAGAGTTTCAATCATTTCAGCACCTTCCGGGCAATTCCCACACTGATGACCTGTAAACTCCTCAATTAAAATTTGCTTAATTGGTACTGGAAGACTCGCATCGCCACAATCACCCTGATATTCAATAAATGGATCCTCAATTTCATCGCAACTACCGATGAATAAAAGTCCTATTGCTAATAATATTAATCTTAATTCTTTCATAACCTAAACATTAAAAACTACTTGTTATTGAGATATTAAATCCGCTTGAAGCCGGAACGCTTCTACATATTCCTCCAATACATACAATACCTTCTCTTTGTCTTCCATAACCTACTTGAAGCCTATTTGCTCCTTTTTTGAATCCGGCAGCAACATTAAAATAATGTAGTTTATCATCAGAATTACCATAGTTATATTGATCAGATATATTTAAGAACCATTTTGGTGCAATTGTATATTCCATTAATCCCATTGCCCAATCTCCATGATCCTGTTCTGTAAATAAACCTTGAAGTTCAACTCTAAGTGAATGTCTTGGTTTAAATTTATATGTAACATCAGCTATAGCAACATTAGCATAAATTATTCCATATCCTGATATTCCCTGAACAACATCTTTGTTATAAACAATATTCAAATAGCTAATATCTGTTTTCCATTTAGAGCTTATTTTTTTATGAATCTTCACATTTATATCCTGGAAATAAATTTCATCACCTATTGCAAAATATTCCGACTCATAACCTGTTCCATCTGTAGTTGGTATTGATTTTAAACTATTTACCCTTGAAAAATTTAAAGACAAATTGGTTCCGTATTTACCACCAATTTTAGATCCTTTCGAAAAGTTCTTCGTTATTTCACCATGGAATCCTATTTCACCATTAGGCTGAGTTGCATATGGATACATTGCAGCAAGTGAGTATGTATGATTCGTAGTAATCGAAGGAATATAATTTATTTGCAAATTATTAAGTGTTGCATTTCGATCTGATCTAAAACTCATATTGTCTACTCGTTTCATGCTTAGATAAATCCCAAATCCTTTTTTTGAATACGTTGTATTGATTAATAAAGCATCACCAAATTTGGTAATAAACCCATTATCAGACGATGGATCAGGAATTTTGTAAGAATACTCGCCCGAGAAATTAAAACCTCCACGATTATACGAAATTCTACCGGCATATGCACCAACGTTTTCAGGTAAATTATAAATCGGACTTTCATCTTTTTGATATTTGCTTACAAAACTACCTCCAAGTATAAATTGTGATTTTATATCAGGAGAAATTGAAAGAATATCATTTATAAAAAACTCGCCATCGACACCACGAACAATTCCCGGGCCGTGATCAAAATACGATCTTTGTTTTCCTGTAAATCCCTTAAGGTAAACCCCTTGATATGGATTAAACTTTATTTTTACTCCATCCAAAGCATTGTCATATCCTAAGGATTTGTCTTCATACGCTCGTAATATGAGACCATTTCCGAATTGCTCATAAAAGTTCCCAACGGTTATCTCTAATTCATCATTTCTATAAGTAATAAATCTATAAGGTATTCCAATATCGTTATAAGCCTCATCATAACCTAAAAGGGCATTCATATAACCTTCATAACGTATCCCTGCAGTAAAATCTCCCTTTGTATAAGTTAAATTAGCATAAGAATTTAATCCCATTTTTTCAGGTGGCACTTCAGCTCCAATAGCAGAGTCCTCTCTATAGACTTGAGCATCAACCTGGAAATTTCCATGCAATTGCCCCTCGTTATTCTGAGCGAATAGTCCTGTGCTTATTATTACAATTAAACATAGTAATAATAGTTTTTCTACTATATTCCTTTTCATATTATTTCGAAGATTTTTCCTTGATCACATCGTATAGTTCATATTCATCGCCCTCGGTGTATGAAGTATGTTGCCAAAGGATTTTTCCATTCCCATCTAATAATAATGTATGTGGTACATTAATAACGTTCATTGCGCGTTTAAAATCTTCGTTTGTATCTAAGTAAAATTCTATATTTTCCCAACCACGACCATTTACAAATGGAGCCACTCTGCTCATGCTTCTTGCATTATCTATTGAGATTGCATACAGCTTCACACCTGTTTCATCTGCCCAATCAGTAATATTTTCGTTATATGCATCTAATTCCTTGATGCATGGCTTACACCAAGTTGCCCAAAAACTTAAAATCACCAATGATTTGCCATCAAATAATTCCTGAGAACTCACAATTTCATTTTGTAAATTCTTTATTTGAACATTTGGAATATTGCTAGATGCTTGAGAAAATAAGTTAAAACAACTTGCTAAAATTATTACGGTAAGTATTGTTCTTTTCATTATAAACTGTTTTAATAAAATCATGAGTAATGAAGAAAATTCATTACTCATGATTAAATCCAATTACAAAAAATTTATTTATTTATTTGTATTTTCTTAGTTACTGACTCATTGCCAATAGAAACCTTAGCAAAATACAAGCCTGTGTTTAATTCTTTAATATCAACTTCGATATTATGATTCCCTTCTGTCAGGAATCCTTTATCAATTATTTTTACTAATTGTCCTGACCCATTAAATAATCGGATTTCAGTATTAGATCTTTGGCTAAGATTCATTTCAATATTTATCCTTTCTGTTGCAGGATTTGGATAAATATTTAGTTTAAAACTTGAAATATCAAACCCAGTTCCTGTTTCAGTACCGGTTGTAAAGATTGAACTTGCTGATTCCAATGGAAAATCCCATTCACTCTCAATATCTGCTCCAATACTAAGATAATAATCTTGCTCAGAATCTAATAAATCATCGGGATCAATTGTTATTAAAGTTTTATTATCATTAATAGATGCTGTAAATATAACATCTTCACCTGTTTCGTTATCTTTCTTCAAAGTAATTAAAGAAGCCGGGTCCGTAATTGCATCGTCATTTAGTAATCTAACAGGTAAGTCAAATGTAAGCGTTAAATCAGCGTCTATTAAAATATCTGTATCTCCATCATTCGGATTAAACGTAACTTCAGGAGCAAGTATTTCTGCACAGAAATCGACACTTGCTGAAGTTCCTGTACTAAAGTTAGTAATAGAACCCAATGTATAACCATCTAATGATATTTCAACAGGCTGATTTGTATTTCCATCTCCATAAGAATCATAAATAGTAAAAGTGTAACAACCTTCTGCTTTTACACAAACATCTTCGGTGTATTTTGTATTGGCAGTATTAAAACCTCCTCCAGAAGTAAAGGTTTCACCACCATCTAAAATCTCCCAGCTTGTTTCCGATGGATAAGTATCTGTGGTGATATCAACTGTAATAATTTCACCGTCAAGTAATACTTTAAATGGAGTGTCAAGTGAATCATTTGTATTATCAACATCGGTTTCGCTATTAGGGTTTTCAACTACAAATGTAAATTCTCGATCTCCAACAGCAATTCCTAGTATATCTGCTAATTCAATTTCTTCAATTTCATATTGAGCAAGAGAACCTGTCCAATTGAATGTATTTTCAACAACATCATCAATTATTGACTTAATATCTACAGAAGTTAAAGTTTGTGTTCCATAATTTTGCAATGTTACTTTAGGACGAATTGAGTCTATACAGAACGAACCTATTGGATCATCAAATTCTAATACTTTCGCATCGTATGTTGTTGCACTAAGTCCTGGGTTTTCTGCTATTGCATCAACCATTGTTTGGTAAATTGCTGCTGGTTCATCAGATACTTGCTTATAAGATCTATCTGAATAAACTATATAATATGTTGGGAAATACCCAACTTCATAATCACTTGGAACATCAGTAGTTTCACATTCATCAAATGTTGGACATGTAACACTATGACTAGCCATAAAGGCTTGTAAAGCAGCAAAGTCTGAATCTTCACGACCTGAAGATTCTAACAAAAACATCGATATAGTATTATTGCCATCTGGTCCAAGATCCTGGTATACTCTTTCTACTTCATCTGCGTTATTATTACAAGGGCCACACCATGTTGCGAAGAAGTCAAGAATAACTACTTTACCCTGATCTAAATAATCATATAAAGTATGAGAAGTTCCGTCAATGTCAGTAAGAGTAAAGTTCGGGGCTATTCCGCTTCCATCTAATTGTGCGAAGCCAATGTTTGAAATAAAACAAAAAAGAATCAAAGAGTGTAAAAATTTTTTCATAAGTTTAATATTAAGGTTAATTTTAGTTTTAAAATTTGTCCAATATATAATATCCAATTATCATAAACAATGATTTTAATATGTCAAAGGAATAATATATCGATATATTTACTAATAAATAATTAAATAGTTAACAACTTACATTTAGGGATTAGCTATATTTATTAACTGTTCAAACATCCTTAATCTTATTCAAGATCGTTTTTACATTAATTTTCAAATTTTACGATATCAAACAGAATGATAACACTCATATTTCATTGTTAAACTATAACTTAATCTAGTAATTGCTACTATTTCCAAATTAAAACTATTCAGTCATATTTCTATAATACAGAATCATTCTAATCTGTTTATTGATCTTCTCTTAGATAAGATCGTATTTTTAAGTAATTTTACCTTTTCAAAATGCACTTATATGAACAAATATCTTATTACATTTCTATTAGTTATTTTCTCAGCAAATTTATTTTCTCAAACTTTTGGTGGTGGAGTAATGGCAGGTCTTTCTGCCTCGCAACTTGATGGTGATAACTGGGGTGGATATAGTAAAGCCGGCTTAAACTTTGGTATTTATACAAATACGGCTTTAAATAAATATATTGATGCTCAATTAGAACTTAGGTATGTGCAAAAAGGGAGCAAATCGGATACGAAAGATAAGAGTGTTTATTATTTATCGAAATTAAATTACGTAGAACTACCTCTATTCTTAAAATATAGTTTCCTTGATAAATTTAGTGCTAATATTGGGATTGCTGCTGGATATTTGCAAAGCTCAACAGAAGATAAAGATGGTGTTGGAGATTTACCTGCAGATCCTGATTTTAACAAATTCGAATTTTCAGGATTAGCTGGTGTAGAATACGAAATCATCGAAAATTTTTATTTTAATGTTCGCTTTAACTATTCTATTTTACCGGTAAGAAGTCATCCGGGAGATCAGACTTACTTTTTAGACAGAGGTCAGTACAACAATGTGCTTACTTTTTCTGTTCATTATCAAATAGCAAATTCAAATAAAAATGGGAGAAAGAAAGCTTGTGATTGCAATAACCGGCGCAAGTGGTTCGGTTTACGCTAAATTATTACTTAAAAAACTTGCTCTAATTAAGGATCAATTTAATGAAGCTGGTGTTGTATTCTCAAAAAATGCCAAAGAAATATGGGAATATGAGCTTGAAGATAAATCGTATTCTGATTTCCCATTTAAGGTATATGAAAAAAATGATTTCTATGCTCCTTTTGCCTCAGGTTCTGCAGGATATGACACTATGATTATTTGTCCTTGTTCTATGGGAACTCTTGGTAGAATTGCCAGTGGAATTTCCGACGATTTAATTACAAGAGCTGCTGATGTAATTTTAAAAGAAAAGGGAAAATTAATTTTAGTACCTCGAGAGATTCCTTATAATTTAATTCATATTAAAAATATGGAAACAATTACATTGGCTGGAGGAATAATTTGTCCTGCAACACCTTCTTTTTATACAAAACCTCAAAGTATTGAAGATTTAGTTTCAACTGTAATAAACAGAATTTTAGATCTTGCCGATTTCAAGATTGATTCTAAACGTTGGGGTAGCTAAGCTATCGCAAGAGCAGCAACACTTACTTTTGTATCTGGCACTTTTAAAATAGTATTTATACATGCTTCCATAGTTGATCCGGTTGTTATAACATCATCAATAAGTAAAATGTGTTTGCCTCGAAGTTCTTTTTCGTTAGTTACTTTAAAAATATCTTCAACGTTTTGCCATCGTTCGTATCTCCCTTTTCGTGTTTGTGTTTCTGTCGCTATAGATCGTATTACTGATTTAACATCTAAAGGTTTATGCAATGTTTCCGAAAGCCCCATTGCTATCCACTCACTTTGATTAAATCCTCTTTTTTTGAGTTTACTTTTATGAAGGGGAATAGGAATAATCAGATCAATTTTATCAAAGTCGCTGTTTATAATTTGATTTCCAAATGACTTTCCAAGAACAAAACCAATTTCTTTATTACCATGATATTTAAACTTATGCATCATCTCTTGGTACTTACTTCCTTTATTAAACCTAAAAAATGCTGTTGCAAACTCAACCTTGGTTCTTCCCCAAAACAATCGAGAAACCGGATTGTCTATCTCTTTGTGGTAATTTGTTTTTGGCAGATTATAAAGACATTTTGTACAAATCAAATCTTCCTGACTTACAAGATGTGTATTGCAAACAATACATAAATCAGGAAAAAATAAATTGAATAAATCTTTGAAATACTGAACAATTAATCTCATTCTATAAAAACATTTAGCTATTCTATCTCAAACTTTCCCATTCACCATAAAATTGTTCTAAAAAAACTTCCATATAAGTATGTCGTTTTTTGGCAATTTGTTTTGCAGAATTGGTATGCATGCGCTCTTTTAGCAATAATAGCTTTTCATAAAAATGATTTATGGTTGTGCCTTTATCTTTTTTATAATCTTCGAAACTATCATGCAGTTTAACATTGATTTCGGGATTATACATTTCATTACCAAATTTTCCGCCAAAGGCAAAAGTACGTGCTATTCCTATAGCTCCAATAGCGTCTAAACGATCTGCATCCTGAACAATTTTTCCCTCCAAAGAAACCATTTTGTCTTTAACACCAGCTCCTTTAAAAGAAACGTTCTTTACAATATCTATTATGCTACCAATAAGAGTTTTGTCTAATGCCAAGCCCTCTAAGAAATCAAAAATAACTTGTAATCCGTCATCTTCATTTTCGTAAAACTTCCAATCAGCAACATCATGCAATAAAGCTGCCATTTCTATTAAAAATAAATCACCTCCTTCTTTCTCACATATTTTCTTAGCCATATTCCATACCCTGAAAATGTGCCACCAATCGTGACCAGAGCTATCGCCAGCAAGTTTTTCCTTAACAAAATGTATTGTCTTTTCTACAATTTCTTTTCTTTCCATTCTTATCTATAAAAAAACTGTCTCAAAAAATACTTTTTGTCATCTCCAATTTGGTTGGAGATCTCATAATTTCCTAACTATTTTAATTATGAGATTCCCCTTTACAAGGGAATGACAATTTTAATTCTCTTGAGACAGCCTCTTAAAATTATATTATTTTATTCTCGCAACTTTTCTTCTCTTGTCCATTCCACTTCCCTTCCTAATAAAGAGAAACCGATAAATCCTTTTACATGTAATGTAACATCGTTTCCTTCTTCAAACCAAATAAAACATTTATATGTTTTCCCGTTTTTAGGATCATAAATTGTTCCATCAACCCATTCTTTATCCTTAGAATCAAATTTGAATCCTTTAAGAATTTGTAAGCCCAGAACAGGTTTTTTTTGCAATTCAGGATCAGGATTATCATCATCAAGTTTTGGAGTTCCGTCTTCTTCATTTGGCTCATCTAGCCACTTAATATTGCCATAATATTTTCCATTTTTAGCTTTAAAAATTTTCACTTGAGAATCTCCCTCCTGAGTTAACCAATATCCAAGAACATCATCCGCATCTTGAGCAAATAAATCAGGTGTAAAAAATGCAACGAGTAACAGAGCAATAAATAAAAATTTAGCTTTCATAATATCTATATTTTTAGATTAGTAGATGCCAAGATAAGAATTTTTAACAAATTCATTCAATTTTACGAATCATAAATTTATATTTACTTATTTTTATCGAAAATCAATAAAATAATTTTAAGTTTTTTAAGTTAATAGATTATTATCAAATAAATTAAAACCCGATTTACTATGAAATTAACACATTACCTGATTATTAGCCTTGTGTTTTGTTTATTCTTTAATTCTGCTCAAGCGCAGGAAATTGAAGAATACAAACTCAAAAACGGACTTACCGTTTATTTAAATGAAGATAAAAACACCCCTGAAGTTTTTGGCATGGTTGTTACCAATGTTGGATCGAAAAATGATCCTGCGGATGCAACAGGTATGGCTCATTATCAAGAGCACATGCTCTTTAAAGGAACAACTGAGCTTGGGACAAAAAACTGGGAGAAAGAAAAAATTCATATTGATAAAATATTTGAATTATACGATAAGCTTGGAAAAACAAGTAATGAAGATGAAAGAAAAGCTATTCAAAAAGAAATTAATGATGAATCGGTAAAAGCAAATGAATATGCGATTCCGAATGAATTCAGTAATGTTTTAAATAGCATGGGAAGCAAAAACATTAATGCAGGAACTGGTCCAGATCAAACTGTTTATTATAATTCTTTCCCTCCTAACCAAATAGAAAAATGGTTAGAATTGTATTCACACAGACTTAAGGAGCCTGTATTTAGGGGATTTCAATCGGAGTTGGAAGTGGTTTATGAAGAAAAAAACATGTACTCCGATCAATTTATGTCTAATTTGATTGAAAAATTTCAAAGAAATTTCTTTAAAAATCATCCTTATGGTCAGCAAACCATTCTTGGAACAATAGATCATTTAAAGAATCCTTCGTTAACTAAAATGTATGATTTTTTCAAAACATATTATGTATCAAATAATATGGCCTTGGTTCTTTCCGGAAATTTTGATTCTGAAACAGTTAAACCTTTAATTGAAAAAACGTTCGGAGAACTTGAAGAAGGTATTGTTCCTGAACCTAAGATATGGGAAGAAAAACCTTTTAATGGTCGCGAATTTGTAGAAGCAAAACTTAGTCCGATAAAAATAGGTTTGCTCGGTTTTAGAACTGTAAGTAACGGTCATCCTGATAAAATTGCTCTGGATATTGCTCAAAACATTCTAAGTAATTACAATCAATCAGGCTTATTAGATAATCTTTCAATAGATAATAAATTAATGTATGCGGGTGTAGTTCCGTTACCATATAATGATCATGGTGCAATACTTATATTCTTTGTTCCTAAAATTATTGGTCAGAAGCTAATATCGGCAGAAGAACTTGTTTTGGAACAAGTTAACAATCTAAAAGCCGGCAACTTTGATGACTGGAAAATTGATGCAGCTAAAAAATATTTATACGTAAAATTTCAACAATCAATCGAAAATCCTGAAGATAAAGCATACTTAATAAGTGAAGCATTTGTTAGAAATGAAAATTTAGAAGAAATTTTAAGTTATCCTGAAAAAGTAAAAGCTATTAGCAAACAAGATGTAATAGATGTTGCAAATAAATACTTTGGCGATAATTATTTGGCATTTCATTCTAAAATGGGTTTTTCTAAACCAGAAAAACTGGACAAGCCTGATTTTGAACCTGTAGTTTCTAATACAAATGAGAAATCGGAATTTACTAAATACATTGAGTCTCTACCTTTAACTTCTGTAGAACCAGATTATATTGATTTCGATAAAGATATCACAACAACAAAACTTAAAGACAATTACACTTTATTTCATGTTCATAATCCGGTAAATGATATTTTTTCGCTTGACATAAAATTCGGTGCTGGAGAAATTGAAATTCCATTATTGGAATATGCCGGTAATATTATGAATTATGCCGGAACAACAACCAAAAAGGTAAGTGAGCTTAAAGAAGAATTTAGTAAGATCGGTTGTACATATTATGTATACTCCGACGATAATTATACAACTATAAGTATTGAAGGTATAGAAGAATCTCTTCCGGAAGCAATAAAACTTATAAACGAATTTATAAATAATCCTGCATTAGAAGAAAACAAAATAAATAATATTCTTGACAATGTTAAAGCAGACCGAAAAATGGAAAAATCGGAAGCCGATGGAATTGCTGATGCCTTGTTTGAATATGTAAAATATGGTGAAAAATCAGATTACATAGATCGCTTAACAATGAAGGAAATTAAAAAACTAACAACTCCGGAATTAGTTGAAGCGTTTACAAAAACTATTGGTTTTGAAACTGAGATTCATTATGTTGGAGAAAAAGACCCTAAAGAAGTAGCGGAAATAATAAATAATTCATTAAAAATAAAAGATAATCTGGCTGAAACTAAATCTCCTCAGGAATTAGAACTAAATCAGTATCAGGAAAATATTGTTTACTTAGTGAATAAGAAAAAAGCACTTCAGAGTAAAATTTACTTTTTTGCTAATCAAGACAATTACAAACCAGAACAGCAAGCTTATATTAATGCATTTAAAATGTATTTTGGTGGTGGTTTCTCGGGTCTTGTTTTACAGGAAATTCGTGAATATCGCTCCTTAGCATATTCTGCTGGGGCTTCTGTTCGTACTCCATTAAATTTAAACGGACAAAGCTATTTTATGGGATATGTAGGTACACAAGCTGATAAAACCCTTGTTGCATTGGAAACATTTAATGGACTTATTCGTGAAATGCCTGAAAAAGCTGAAAGAATGCCAATGATTAAGGATTATCTTATACAATCATCGATAATTGACAAACCTAATTACAGAAATCTAAGTTCTTCTGTTCAAAGCTGGAAACGAAAAGGATTTGCAGATGATCCTGCAAAAATTAACTCGGAATTTTATTCGAACTTAACCTTTAAGGATATTGTTGAATTTAATAACAAGAACTTAAAGACAAAACCTATGGTTATAGCAATTGTAGGCGATAAGAAAAGAATTGATCTTGAAGAACTCAAAAAATATGGTAAAATAATAGAGATTAAAGAAAAAGATCTTTTTAAAGATTAATAATTTAAAACCCCGACCAATAGTCGGGGTTTTAAATTATTTCACCATTCCATAAAATATTATCTGCAGAATTTCGTCTAAGGTTTCCTCTAAATTTTTTAGATTTATATCCTCATCAATTATTAATGAGCTTTCTAAACCCTTTAGAAAAGTAACCAATGCAATAGACGCAAACTTTGTATTTCTTACTTTAAAAATTCCCTGATTAACTCCTTCTTCCAGAATTTTTTTTATAATTTGTTGTTCTTCTTTATCATATTTTTTTCTGATTCTTTCCGTAAATGCAAGATTCCCTAAATAATCATTTTTTAAAGCCTCATAAAAATTCACCATTTCTTTTAGGTACCGCATCCGTATTAGAACATAGTTTCTTATTTTTTCTTTTGGATTATCGTTTACATTGATAACCTTTTTTTCGAGTTCAAGACTAAGTTCGTGTGCCTCTTTTTTTACAACAGCTTCAAAAATTTCTTCTTTACTTTGAAAGTAATAATAAATTGAGCTTTTCCCCATTCCTGAAGCTAAAGCAATATCCTCCATAGTTGCTTTTTTAAATCCGAATCTGCTAAAAACTCCGGAAGAGATACTTACAATTTTATTCCTAATTACTTTTTGTTTTTTGACAATGTGCTCTTTAATCATTTTTCGAACAATTTGGTTTAACAGTCCAAAAATACATTACAAAAAAACAATAAGCAATAAATTCGAATGCTTTTTTCTAAAATTCGAGTATTGCCTATTGAAACCAGATTAAGGACCTTAGAGCATTCTAAAGGCTAACTGATTAAGAAGTCGAAAATTTATGCGAGAGTATAATCGAGCTGCTTCTTTTCAAGATCAGCTTTTACAATTTTAATTTTTACAGGATCTCCCAATTGGTAAGTCTTTTTATTCCTTCTCCCAATAATAGCGTAATTATCCTCATCGAAGAAATAATAATCATCGTCTAATTCGCGAATATGAACTAATCCTTCACATTTACTTTCGTTAAGCTCAACATAAAAACCCCATTCTGTAACACCGGAAATAATACCATCGAAATCATCACCAATATGATCTTTCATAAACTCAACCTGCTTATATTTAATAGAAGCTCTTTCTGCCTCAGCAGCCCGACGTTCCATCTCTGATGAATGCTTACACATTTCTTCATACTTATTTTTATTTTTACTTTCCTCACCCTTAAGGTAATCTGTTAACATACGATGAACCATCATATCCGGATACCGTCGAATAGGTGATGTAAAGTGGGAATAAAAAGGGAATGACAAACCGTAGTGACCTACATTTTTTGTAGAATAAATTGCCTTCGCCATAGAACGTACTGCAAGTGTTTCAATTACGTTTTGCTCTTTCTTTCCTTGCACCTCATCAAGCAAATCATTTATTGAAGTTGTAATATTCTTATGACCCGTTATGTTAATGGAATACCCAAAACGTTGAATGAACTTCGAGAATCTTGCCAATTTTTCAGGATCAGGCTTATCATGAATTCTATATACAAATGTTTTTGCTTTTTGCCCTTTTTTCACCTGACCAATGAATTCAGCAACCCGCTTATTTGCCAGAAGCATAAATTCCTCAATTAGTTGATTCGAATCTTTCTGTTCTTTAAAAAATACACCTAAGGGTTTTCCTTTTTCGTCAATATCGAATTTTACTTCAACTCTTTCAAAAGATATGGCTCCATTTTTAAATCTGCGTGCACGGATTTTTTTAGCTAAACTATCTAACAACAATAATTCTTCTTTAAATGGTCCTTCTCCACCTTCAATTATTGCCTGAGCTTCTCCGTAATCAAATCTTTTATCAGAATTAATAACCGTTCTGCCTATCCACTGATCTAAAACATCTGCATTTTCGTCCAACTCAAACACAATACTATAACAAAGCTTCTCTTCATTTGGGCGCAAACTACAAACCAAGTTCGAAAGCTTTTCAGGAATCATCGGTACAACTCTATCGACTAAATAAACCGAGGTTGCTCTTTCAAAAGCTTCGTTTTCAACAATAGATTTTTTCTTTACATAATGCGTAACATCTGCAATATGTACACCAACTTCCCAATTTCCATTTTTAAGTTTTTGAATAGATAAAGCATCGTCAAAATCTTTTGCATCTGCCGGATCAATGG
>DAOWGM010000049.1 GCA_030637515.1 Bacteroidales bacterium
AAGGATTATTACAGCAATCCAGTATTATGGCAAATCATATTAATGTTGAATTTAGTGATGGATCATATAGTATACCAGGTTGTTACTATGAATTTACCCAGCGATTTCCGAATGGAAAAGGAGGATTATATAGCGGTTTTATAGCACAATCTGCCGATAAAATATTTGAAAGCACTAATTTTTATCAAAAATAAATAATATAATTTTAAGATTAAAGCTCGCTTTTTGGCGGGCTTTTTACATTTATTAGAATTCTGTTTTTATATGTCAATTTGAAATAATAATTTTGTACAACATTTAATAAATCTGAATAAATGAAAATCAGTGGATTTACGATGGGTAAAAATGTGGATAAATTATATTATCCTATAAAACCCGCAATAATGTCTATACTTCCTATTGTTGATGAGTTTATAGTCGCATTGGGTAAAGGTGACGATGATGATAAAACAAGAGAAGAAATTTTAAGTATCAAAAGTGATAAAATTAAAATTGTTGATACTATCTGGGATATAGAGAAATACCCAAATGGTATGGAGAATGCTCATCAGACTGATATTGCAAAAGAACATTGTTCGGGTGATTGGTTGTTTTATTTACAAGCTGATGAAGTTATTCACGAAAAATATCTTCCTGTTATTAAAAAGCGTTGTGAAGATTTGTTGAATGATAAAGAAGTTGAAGGCTTGTTGTTTAGGTATAAACATTTCTGGGGAGACTATCAGCATTATCATTCTTCACATAGATGGTATAAACACGAAATAAGAATTGTTCGTAAAGATCCTGAAATTCATTCATGGGAATCTGCTCAGTCATTTAGAAGAATACCAAAATTTGATGGTGTTTTTTATCGCCAACAAGATGGAACACATAAACTTAAGGTAGCAAAAGTTGATGCTGAAGTATTCCATTATGGTTGGGTTCGACCTCCATCATTAATGAAGAAAAAAATGAAAGCACTCGACACTATTCATAAAGGCGAAGAAGGTGCTCAAAAGAAGGAAACAATATATCGCAATTTTGATTATGGTGTGTTAAATAAATTACAAAAGTATAACGACACGCATCCTGAGGTAATGCAAGATTGGATGAGTAAATTTGACTGGAAGGATGATCTTCAATATACTGGAAAAGCTTCTAAAACAAGGAAGAAACATGCTCATGAAAGGTTGAAATACCGATTCTTGACTTTTATAGAAAATAACTTATTGGGTGGCAAAAGTCTTGGAGGATTTAAAAATTACAATCTATTAAACAAATAGGTTTAATTCTCAAATTCTTTCTTAATTGTTGAAAAGTCGCGTGTTTTTAGTAATAATTTCATTAGAAACATTATCGAGCTTCATTTCTCAATAGTTTATATTTGCATATTGCTTTACACAATGTAAGGTTTAGGCTATAAAAATTTAAATATGATAAAATTCAGGATTCTTCTAAGCATAATTCTTCTCAATATATACTTTGTTCAGAATTCTTATTCTCAGGATACTATAAAAAATACTGAAGAGCAACAATGGGTTAATTCAGTAATGAAAAAAATGTCTTTAGAAGAAAAAATTGCTCAGCTATTTATGGTAGCGGCATATTCAAATAAAGACCAAAAACATATTAATGAGATTACCTATTTAATAAATAAATATAAAATTGGTGGTATTATATTTTTTCAGGGCGGACCAGGACGTCAAGCAAACTTAACTAACCATTATCAATCATTATCTAAAACACCTCTTTTAATTGCAATTGATGGCGAGTGGGGATTAGGCATGCGACTTGATTCTACAATAAGTTATCCAAGGCAAATGTTGTTAGGAGCAATTCAGGATGATTCGCTAATTTATAATATGGGATACGATATTGGTGAGCAAATGAAAAGATTAGGAATTCATATCAATTTCGCTCCGGTTGTTGATGTTAATAACAATCCTTTAAATCCGGTTATTAATGTTCGTTCTTTTGGCGATAGTCCTGAAAATGTGAGCAATAAGAGTATTATGTATATGAAGGGATTGCAGGATGCAGGAATAATTGCAACAGCAAAACATTTTCCTGGTCATGGCGATACAAATACTGATTCGCATTATACACTTCCTACTGTTCCTTACGATAGAAGTCGCCTTGATTCAATAGAGTTATATCCGTTTAAAAGATTAATTGATTCTGGTGTGCAAGGTGTAATGGTCGCTCATTTAAATGTTCCTGAATTAGGAACTAAGCGGGATACACCAACAACTCTAACCAAATCAGTTGTAACTGATTTATTAAAAGAGGAACTTGGATTTGAAGGACTCATTTTTACCGATGCTCTTAATATGAAAGGAGCAACAAAATATTATGATCCAGGCGAAATAGAAAGCCTTGCTATAGAAGCTGGTAATGATGTATTGTTATTTCCGGTAAGTGTTTCAAAAGGTATAAATAAGATTAAGAAACAGGTAAGAAAAGGTGTAATTTCAAAAGAGCGAATAGAAGAAAGTTGCAGGAAGGTTCTTGAAGCAAAATACAGAGCCGGATTAAATAAAGTTGATAAAAAGATTGCTCAGGTTGAAACTGTTGATCTTGAAAAAGATTTAAACAGCCTTATGTACGAAGTTGGTCGAAGAGATTTAATTGAATCAGGAATAACAATGATTAGGAATGAGAAGAGAGCAATTCCTGTAAAGAAAATTAAGAATAAGAAATTTGCTTCTATTGCTCTGAATTCAAGTGAAATAACAGAGTTTCAGAAAACACTTTCGAAATATGCTAAAGTTGATCATTTCGTTTACAACGAAAATTCTGAGGATTCAGTTTTTGAAACTCTGAAGAATTATGATGCAGTTTTCGTAAGCGTTCATAATACTTCTTATTGGCCATCAAATAATTATAAGGTAAATCTTCATTATCTTGATAAAGTAGCAGTTTTATCAAACGACACAAAAGTTATTTTAAGTTTGTTTGCTAATCCTTATAGTATAAGGAAATATCAAATGCTAAATAATTTTAACGCAATTATTGTTGGTTATTCTGATGAAAATGAAGTTCAAACAGCTGTTGCACAAGCTATTTTTGGTGGTATCCAAATTAGTGGTAAGTTACCAGTAGAAATTAATAATGAATATCCTTCAGGAACGGGATTAGAAAGTAAAAAAAAAATAAGATTGTCATATGGTATCCCTGAACAGGAAGGATTATCATCAGGAATACTTGAAAAAATTGATTCCATTGTTTTAAATTCAATCGAGCAAAGAGCAACTCCCGGATGCCAAATTCTAATTGCACGAAACGGTAGAGTAATTCTTGAAAAAGAGTATGGTTATCACACATATTTAAAGCAAAATACTGTAAAAAGGGATGATATTTACGATATTGCTTCTATTACGAAGATTGCAGCAACAGTGCCTTCTCTAATGAAACTTTACGAGGATAGTTTATTTTTTTTAGATAGTAAACTATTTGATTATTTACCTGAGCTGGACACAACAAATAAAGGAAGTTTAAACATTAAAGATATTTTAACTCATCAGGCTCAATTAAATGGTTGGATACCTTTTTATTACTCAACACTTGAAACGCTTTATCCTGATCAAAAATTGCTGAATAATAAATTTACTGAAGAGTTTCCTTATAAACTCGGAAACCATGCTTTTATGGCTAAAAATTTTAAGTTTAAAGACGATATCTATAGTCCATATCCAAAAGAAGGTTATTCGACGAAAATAGCGTCTGATTTTTACGTTTTGGATACATATCATGACACTATTTATGATAAAATTCGACAATCAAATTTAATAGAGTCAAAAGCTTATCGTTATAGTGATTTGGGATATTATTATTTCTACAAAATAATTGAGAATTATACAGGAGCAATATTTCAAGATTATGTCGATACAGTTTTCTATGATGAAATAGGAGCGTACCGAACAACTTTTTTACCTCTTGAAAAGTTTGATAAATCGGTTATTGTTCCAACAGAAAATGATCAAGTTTTTCGCCGTCAATTATTGCATGGATATGTTCATGATCCGGGAGCAGCAATGCTTGGTGGTGTATGTGGACATGCAGGAATATTTTCAACAGCAGGCGATTTAGCCAAATTAATGCAGATGTATTTAAATGGAGGAGAGTACGGAGGTTTCAAGTATTTTAATAAGGAAACTATTGATTTATTTACTACAAGTCCATTTCTGGAAAATAATAATCGCCGTGCTTTGGGTTTTGATAAACCGCAAATGGATTACAGTAAATCAGGACCAACATGCCAGTGTGTTTCAGGATCCAGTTTTGGACATACAGGCTTTACAGGAACCATAGCATGGTCCGATCCTGAAGAACAAATTGTTTATATATTCCTTTCAAACCGAATTCATCCCGATCAGGATAATAGTAAGTTAATAAAAATGAATGTTAGAACAGATATTCAAGAGCTTATTTATAATGCAATTATATATTAGTAAGAACCACCTAAATTGTATCAATATTTAACTTCCTTATAAATCAAAATCAACAAAAACGATAAAAAATTCTTTTAAAGAACAAATTCTTAATTAGAAAAAATCTAAATAAGAAAAAAGCTATCAAATACTTAAATACCTAAAAGCCTTAATTAATAACGTTTTGCGATTGTTTTGATGTCTAATTTACTGTTAGTAAAATCATTGTTGCTAAAATGATTGTTGATTTTTGTTTAACTTCTTTTTAAATTTAGTTGTCGAAAAATTAAATTATACTCAAATATTAACAAAAAATTGGAGGTTACATGGTCGATTCAAGTATGGTCCTTTGGGGACAAACAATCGCTTACACAATCTATTGCCTGGTAATATTACTGTTAATGGCGTGGTTTGCTTATAAAATCACAAAAACAGGAAAAGATAATAAAGTTAAGCCGGCATTATTTTACGCATTTGTAGGTTTTTTAACTGTGCTTGGGGTTTCTTTGCACATTATTACTTACAATACTATTCCATGGACTCCTGTAGATTTGAACAGGAGCGAATACGTGCCCAACAAAACATTTGATATTACTGTTGCAAATCATGAGTTTTTTCTGCCAGCAGAAAAACTGGTAATTGATTGTAATGATCTGGTATTATTTGATGTTACTTCAAACGATTTAACTTATGGATTTGGTGTATTTAGGGAAGATAACAGTATGGTTTTCCAAATGCAGGTAGTTCCAGGACACCGAAATGATATTCTGTGGCAATTTGATAAACCTGGGATATACACTATTCGCTCAACCGAATATTCCGGACCGAGAGGGATATTTATGATATTGAAAGACGTGGTTGAGGTTTTACCTTGTGAAGGCTCATAATTAAATCTTTGTTAAACTTAAACTGAAAATATATGTCATTTAAAAATACATTTATGAACGGAGCCGAAGGTTTATTTAAGCCCGACTCTTTAACTCAAATTCAAAAAATTGTATTGCGCTTTATTGTTGTAGGGCTTGTATTTTATGCCTTTGCAGTAATTGAGGGTATGATAATGCGAATTTATGCAGTAGATCCAATACCTTTTATAAGTACAGATCAATATTTTGCGATTCTTACTGCTCATCCCTTGGTAGGTATATTTGGTTCTACATATGCTCTTGTGTTTGGCGCATTTCTTTTCCTCACACCATACTTAATGAAGAAACCATTATACAGTGTGAAGCTAGCCAATTGGGCATTAATATTACTTACATCAGGAGTTCTCCTTTTCTGGATAGCCGGATTTATTTCTCATTATGCACCTTTATATACTTTATACTGGCCCTTGCCTGTAGATTTTAGTCAATTTAGTGTTTGGGGAGGTACATTTTTTATTTTAGGTATTGCTATTTTAATGGTGGGAACATTGTTTTTCATTATTAATATTTTTAAAACTATTGTATATACACCCGAAGGTTGGGAAAAACAACCATCAGCAGCGCTTCTTGGTTCTGCAATCGGTTATACTGGTTTAAAGAACATGTTTGCTAAAAAAGAGAATAAGAAAGAACATCTTGTTCCGTTACCAGTTGCTGCAATTGCTCGTGGAACTGTAGATATGGTATTAAATACTGGTATTATTTTATTTACCGGAGTTCTTATTCTTGTTTTTATGCTGGGAAACATTCTTGGTTTTGATTTAAAAGAAACCGCTATCGATGCTTTATTGTATAAAAATTGGTTTTGGTGGGGACTGGATTTAATCGCCGATGGTCTGGTACTTATATTTGTTGCCGGAACATGGTATTTGCTTGCGGTAATGATTACAGGCAAAAAATTATTTATGCAAAATATTGCAAGAGCAGCTTTGTTACTTGAACTTGTAGTATCGTGGACTGTTTGGTCGCACCACTTATTATCAGATCAGGCACAACCAGCTATATTAAAAGTAGTTTCGGGCGAACTCGTGACAGCTTTTGAGCTTATAACCCAGGGACTTGCATTTTTTATTGTTTTAGCTACATTATGGTCAGCACGACCACTAAAAATGACAAATCCTTTAAAATTCTTGTTAGGTGGTTTATTAGGATTTGCATTAGCAGTTCCAGCAGGTATTATGCAGGCTGATGTTGGTTTAAACAGGATATTGCACAATACGCAATGGATTATTGGTCCTCACGTTCATGTAGCTATCCTTATTGGATTAACAATGACATTATATGCTGCGATATATATATTATTCCCTATAGTTACTAATGGAGCTAAATTCTATAGTCAGAAGCTGGCCAATATACATTTTTGGTTCCATTTGTTAGGTGGAATTGGAATGGGAGCTTTTATGGGAATGGCTGGATTAAATGGAATGTTACGGAGAACTCTTTATATAGATGGTGAATTTAATACATATATGGTATTAGCAGCCATTTCAGGTTCTCTGCTTTTAATAGCATTCTTAGTTTTCTTTTACAATATTGTAATGAGTCTTGGTTTAAAAGGGGTAATTGGAATTTTTATGCCATCAAAACTTAAAACTAAAGAATTATTGCCTGAATAGGAAATTATTAAAATTGAAATAAAAAAGACCATTTATTACAAATGGTCTTTTTTATGTTTAGAAACAATTTTATATCTCAACTTATTAATTACCTTTGCGGTCTCCAAAAAAAATAATTTAATAAATCAGAATATCAGATGATTACAGTATCTAATTTGGCAATTCAGTTTGGCAAGAAATATTTGTTTCAGGATGTAAATTTAAAGTTTACACCTGGAAATTGTTATGGAATAATAGGAGCGAATGGTGCCGGTAAATCTACATTGTTACGTTTAATCTCAAATGATCTGAGTTCTTCCAGAGGTAAAATTACTTTAGGTCCTGGTGAAAGACTGTCAGTTTTAAAACAGGATCACTTTGAGTTCGATGAGTTTACAGTATTGAATACAGTGCTGAAAGGACACGATCAACTCTGGGGAATAATGCAAGAGAAAGATGCTATTTATGCTAAGCCTGATTTCTCTGATGAAGATGGATTAAAAGCTGCTGAGCTGGAAAATAAATTTGCCGAAATGGATGGCTGGAATGCCGAAAGTGAAGCTGCATCATTGTTAAGTGGTTTAGGAATTAAGGAAGAGCATCATTACAAATTAATGAGCGAGCTAAGTGGTAAAGAGAAAGTTCGTGTTTTATTAGCACAAGCCTTATTTGGTAAACCTGATAATCTTTTACTTGATGAACCTACGAATGATTTGGATTTGGAAACAGTATCGTGGTTGGAAAGATATTTATCAAATTTTGAAAACACCGTTTTGGTTGTTTCACACGATCGTCACTTTTTAGATTCGGTTTGTACACACACAGTTGATATAGATTTTGGGAAAGTGAAACAATTTGCCGGAAATTATAGCTTTTGGTATGAATCAAGTCAGTTGGCATTGCGTCAGCAACAAGCTCAAAATAAAAGAGCAGACGAAAAGAAAAAGGAATTACTTCAATTTATTCAACGCTTTAGTGCAAATGTTGCTAAATCGAAGCAGACAACCAGTCGTAAAAAAATGATTGAGAAGCTGAATATTGAAGAAATAGAACCTTCTACACGAAAGTATCCGGGCATTATATTTAAATTAGATAGAGAACCCGGAAATAAAATTCTTGAAGTAAAAGGGATGAGCAAAAGTATTGAAGGAGATTTGTTATTCAAAGATCTGGAATTTACAGTGCAAAAAGGAGAGAAAATAGTTTTTCTTTCGCGTGACCATCGCGCAATGACAAGCTTGTTTGAAATATTGGAGGGTAAAACAAAAGCTGATTCAGGTTCATTCGAGTGGGGTCAGACAATAAAAGCTGCATATTTACCTTTGGACAATAATGCATTTTTCGATAACAAAATGACACTTGTTGATTGGCTTGGTCAGTTTTCTGCTGACACAAGTGAGTTGTTTTTACGAGGTTATCTTGGTAAAATGCTTTTTTCTGGTGAAGATATCTATAAAAAGGCAAACGTACTTTCCGGTGGTGAAAAAATGCGATGCATGATTTCAAAAATGATGCTTAGTAATGCAAATGTTCTTGTTCTTGATACACCAACAAATCACCTTGATCTTGAATCCATTCAAGCATTTAATAACACACTGAAAAACTTCAAAGGAAATATTCTTTTAGCTTCTCATGATCATGAGTCAATACAGACTGTGGCTAACAGAATTATAGAATTAACTCCGAATGGAATTATTGATAAATTAATGGAATATGATGATTATATTTCTGATGAGAAATTAAAAGTTCTAAGAGAATCAATGTATAATTAACTGTTATTTTTAAAGCTATTGTGCTAAAATATAAAAGGATATATTGAAAAATGTACTGGAAAAATAGAATTTTATAGAATATTTTTATGAAAAAGGGAGTGAAAATTAATTTTCACTCCCTTTTTTTTCATAATTGCCATATTGTATAAATATTTTTTTTAATTTTATTTTTCTTTTAAAATCCTGATTATGAAAATTATTAGATTAGTACCTGTTTTTTTACTTTCTCTATTGATTACATCGTCTTGCCTTAATTCTACAAACGATAAACAGGTAATTGAAAAATATTGGGAAACACTTGACTCAAGTGGTTTTTCAGTTTATTTAGGTTTCACAATTGAAAAACAACATGTTTTTACAAACGTTATTACAGCAGATATTGAAACCGATGAAGTTGCCAGCGAACCCAGAGTTGATGCTGCGGATGATCCTGCAATATGGGTGAATACTAAAAACCCAGAAAAGAGTTTAGTTCTAGGTACTAATAAAATGGGAGGTATTCATGTTTATAACATGAATGGTGAAGAATTACAATATGTTCAGTCAGGTTGTATGAATAATATCGATTTAAGAGATGATTTTTCATATAATGAACAAGAAGTTGTTCTGGTTGCAGCAAGTAATTGTACCCTAAATACAATATCATTATTTTACATTGATAAAAATACACTTTTACTTTCAGATACTTTACTTAATATTAAATCATCGGTTGATTTGGTTTATGGTTTGTGTATGTATAAAAGTCCTGTTACAAATAAGTATTACGTTATTGTTAATGGTGAGGGTGCTGATGTTGAGCAATGGGAAGTTTATGCTGAAAAAGATGAATTAAAATATAAATTGGTTCGTAATTTTAAAGTAAGCAGTAAGCCTGAAGGAATGGTTGCTGATGATGATAAAGGTATTTTATACATTGGCGTGGAAGAAGAAGGTATATTAAAGATTAATGCAGAACCTGAATATGAATTTGAAAAAGTTTGGGTAAATGGCAGTAATCCGGCTTATCAAACTGTTGTAACTTCCGATATTGAAGGACTTGCATTATATAAATCAAATAATACTACATATCTGATAGCATCTAGTCAGGGAAATTTCTCATATGCCGTTTTTGAAACAGGCGAAACTGATAAATACTTATTTAGCTTTGTTATTGATGATGATATCATTGATGGAGTATTAGAAACAGATGGTCTTGAAGTTGTTAATTTTCCGTTAAATGAAGAATTCCCTATGGGAATGTTAGTAGTTCAGGATGGTTATAATTTTAGTAACGATACTTTAAGAAATCAGAATTTCAAATATATTTCTTTGGAAAAAATTGAAGCCTTGTTTAGCAATTAACAGTATAATAATTTGATTTGATTCTATTTTTAGCTATTTTGAGAATATTTAGCAAAATTGTTATGATAGAATTTGGTCAAATACTTATTGTTCTTTTTGCATTTATTTGGGTCGTAATTGGTAGTAATCAGGTAGCTAAATTTTTTCAGAAAATAAAATTCCCATTAATTACAGGTTTTCTTTTATCTGGTATACTGATTGGTCCATATGTACTGGATTTAATTCCTAAAAATGCTATACCTAAGTTAAATTTTATTAATAACTTCTCCTTGGCTTTTATTGCATTTGCTGCAGGATCAGAGTTGTTTTTAAAGGAAATTAGGAATAGCATAAAAAGTATTATATGGAATACTTTCGGACAATTAATCATTACATTTTTACTGGTAGCATTTGCAGTTTACTTTCTTGAAGAATTAATTCCTTTTATGAGTAATATGAATGTTAAGAGTAAAATTGCAGTTGCAATTCTTTCTGGAACTATTTTTATTGCACGATCACCATCTTCAGTTATAGCAGTTATAAATGAAATGCGGGCTAAAGGACCTTTTACCAAAACTGCTATTAGCGTGACAGTTATCTTAGATGTACTTGTAATTTTTTTGTTTACAATATGTTTATCAGTAGCACATATACTTATTCATAATACAGGTTTTGATGTAAAGTTTATATTTTTATTATTATTTGAACTGGTGCTGACACTCGTATTAGGGTTTTTAATAGCTAATGTCATTCAACTTATCCTTTCACTTAATTTAAATGGGAAATTTAAAAGTATTTTGATCTTATCAATTGGATTGATAGTTTATACGTTTACCCAGTTCATTTTAATTCATAGTATTGAAAATTTTGTAATGGAGATTATTATTGAACCATTACTGGTATGTATAATTGCAGGTTTCTGGATTACCAATTATAGCAAATACAGAATGGAGTTTCAAAAGATTATTCATGAAACAGGACCTATGGTTTATGCCGCATTTTTTACATTAGCAGGTG
>DAOWGM010000124.1 GCA_030637515.1 Bacteroidales bacterium
GATTTAAAAAGCGCTCATAAGCTTCATAAAAAAGATAAACGGAAATCACAATTAGAACTACAGCATTAAACAAAGCGGCTAAAATTTCAATTCGTTTATAACCAAAAGTATTTTTAAGATTAGATTCTTTTTTGCTTGCTTTCAGTGCAATATAACTAATGATGATAGCCATGGTATCACTAAGATTATGAACAGCATCTGAAATTAAAGCAAGGCTGTTGGAAAGAATTCCTCCGATAAATTCAGCAGCAGTAATTCCTGCATTAAGAATAACGCTTATGAGTAGGTTTTTTTTATTGGGTTCGTTATGATGATGCGCATTCGCCATGACGTTATAATTTTTACAAATAAGATTAATTCATAATAAGACAACAAATAGAAATAAAAATAGTTCTTTTGTGAAAATTTTAAAATAATATATGAAAATGAATAATACAAAACTTACTCAATATAGTCACGGTGCAGGATGCGGATGTAAAATATCACCAAAAGTATTAAGCACTATTTTAGAATCAAATATTACTCCTTTTATAGATAAAAATTTACTTGTAGGAAATGATAGTAGGGACGATGCTGCAGTTTATGATATGGGCAATGGAACTGCAATTATTAGTACCACTGATTTTTTTATGCCCATAGTTGATGATCCATTTACTTTTGGACGTATTGCAGCAACTAATGCCATAAGCGATATTTATGCAATGGGAGGAAGACCTTTAATGGCAATTGCAATTTTAGGGTGGCCTGTAAATAAAATCTCAGAAGAAATTGCTAAAGAAGTTGTTGATGGTGGAAGACAGGCTTGTAAAGATGCAGGAATAATGCTTGCCGGCGGACATAGTATTGACAGTCCTGAACCTATTTTCGGACTCGCTGTTACCGGCTCGGTTGATATTGAGAATCTAAAGAGGAACGATACTGCAACAAGTGCTTGCTCCTTATACCTTACTAAACCTATTGGTGTGGGGATTTTAACAACTGCTCAAAAAATGGGAATTTTAAAAGATGAACATTTAACTTTGGCTCAGGATGCAATGACCACCTTAAATTCTATTGGAACCGAATTAGCATTAATTAATGGAGTAAAAGCAATAACTGATGTTACTGGTTTTGGATTGTTAGGGCATTTAACTGAAATGTGCGAAGGAAGTAATTTATCAGCAATTATTGATTATTCAAAGGTCCCAAAACTTGATATGCTTGAATTTTATGTGTCAGAAGGTTGTGTTCCGGGCGGAACAAATAGAAACTGGGATAGTTATGGCAAAAATATTTCTATTAATGAAAGTATGATACCAATTCTTTGCGATCCTCAAACCAGCGGTGGATTATTAATTGCCGTAGAAGAAGTTGCTAAAATCGAAGTTGAAGCATTATTGAAAAAACACGATTTACAATCTAATCCAGTTGGTTATTTAAGAGAAAAGGATGAGAAATTAATAAAAGTATTGTAATAGTTTGTAAATAAAGTGTATAGTAGGAGGATGGAATTATTCTCCTATTATCTTAATCAAGATTCTTTTTTTCCTTTTTCCATCAAATTCTCCATAGAAAATTTGTTCCCAAGGTCCAAAATCCATTTTTCCTTCTGTAATAGAAACAACAACTTCGCGACCCATAATGGTGCGTTTTAAATGTGCATCGGCATTATCTTCTGCATAATTGTGTTTGTATTGCGAATAAGGTTTTTCTGGAGCAAGACCTTCCAACCACTTTTCAAAATCTTCGTGTAAGCCAGATTCATCATCATTAATAAAAATACTTGAAGTTATGTGCATTGCATTAACTAATATTAAACCTTCTTTTATTCCACTTTTTGTTAACTCTTCTTCTACTATAGGAGTAATATTAATATATTCGCGTCTTCTTGAAGTATTAAGCCAAATTTCTTTTCTATACGATTTCATGTTTCTCCCTTCTGTTTTCTTTGAACCCAATTTACAATTTTATTCCCAATGATTTAATTATAGAATCAATCTTTTCGTCCAATAATTTATTCACTTTGTCAAAATCCTCTTTCGATTGTAATTCTTCATGAACTCCAAAGTAGAATTTAATTTTTGGTTCGGTACCCGAAGGTCTTATCGATATTTTAGAGCCATCATTTAAAATAAACTGAAGCACATTTGATATAGGAAGATTTATATCGTAACGCAAATGATTTATCTGGTCAAACGTTTTTTGTTTTAGAAAATCATGAATCAACATTACATTAGAATTATTGATTGTTTGAGGAGGACTGTTTCTGAAATTTTCCATCATTTTATTTATCTCCTCTGAGCCTTCTTTTCCTTTTTTAACAACAGATATAAGTTTTTCTTTAAAAAACCCGAATTCAACATAAATTTCAATAAGCTCCTGATAAAGAGTTTTGCCATTTTCTTTTGCCATAGCAGCTGCTTCAGCAATTAAAGCACATGACATAACAGCATCTTTGTCTCTAACAAATTCACCGGCTAAATATCCGTAACTTTCTTCACCACCTCCAATAAATATCTTTTTTCCTTCTTTTTGTTTAATTATATCGGCGATGTATTTAAATCCGGTTAAAACATCAAAAGTTTCAACTTCATATTTATTAGCAATTTCTTTAAGTAACTCAGTTGTAACAATTGTTTTTACAATATATTCTTTGCCTTTTAACTTACCTTTTATTTTCCACTGAGAAATCAAATAGTTTATTAATAATGATGCCGCTTGATTCCCATTTAATAAAACAAACTCATTCTCATTGTTTTTTACAGCAATTCCAACACGATCAGCATCAGGATCTGTTGCCATAACAATGTCAGCATCAATTTCTTTTGCTTTTAATAAAGCTAATTTTAAAGCCTCTGATTCTTCAGGATTAGGCGATTTAACTGTTGGAAAATTACCGTCGGGTATTTTTTGTTCTTCTACAATTGTTATATTCTTAAAACCATATGCTTGTAACGTTTTTGGAACAAGCTCAACTCCAGTGCCATGAATCGGAGTGTACACTATTTTTAAATCGTTTTGCTTTTTAATTATTGCAGGATTTAATGATAATTTACAAAGTTCTTTAATATATGATTTGTCAATTTTTTCACCAATGATCTCTACATTTTTCAGATCATCATCAAACTGAATTTCACTTATATCTTTTATACTTTGTACTTCGTTAATAATATTTTTATCGTGTGGACTAATAATTTGCCCACCATCTTCCCAATAAACTTTATAACCGTTATATTCTTTCGGATTATGAGAGGCTGTAACTACAACTCCACTTTGGCATCCTAATTCTCTTATTGCATATGATAATTCAGGAGTAGGACGAAGGCTATCGAATAAGTAAACTTTTATTCCATTAGCCGAAAATACACTTGCCGTTTTTTCTGCAAAAAGTTTGCTATTGTTTCTGGAATCAAATGCTATTGCCGCTTTAATCTGCTTTTTATCGGTAAATTGTTTTTTAACGTAATTGCATAAACCTTGCGTTGCCATTCCAACAGTATAAATATTCATTCTGTTAGTTCCAACACCCATAATGCCACGCAATCCTCCTGTACCAAACTCTAGATCTTTGTAAAAAGATTCAATTAGTTCTGATTCGTTTGTGTTTATTAAATCTTCAATTTCTTTTTTTGATACTTCATCAATATCCGAATTAAGCCATATTTTAGCTTTTAACATTACATTTTTTAATAATTCATTTTCAGCCATAGTATAAATATTTAACCTGACTGCCGTTTTAACTGTCTCTGGCATGTCAGGCATGTTGGAATCTTTAAAGTTAAGAAAATGATTTTTGAAAACGAACGATAGTTTTGTAATATTTACATTGCTTTAAAGAAGTTGTTAAGGCTTTTCTGCCAGTGAGGTATTGAAATCTGATATACCGATTTTATTTTGGACTTGTTTAATACACTATAAAAAGGACGTTTTGCAGCTGTAGGGTACTCTTCAGATATTATTGGATTTATTTTGCATTTCGAGTAGGCTTTTTCAGCAATTGCTTGAGCAAAATCAAACCAACTGCAAACACCTTCATTTGAATAATTGTAAATCCCGGGAATAAATCTGTTTTCATTTATCGATTGATTTACAATTTGTAAAATAGAATTTGCCAAATCAGCCGCGTATGTAGGAGTACCAATTTGATCAAAAACAACGTTTAATTCTTCTCTCTCCTTACAAAGTTTATAGATCGTTTTTGCAAAGTTTTTACCAAAGCTTGAATAAAGCCACGATGTTCTTATTACAAGAGAATTCGAATGCTTAAGTGCGTATTTTTCACCTTCCAGTTTAGTGTTTCCGTATACCGATTGTGGATTGGTTGGCATATCTTCAGTATAAGGTATATGAGACTCTCCGTCAAAAATATAATCAGTAGAAATATGAATTAATTTGGTCTTTTTTCCTTTTATTGATTCTACAATATTTTTTACACAACTTGCATTTATCTCAAATGCTTTTTCCTTTTCAGTTTCGGCTAAATCAACATTAGTGTAGGCCGCACAATTTATAATAAAATCAAAAGAATGGTCTTCCAAAAACTTCTTGAGAAAAATTGAATTTGATAAATCCAGAGTTTCAATATCGGTAAACTCTATACTAACAGGTTTCTTAAAAGTATCAATGTTGTTATTGTAAATGCTTTTTAACTCACTGCCTAGCTGACCATTTGCTCCTGTTACAAGTATATTTATCATGAGTAATTTAGTATTTAAAGTTTTTTTCAGCTTCTTTAAACGTAGGTAAAACTTTATCTTTTGATGATATTATTGCTTTTTTAGGGTCAATTCCCCAGTCAATATTTAAATCTATATCATTAAAAATAATTCCTCTCTCTGACTCTGGTTTGTAAAACTGATCGGTTTTGTACAAAACAACAGCAGTTTCACTTAAAACAGAAAATCCGTGAGCAAATCCTTTAGGAATAAAAAACTGCTTTTTATTTTCACACGATAACTCAATGCTAAAATGCTTGCCGTAAGTGGGAGATTTCTCTCTAATATCGACAACTACATCCAATATTTTCCCCTCCAGTACCCGAATTAACTTTGATTGAGCAAAAGGTTCAAGCTGATAATGTAATCCACGGATAGTACCGTAAACAGATTTAGATTGATTATCCTGAATAAATTCTATTTCAGGGATAACTGAGTTAAAATCTTTTTTATTAAAACTTTCAAAGAAGTAACCTCTATTGTCTTCAAAAATTCGAGGTTGAATTATAAAAAGTCCGTTAAAATCTGTCTTTATTACTTCCATCTTTAAATTTCATTAGCAATTTTCAATAAATATTCTCCGTACTGATTATTTTTTAGTTCATTTCCTAGTTTAATCAGTTGCTCTTTGTTTATAAATCCTTTTTTATAAGCTATTTCCTCAATACAGGCAATCTTTAATCCTTGTCGTTGTTCAATCGTCGAAACATAGTTTGATGCCTGAAGCAAGCTTTCGTGTGTTCCTGTATCTAACCATGCAAATCCTCGACCTAACAATTCAACATTTAATTTATTTTCTTCCAGATATAATTTATTTAAATCTGTGATTTCAAGTTCTCCTCTTTTCCCTGGTTTTAGATTTTTTGCTTTTTCAATTACATCGTTCGAATAGAAGTAAAGACCTGTAACAGCATAGTTTGATTTGGGATTTTCTGGCTTTTCTTCAATGCTTAAAACTTTTCCATCGTTATCAAAATCTACCACGCCATAACGCTTAGGGTCGTTTACGTAATAACCAAAAACAACAGCTCCATCTTCAACTTTAGCTGCATTTGTCAGGATTTTTGTGAATCCATAGCCATAAAAGATATTATCTCCTAGAACCATACAAACACTGTCGTCACCTATGAATTTTTCTCCAATAATAAAGGCTTGTGCAAGTCCATCAGGTGATGGCTGTATTTCATATGACAAGCTAACACCAAGTTGTTTGCCATCTCCAAGTAAATCTTCATATAAATGAATATCTTTTGGAGTAGAAATTATTAGAATTTCCTTAATTCCGGCAAGCATTAAAACCGATAGCGGATAATAAATCATCGGTTTATCATAAATCGGAATAATTTGCTTTGAAATGCTTTTTGTTATAGGATACAGTCTTGTTCCCGCTCCTCCTGCTAAAATAATACCTTTCATTATATGAGTTTATAAATGATTAGCTTTTTGTTATCAGGTAAAAATAAGAAAAGCTGATGTAAAATTACACCAGCTTTAAAGATTTTATAAAAAAAACGAATTTTTATCTACCAATTCAATAATAAGTCCAGTCCCATTTATTTATATCTTCGGCTCAATCTCTTGTAAAAATATCTCTTGTATATACCTTATCTCTAACATCTTCTAAATCGGGGCTTAATCTATTACTTACAATTACACTTGAAATCTTTTTGAATTCATTCAGATCTTTAATAACTTTTGAGTGGTAAAACTCATCTTCCTTTAGAACCGGTTCATAGATTACAACTTCAATACCTTTAGCTTTTAATCTCTTCATTAATCCTTGTATAGAGGAAGCCCTAAAATTATCAGAATCTGTTTTCATTGTCAATCTATAAATACCAACAACTTCAGGGTTTTTTCTAAGAATCATATCAGCTATATGATCTTTTCTTGTCCTATTAGCATCAACAATAGCTGAAATAATATTATTTGGGACATCATCATAATTTGCTTTCAACTGTTTTGTATCCTTTGGTAGACAATAACCTCCATAACCAAAAGATGGATTATTGTAATGATCTCCAATTCTTGGATCTAATCCAACACCTTCGATAATCTCTTTTGAATTTAATTCTCTTACCTCTGCATAAGTATCTAATTCATTAAAGAAAGCAACTCTCATAGCAAGATAAGTATTTGAGAACAATTTAACCGCTTCAGCCTCTGTTGAGCTAATGAAAAGTGTTTTAACATTCTCTTTTAATGCACCCTCTATCAATAGATTTGCAAATTTTTCTGCTCTTTCTGATTTCTCTCCAACAATTATTCTGGAAGGATATAAGTTATCATAAAGAGCTTTACCTTCTCTTAAAAATTCAGGAGAGAAGATAATATTTTCAATAGAAAGCTTTTCTCTAATCTCTTTAGTA
>DAOWGM010000136.1 GCA_030637515.1 Bacteroidales bacterium
TGAATGATATCATAGGTTTTATTAATTTATTATGCGATCAGGATTTAACACAGGAACAAAAAGAAGAAATAATTGAGCTTGCACAATCCAGTAGCAGCGATTTGTTAAATATTTTAAATGATATAATAGATATTTCTAAGATTGAAGCAGATGAATTAACGATAAGTAAATCACTCAATTATGTAAACGGTGTGTTTTCGGAGATATTTAGATTCTATTCAAAAAACATTGATTTAATTGGCAAAGAAAATTTAAAATTGAGTTTAGATTTAGAATCTAATAGTGAGAGAATTGCAATATTCACCGACAAAGCCCGATTTCGTCAGATAATGAATAATTTTATTAATAATGCAATAAAATTTACAAATTCAGGAGAGATTATTATTGGATATAATCAAATAACATCAGGAGGGCGAAAATTGCTTCGGTTCTTTGTAAAGGATACTGGAGAAGGAATCCCCGATGATAAAATTGATTACATATTTGATCGCTTTAATCGAATTGATGAAAGCAGACAAAAATCTTTAATAGGAACTGGGCTTGGTTTATCAATCTCAAAAAAACTGGTTGATATACTCGGTGGCACTATTGGTGTTGAATCACAATTAGATGTAGGCTCTGAGTTTTATTTTACATTACCTTATCAGTTATTAGAAAAGCCTGTCGAAACGAATGAAATAGAAGTCTCAGTTAAAAAAACAATAAATTGGGGAGATAAAAATATTTTGATTGTAGAAGACACACCTTCAAATTATTATCTTATTGAAAATTATTTGAAACCTACTCATATTAATCTTGTATGGGTAAAAACAGGAAAAGAAGCTTTAGACTTTTTTAAAACAGAGAATTATTTCGATTTAGTATTAATGGACATTCAATTACCCGGAATTAATGGTTATGAAGCTACAAAATTAATTAAAGCTCACAATACAAATATCCCAGTAATTGCTCAAACTGCTTATGCATTATCTGGCGAAAGAGAATATAGTATTAATGAAGGTTGTGATGATTATATTTCAAAACCTATTAAAAAGGAAATCTTATTTGAAATTTTAACTAAATACCTGAAATAATATCTTAGTATCCTATTAAGTTTTTCTTTCTGAGTTCGTATTTTTCCTTGTTTGTTAAATCTCTATTGTTTTCAAAAACAGCATTTTCCCATTTTCCGTACATTGGGTTAGGCAAAACAATATATTTATTGCCAAATTTTGATTTGTTTTTTTCTACTTCATCAAAACCAAAATTATCTGATCTATCTTCAAAAATGTCTGAGAAATCACCCATATTATCTCCAATAAGTAAAATAATTTCATAATTTTCTTTTACAATGTTTCTTCTTTCAGTTTTAACGCTTGTGGTTGTTTTTAAAAGCAAGTGTGCGCTATCTGCGAATGCAAAATTTTCATTCTGAAGGTTTTTTAAGGTAACATCAAACTCATCAATACTTCTATTCGAAATATAGAATACCTCAACACCTTTTGATTTAGCATATTCTGAAAATTCAACAGCTCCAGGCAATGCTTTTGCACTAATCTTCGTAGTCCATTCACTCCAGCTTTCGTTTGTATATCCCGTGCCTGTATTAATGCAATTACCTTCAAAGGGACTATTATCAAGCATGGTTTCATCTATATCAACAATAATTGCCTTTTTAGAGTCTGTAGGATTGTTTTGTAAATCCATATCAACACGTAACTTTGCAATATTGAAGCATTGATAATAAAGCGCTTTCATTTCTGTTGATGTTTGATACCACAGTACAGACATAATTAAATGATCTTGTGATTTATTTTCGTCAAAATCAGTATGTTTACAAGAATTTAGCAGAATAATAATTCCGACAACTAACAATGCAGACTTCTTCATAGTAATAAATTTAAATTTGAATAAGAGGATAAAGATAAAATTATATTAATCACGAAAAAAATTAATTTTGCCTGTAACTTTTAAGTAATATAAACGTCATAGTTTCGAAATAGAGTAATTAGAATGACAGTAGAAGAGTTTAATAAAAGTGTTGATTTGTATTCTGACGGTATTTTTCGATTCATTTTAAAAAACATAAAAGATGAAGACGAAGCAAAAGATATTGTTCAGGACACATATGAGAAAATGTGGATTCGTTCTTCAGAAGTTTCTTATGAAAAAGTGAAGTCGTATTTATTTTCGACAGCTTATCATACAATGATTGACAAAATAAGAAAAAACAAAAGAATGTCTTTTTCTGATAATATGTCTGATTATATTGGAACACATACAGATTCTTATACTGGCTTAAACGAAGTTCTGGATGATGCGCTTGGTAAGCTTTCTGATATTCAGAGATCTGTAATTTTATTAAGAGATTATGAAGGTTATGCATACAATGAAATAGCTGAAATAACAGAATTATCTGAATCGCAAGTAAAAGTATATATATACAGAGGTCGCTTAGCATTAAAAAAGTATATCGGAAGTATTGAAGCTCTGGTATAATTAATATAAATAAATGATTGAAATTAACAGAAATAATTACGAAGAATATTTTCTTGATTTTTTAGAAGGCAACCTTTCTCCTTCTGAGAATGATCTGTTAATGTCATTTTTAAACAGCAATCCTGATTTAAAAGAGGAATTAGAATTATTAAATGAACTACCTGAAATTAGAATCGAGGAAACATTTTTAGAGAAATCAAGCTTAAAGAAACCTTCAAGTAATGTTGAAAGTAATTCGGACAACTTTAACGAATTGTGTATTGCAAGAATTGAGGGTGATTTGAGTAAAGAAGCAAGCAGTGAGTTTGATTCTTTTTTAGAGGAAAATGATAAAAGAAAAAAAGAATTTGAGCTTTTTAAATTAACAAAAGTAAAAGCAGACCACAGTGTTGTTTTTGAAAATAAGCAGAAACTTAAGAAAAGCACTTTCGGTATCTTTTTAACTAAAAATCGTTATTCTATAATATCAGCCGCAGCATCAGTTGTAATTGCATTGGCGCTTTTTACTCTTATTCCAAAAAACACGGAAGATAAACCATTAAACATTTCAGAAGTCACAGAAACTAAAGACGAAAAAGAGGTTTACGAGCAGGCAACGACAGGACAGGTTGTAAATGAGCAGGTTGCTGATGTAATAAAGCCTGAGATAATTGAAAATGTAGAATTAGTTTATGAAGCCAAGGATCAGGAAAAGGAAATTGTTATTGATTCTGTAATTGTAGTTGAACAGATGCCCGACTATCATCAATATGCAAAACTTTCAGCACGTGCAATTGAGCTTAAATATCAGTTGATTAACAAAGATATTATATATACAGAACCTGTAATCTATCAGTTTGCAGAAGTCGGATCAAATAGAAATAGGCATTTCTCAGTTAAGTCATTAGTTGCAGGAGTTATAAACAAAGAAGTCTTTAACAGAGACAGAAAAGAAAAAATAGAAATGTTTGATGTAGCACAAGCTAGTTTAAATGGAATAAATAGAATCACAGGAAGTAACATGACTCTTACCAGGATTTATGATGAAAATGGTGTTCCTGACAAAACCGAATTCAACTCTAAACTAATAGCATTTTCAACACCTGCAAAAAAAGATTAGATAGGGCTGTAACAAATTAGCAAGTTCATCCGTCTCACTGAAAAATAATCTAAAGTATAAATATATTAAATTATAAAATGATGAAAAAAATAGCACTAACGTTAGTCACCTTAATTATTACATTAGGTGTTTTTGGTCAGGATACTGAACCAAATGTAGAAGAAATGAAAGAAGAACTACAAAATCAAAAAGATGATACAACAAATATCAGATTTAAAAGAAAAACAGTAAAAATCATTGAAGACAATGGAGAAACACAAATTTTTGTGAAAAAACACAAGAATAACGATGATTGGGATTGGATGTGGGACGATGATGATGGTTTTACAGGATCCTGGTCTGGGTTTTCAATGGGTTTAAGCAATTTAGCAGATAAAAACTTCTCATTTAGTCGTGATGCTGCTACAGATGGATATATGGATTTAAATACCGGAAAATCGTGGAACATGAATGTAAACTTTGCACAATACAGCATAAATTTTGCAAATGAGCAGTTTGGATTAGTAACCGGTTTAGGTCTGGAATGGAACTATTATCGTTTTGACAACAAAAATTCTATTCAAGAACTCCCAGACGGAACGATTGATGAGTTGATCTTAGCAGATGTCAAACCTGACTGGGATATTTTAGAATCTAAATTATCTACAACTTATGCTACTTTACCAATTTTACTTGAGGTTCATAGTTCTTCTTCCCAACATAACGGAGTAATATTTTCTGCTGGTGTTATTGGTGGTGTAAAGTTGGGGTCAAACACAAAAATTGTGTATAAGGAAAGCGGGAATAAAAATAAAGAGAGAATAAGAGATGATTATAATTTGTCGCCATTCCGATATGGTGTTCATGCACGACTTGGTGTAGGAGATTGGATGATTTATGGAACATATTATTTTACTTCAATGTTTGAAAGTAACAAAGGACCAGAATTATATCCATTATCAATAGGTTTTGCTCTGTCTTTTGAATAGATAAAAATCACTTAGAATAAAAAAGCCGTCTTAAACAAGACGGCTTTTTTATTGTTTATGAAACGCAAACAAGAATAACAAATCACTAAAACATGGATAAGTATACCGAAAGCTTCTTATTAAAAAACGTTTGTTTATTTTTTGTTTAAATTATTGTAAATTGCATTATATCTTTTTTATCATGAGAATTTCTTTTTTAATCTTTTTGTTATTCCCAAACATCATGTTTTCGCAGACCGTGAAAATTGACAGCTTAAAGTTCTTACTAAACCGCCCGGACGATTCTTTAAAAGTAGAATTGTTACTTGATATTTACGAGGAACATGAACAAGGAAAAATTCTGTTAGGTAAAGATTATATAGATCAAGCATATGAAATTGTAAAAGATTTAGATGATAAATACTTAGAGGCGTTGGTTTTGTTGCGATTCGGGAATTTTTATAATATCACCGGCAATTTCGAAAATGCAATTATTTATATAAATAAAGCAAAAGAAATTTGCGAAGAAGAAAATTATCATAAGGGAATTGGGAATGCATACAATAATTTAGGTAATACATATGAAAAACAGGGCAAATATGATGAAGCCATGGATTGTCTCATTAAAGCTTTAAACATATATGAGAGCACGCACGACTCTTTGGGAATGGCAAAAAGCTTACTAAATATTGGCTTATTATATTCAAGACAAGACGATTATGAAAAAAGCTTGGAGTTGTATAATAAATCTCTGGATATCAGAGAGAAAATAGGAGACAAAAATGGAATTGCACTTCTTTATAATAATATCGCTATTGTAAATTATTATTTAAATGATTTTGATAATGTAAGAAGTTATTTCGAAAAGGCGTATAATATATATGTTGAATTAGGGAACCTGAGGCGACAATTAATGGCCTTGTCTAACATTGCTGAAGTTCACTATATGATTGGGCAAAAAGAAAAAGCGCTTGCAACATATTTTAAAATTCTTGAAATAGAAAAAGAATTAGGTCATAAAGGAGAATTAGCACAAACGCATTTCCAAATAGGGAGCTTATATGAATCAAGGGGCGATTTCCCAAATGCAAAGAAACATTATTATTTAAGCCTTGAAATTGCAAAGGAAATAGGAGCATTAGTTGATATCCGAGATGCATATGGACAATTAATGGAGATTTTTAAAATTGAAAAGAATTTTGAAAAAGCACTCTGGTATAACCAAATGTATTTAGTATTAAACGATTCAATTTTTAATGCTGAGAAATCAAGACAGATAAAAGAAATTGAAACACAATATGAAACTAAGAAGAAAGTGCAGCAAATTAAAAACTTGGAAAATGAGCAGTTAATTAGTGATCTAAAGATCAAGAAACAGAGAATTTTCGCTTTGTCTTTTTTCATGGGCTTTATCTCCATTTTTGTATTTCTGTTAGTATTATTTTATCAGATTAGAAAAATTAGAAAAGCAAAAGATCTGCTTGCTTTTCAGAAAAAGCAAATTACAGATAGCATTGAGTATGCAAGCAGAATTCAAACTGCAGTATTACCTCCTGGCGAATATATTTCCAAGCTTATACCCGAGCATTTTATTTTTTACAAACCAAGAGACATCGTTAGCGGAGATTTTTACTGGATAACACACAAAGAAGGTAAAACAATAATAGCTGCAGTAGATTGTACCGGACATGGTGTCCCGGGAGCTTTTATGAGCATGCTTGGTTTTGCATTTTTAAACGAAATTGTAAATAAAAGTACAGAAATAAAAGCTAGCGCAATATTAAATCAATTAAGAGATTATGTGAAAGAATCATTGCATCAGACTGGCAAAGATGATGAAACAAAAGACGGAATGGATATCGCGTTGTGCATAATAGACACAGATAATTTTAAATTACAATATTCCGGAGCGTATAATCCTTTGTACCTTATACGAAATGAAAATCTTATATCGTTAAAAGCAGACAGAATGCCAATAGGAATTCATTTAATAGAAAAAGAATCTTTCACAAACCACGAAATAGATATTCAAAAAGGTGATACAATTTATGTGTTTACAGATGGTTATGTTGATCAATTTGGAGGACCAGATGTTAGAAAGTTTAAGTTATTACCATTTAAAGAAATGCTCTTAAAGATTAAGGATCAATCAATGGATGAGCAAAAAAGACTGCTCGAAGAACAATTTAATGTATGGAAAGGAGATTCTGAACAAATTGATGATGTTTTAGTGATGGGAATTAGAATATAATTATACTGTTTAGTATATTTATCCTTTCAAAAAAGATTATATAATCATTAAAACAAATATAACATGAGACTTCTTTTAATAAGTAATTCAACTAATGCAGGAGAGGCATACCTTGATTATCCAAAAATGGAAATAAAAAAGTTTTTAGGTGATAAAGTAAAAAAGGTTCTTTTTATTCCATATGCAGCAGTTACATTTTCGTTTGACGAATATCAGAAAAAAGTTCAGGAAAGATTTTCAGAGCTGGGATATGAAGTAGATTCTATTCATTTATACGACCATGGTAAAAAGAAACAGGCACTTAAAGATGCTGAGGCAATTGTTGTTGGAGGTGGAAATACATTTAATCTTTTAAAGATTATGCAGCAGCAGGATCTGATTGAAACTATTCGTTATGAATGCTTAAAAGGAAAACCATTTATTGGGTGGAGTGCAGGATCAAATGTTGCATGTCCAACGATTTGTACAACGAACGATATGCCAATTGTTGAGCCGGATAGCTTTCATGCTACAAACCTCGTAAGATTTCAAATTAACCCTCATTATTTAGATGCAAATCCTGACGGACATGCAGGAGAAACGCGAGAGCAGCGAATTGAAGAGTATCTTGTGGCTAATCCATACACATATGTAGTGGGGTTAAGAGAAGGAACAATGTTGAAAATTGATAACGCAGAAGTTGAGTTAATTGGTCCACGAAAAGCACGAATTTTTAAATTTGATGAAGATCCGATAGAACTTGGTGCTGGCGATGACTTTGACTTTTTATTTGAATAATATTTAGCTCCGTTTACGGAGCTTTTTTTTGCAGCATTTTCTTATAACCTTCGTCTTTCATGTATATTATAAAAGTTAAAAAAGTGTTAAAAACAAAATTTTAGCAAGTTGTATCTATTAAAATTTATAACTTGTTTCAAATTATTTTTTAAATCGTCTAATATTAAGATATTAATTAAAAGAAATAAGGAGAAATATTATGATTAAGACAAATCAGCTTGTAAAAATATTTAAAACCGATGAAATAGAAACCACAGCATTAAACAAGGTTGATCTTGGGGTACAAAAAGGAGAGTTTGTTGCCATTATGGGTCCTTCTGGTTGTGGTAAATCAACATTACTAAATATTGTTGGACTTCTTGATAATCCATCTGATGGCAGTTTAATTTTTGATGGAACAGAAGTTTCAAAATTTAAAGAAAGACAAAGAACAGAATTGCGTAAAGCAAATATTGGATTTGTATTTCAGAGTTTTAATCTTATTGATGAACTTACAGTTTATGAAAATGTAGAATTACCATTGTTATATCTGAAAGTTTCTGCTGCAGAAAGAAAACAAAAGGTTGAAGCTGTATTGGATAGAATGAAAATTGCACACAGACGAAAGCATTTTCCTCAGCAATTATCTGGAGGGCAACAACAAAGAGTTGCAATTGCAAGAGCTGTGGTTGCTAATCCTAAGCTAATTTTAGCCGATGAGCCTACTGGTAATCTTGATTCAGCAAATGGAGAAGAAGTAATGAAATTGCTTTCGGAGTTAAACAGCGAAGGAACGACTATTGTTATGGTTACACACTCACCTTCTGATGCTGAGTATTCACATCGTATTGTTCAGTTGTTCGATGGCCATATTGTAACAGAAAACATTAAGAAAATATTATAAAGATTAAAGAGAAAAGAAAGAGGTTCTTTCTGTTACGAAAGAACCTCTTTTGTGTTTTACTAATAGCTTAAGGAGCCTGAACAGCATCAGCCAAATCGCTTCCAGCCTTAAATTTGACACCACCTCTTATTAGGTGTAACTGTTTTGAGTTAATTTCAAACCTTTTTAAAAGTTCTTTTTTAAGTTTTTTCACTTTCATTTCATAAATATTTTAGGTTAATAACTTTAAAGATAAATATTAAATTGCAATTTCATTCGTTTTAAGAAAAAAGAAATAATAATAAATCATGAAAAGATTAATTACGGTAATCCTAATATTAGCTGTTTTTACTGCTAATGCACAAAAGAGCGAAAAAAGAATAATTGAATCGTTTGATAAATTAGATGTTTTTGGAAACATTGAAGTGGAAATGATTTTGAGCGATACCGAATCAATTGACATTTTTACAACAAATGTGGATCCTTCAGAAGTCGACACAGAAATAAAAGATAAGTTATTGAAAATCAAAATGAAGTCTAATTTGTTTGATGATGATGTAAAAGTCAAAGTAATTCTTAGATATAAGGAGATTAGAGAAATTTCATCTAACGCAGCCGCCGAAGTAAATGTTAAAAATATTATTAAAGGAGATAAACTTTTTGTTACAGCAACAAGTGGAGGTAGAATAAAGTTACATGTTGAGCTTAATGCAATTGACATGAAATCGTATCAGGGAGCGCATATTGACATTTCTGGAAAAACAATTCTTCAGGAATCTTTTGTGAATACTGGCGGTGTGTTATCGGGATCGGATTTTAGCAGCGATGAGGTTTTTATTAAAATGAATACTGGAGGAAAAGCAGAAATAATTGTTAATAAAAGTCTTGATGCCAATGTTAACACAGGAGCAAGTCTGAATTATTTTGGAACACCCGAAAAAGAAAATATAAAAACTAATCTTGGCGGTAAAATCAATGCTTGGGATAAATAATAAAGGACTGTCCAAGAGTCACATAGCCGTCATTCCCTTGAACCTGCCTGCCGGCAGGCAGGAAAGGGAATCTCATATTTAACAGTGATACAATTTATTATGAGATCTCCAATCAAGTTGGAGATGACAAAAAATGACTTTCACATTCAGTTTTTTTTAATTTAGATATGGGTTACTCTTCATTGTAAAAACCTCCTTTAATATTCAAATCATCATCTTTGTAATTAAAAAGATCTATTTCTTCAAGCACATCTAATTCATTTATAAGCAAATATGGCGATTTTTTCGCTGTCATATTACATTTCCGATCTTTGGAATGGTATTATGTAGAAGGTATTTACTTGTAACGATATTTTTCTTACATTTGGTAATATCTTGCTTTTTCTTAGACTTTATTTTAATATCCAGCCTATGAAGAATATTATACTTGATACAGACTATGCTGAAGTTTCGCATGAACCTGAGTTAAAAATGGGTAAGATTAGGTGGAAAAGAAAAACATCTCTTGAGGAATATCAATATGCATTTATTACCCTTGTAGAATATGCTAAAAGCAATGACACACAAAACTTTTTATCGGATATTCGCAAACAGAGTGTTGTTTCTCCTGAAAACCGAAAATGGTTCGAAGAAGAAATGATTCCTAAGGGTATTGGTGTTGGTTTAAAAAGAGCGGGTGTAATATTCGATGGCAATGTTTTTAAAAAATATTACTTGAATATGATTATTAAAGTAACAAATAAATTTGGCTTGCCTTTAAAAATATTCAACACAGAGGAAGAAGCAATAGAGTGGTTCAAAAGCTTTTTGTGAAAAATAATTTTAGTATTATTTATTGTTGCTTAACCTTTTTTGCATCAACAACTTTATAAAGCTTATCTGATCTTCTAATTAATGTCTCAATAGGAACTGAGCATAGTGTTCCTTTTTCTGCTTTTTGAGTATCTTTTAAATCAACTCTTATTTCCTGAACTTTTGTTTGCACCACTCCACTTGTTGGTCCGGTAATAAGTATTTCGTCGCCAACATTTAAATCATGAGATTCTATTAAGAATTCAGCAACTTTTATTTTAGTAAAATAATTTGTTGTTTTTCCAATGTAAATTTTTCGTTTTGTTGCTCTCGAGCCATACTTATGACTCCACTCGCCCATCTTTCTTCCTAAATAATATCCATCCCAAAAGCCACGATTAAATACAGATGAAAGTCTTTTCATCCAGTCTTTAATTTTTTCTTCGCCGAAACTTCCGTCAATATATGCGTTTATAGCCTCGTTATAACATTCTGAAACCGTTTTCACATATTCTGCTGGGCGTGCGCGACCTTCAATTTTAAGAACAGCAACTCCGGCATCTAAAACCTTATTTAAAAAGTTAATCGTACATAAGTCTTTGGGCGACATAATGTATTCATTGTCTATCTCAAGTTGATTTCCGCTTTCTTTCTCGGTTACAGTATAAGCTTTTCGGCATGTTTGCAGGCAAGCACCTCTGTTAGCAGAATAATTTTTTTCGTGCAGGCTTAAATAGCACTTTCCTGAAATAGCCATACAAAGAGCTCCATGAACAAACATCTCAATTTTAACAAGATTACCGGAGGGCCCTGTAATATTTTCTTCTCTAATTTTTTGATAAATTTCTGAAACCTGATCAAGCGATAACTCACGGGCAAGAACTACAATATCAGCGAATTGCGAGAAAAACTTCAAGCTTTCAATATTGCTCACGTTTAACTGTGTTGATATATGAACTTCAACACCAACTTGTCGTGCATAATTAATAACTGATAAATCAGAAGCAATTATTGCTGTTATTCTATTTTGTTTTGCAGCGTCAATGATCTCACGCATTAAACCAAGCTCATTGTTGTAAATTACTGTATTTACCGTTAAATATGTTTTGAGATTATTTTTCTCACAGATTTCTACTATGTTTTTAAGATCATCAAATGTAAAATTGTTTGAGGAATGCGCCCTCATATTCATTTTTTCTATACCAAAATAAACAGAATTCGCACCTCCTTGGATTGCAGCCATAAGGGATTCATACGAACCTACCGGAGCCATTATTTCAAGTTCTTTACGTGTAATGTTTTTCATTTAATGTAATTATCAATAGAAGTTGGTACAAAAGTATATTATTCAATCAGAAATTCATAAAAGTGAACCAATAAGTCAATCTATTTGTTTTGTAATATTATTGATTATCTGAGGAATTATTCTAAAATATTGACTTTCGGATTATTAATTAATAACTTAACCTAAAATTTAAATTATGTGCCAGGATAAAATACTTATTGAAACGATGGGATATATTAAGAAAGAAGCAAATCTTTCAACAGTCGAAAATAATACTATTCCAAATACATTAGTTCTTGAAAGTTTACATCCTTATCCGGATTATCATGGAAAAAATCTGCCTGACAAATCCACGCCCAGATCTCTGTTTTTAATCGTTAATAAAGATTATTCTTTCGAAGAAATTGCCCGTATTATAAAAAAGATTAAAGGAGAGTTTGATTTTGATTTTAATGCTTCACAAGGGAATATTTATTTTAAAACAACATCTTATTCTTGCATAAGAATAAAATATTTAAAAAGCTTTACGTTTCTTCCAGAGCTTCAGAGAATGTTTCAAAATGAGGGAATCAGGTTTGCTAAACAAAAATCAATTAACTCAACAGGCGTAATTGTTATTAAAAAACACTTTTATATTGATGAAATTGAAGAAGGTATTTACAGAGATATTGATGAAAGCTCTAAGTTTTATATTGATCTTCCGGCAGCACTTCCTTGGGACGAGTTTAAAGAACAAGTACATAATATTAAAAACAACCTGGAAAATAGTGATTTTGATGCTGCTCAGGGCGTTTTTTACAGGAAAAGCGGAATTGTTGAAGTCGTGCGGTTGTATACTTGTGAGGGAGAATTTGAAAAGGTGCAGCGTATACGCAAAATGTTTATCGACCAAATTAACAAGAAACAATAAATCGATTAATAGAAACATTGATTTTTAGCCAGCAGCAATGTTGGCTTTTTTTGTAATAAAAAAAGGGATCAAATGCTTTGGTAAAGTATTTGATGTTGTTTTTGATATCTTTATTTACCTTTGTTATCTGAACAAATAAGAGTATGCATAATTTAAAATCAATATTTATTGGGCTTTCTATTGCAATAGCTATTTTGCTGACTTTTGCTATTTCTATGAGCTTGATATTCGAAGAAGAGGTTAGCCAATATCTTGTCGAAGAGCTTAATGAAATTTTATTATCGGAAATTGAAGTTGAAGAAGTGAGTTTTTCTGTACTGAAGAAATTCCCGAAAGCAACGCTCGAATTTAAAAATGTTACTGCTTATACAAAAACAGGATATAGAAAAAAGATTAATGGACTAAACACCGATACGCTTTTTCACGCTAAAAGCATATTTGTCCAAATGGATTTGTCCAATGTTTTTTCTAAAAATTACACAATTAACACAATTAGTTTTGACCAGGGTAAAATAAATCTGTTTACTGATCATTTAGGTGATCCTAACTATATTTTCTGGGAGATTAAGTCGGAAGAGCAAAGCGAAAATTTTAGTCTTGAATTAACAGAAGTAAATATTGTTAATACCAAGATTCTATATTGCAACGAAGCTACGGACTTACTTATAAACACTTATGCCGATAAAATTGATTTTGAAGGCAATTTTTCGAGACAAAACTACTTAATGAAAATTAAATCGGGTTTAAAAATTCGAGAATTAAGTGTAAAAAACACAAAGTATATAGAAGATAAAAATCTTAAAGCAAGAATTGAATTAGACATTGTTAATAACTTGATTAGCATAAAGCAAGGAAATATAAATTTGCAAAATCTGAAATTTGATATTAACGGAAATGTTGAAAATTCCGAATCAATAAAAACTGATCTTGCCATTTCAGGAAACAACTTACATCTTCCGACTTTTATTAAACATTTACCTGAGGATATTAAGAAAGAAATGGATATGCTTTCCTTTCAGAGGGGCAATATTACTTTGAAGTTAAACATTTCAGGAGAAAATACAGGAAGAAATTTACCTCATATTGATGCCTTATTCTTAATTTCTGACGCACAACTTTTTGAAGAAAAAACGGAGTTTAGGATAAACAATATTAATGTAGACGGAGTTTTTAATAACGGAGAATATAACCGCTCATCAAGTTCTGAAATCATATTTAAAAGTTTCGACGCATCTATGGAAAGCAATTCCTTTAGCGGAGATTTTAAACTTAAGGATTTAGTTAATCCATATATTGAATTAAATATGGATGCGGAATTAAAATTCAGCGAAATAAAAGAAATATTTAATGTAGATACTTTGGAGATTTTTGAAGGCGATGCCTTAGCAAATATTGCTTATAACGGAACCTATGATGATTTAAAAAACTTCAGATTTAGCGATTTGTTTACAAAGGACTTTATTGGTAGTGTTCAGATTCATAACGGAGAATTTAAATTAAAAGATAAGCCAGTAAGTATAACTGAAATATCAGGAGATTTAAATCTGCGAAACACATTACACGCCGATAGTATTTATTTTGAAATAGGAGAAAGTGACTTTTTAATAAATGGAAGAATTTCAAAGCTATTTGAATATTTTAACGAAAGCCAAATGTTTAATGTAAATGCAAAACTATATTCAGAGAAAATCAACTTAAATGAACTTGCTCCATTATTTGAAACAGAACCAGAGTCAAGCTATAAAGCATCATACCATTTCCCTGAAAAGCTGGCAATGCAATTAAAGTTAAATATTAAAAATTTCGAGGTTGGTAAATTTAATGCTACTGATATAAAAGGGAACATGAATTATAAACCAGGAATGTTTTCCATGCACGAAATTGCGTTTAATTCAATGAATGGAGCAGTTAAAGCTGGTGGTGTGATCCTTCAAAAGCAGAACAATGATTTTCATGTTAAAACACAATGCAGATTAAGCAGCATTAACATTAATAACTTATTTTACTCACTAAATAATTTTGGGCAGGATTTTATAACAAACAAAAATCTCGATGGAGCAATATCTGGCAATGTGTATTTTACATCTGAATGGTCGGATAAAATCGAAGTGTATAAAAAAACCGTAGTTTCTGATTGCGATATTATAATTATAAATGGAGAATTAAATGATTTTGAACCAATGATGGGATTGTCGCGTTTTATTGATGTTGATGAATTGAAAAGCATTAAATTCTCAGAATTACGGAATAAAATAACAATTAAAGATGAAAAAATAAACATTCCACAGATGGATATAAAATCTTCTGCCTTGAATATAACTGCATCTGGGGAGCATAATTTTGACAATACATATTTATATCATACTCAAGTGTTGCTTTCCGATTTATTGTCGGGAAAAAGAAAAAGAGCAAAAAAGAAACGAATAGATTCAGAAGTTTCACAAGAAGATGATGAAGGTAGAATAACCTTGCACCTAAGGTTGGAAGGTGATAGCGAAGACTCTAAGGTTAGATACGATAGAAAAGCTGCCAGAGCTGTTCGCAAAGAAAACATGAAGGATGAAAAAAATGAACTTAAAGACATTTTAAATGATGAGTTTGGATGGTATAAAAACGACTCAACAATAAATCAGAGTTCAGACTCAAAGGAATCAGATAATAAATTTAAAATAGAATTTGAGGAAACAAAGCAAGAAGAGAAAAAGAAGAAAAACACTGAATCTGAAGAAAAATTTGTGATAGAATGGGAAGAAGACACAACAAATATAAATAATAGATAATTTACTTCAAGATTATCCGTTAATTCAGCGAGTAATTTTTATTTTTACAAGCTCTTAACCAAACCAAACCATTTTGAATATTTATTCAAGAAAGCAAAAATGGAAACTTCTGTTGCTTGTTGTAGCAATTATAATAGGGATTTCAACATTTCTTATTACAAATAACCTTGCACAAAAACTTGCTGTTGAAGAAAGAAAGAAAGTGGAATTATGGGCTTTAGGAATGAGACAACTTTCTGCTCTTGATAATGAAGAAAAAGACTACACTTTTATTCTTGAGGTTATAAAAAACAACGAAACTGTTCCGGTAATACTTACTAATAGAGAAGGACAGATTATATCTTCAAGAAACCTGGATCCTCATCGTGAAAATGATCAAGAATATCTGGCGAAGCAGCTTGAAAAAATGAAGGCTGATAACGACCCGATAGAAATTACTTTGCTCGATGGAAACATGAATTTTATTTATTACAAAGAATCTATTTTATTAACTCGCTTGTTTTATTTTCCGATAATTCAGTTTGGTGTTATTTCTTTATTTTTAGTTGTTTCGTATATTGCTTTTAGTTCATCGCGAAAATCAGAACAAAATCAGGTTTGGGTTGGTATGTCAAAAGAAACAGCACACCAGCTCGGAACACCTACTTCATCATTAATGGCAAGTCTTGAATTAATGAGATTGAAGAATGTCGATGAAGAAATTGTGAGCGAGTTTGAAAAAGATGTAGTTCGTCTTGAGAAAATAACAGAAAGATTTTCCAAGATTGGTTCAGCTCCTAAATTAGAGAAACAAGATATAATCGAAGTTTTACTAAATACAATCAAATATATAAAAGCACGATCTTCTGGAAAAATAAACTTTATTTATAATTTTTCAGAAAATGATAAGATTTTGGTTCCCTTTAATCCATCATTATTTGAATGGGTTGTTGAGAATCTACTTAAAAATGCAATAGATTCAATTCAGGGTAGTGGAAACATAACAATAAATATCGATGATAGAATTCAGTACTTATTTATTGATGTAATTGACGAAGGAAAAGGCATTCCAAAATCGAAATACAAAACTATTTTTCAGCCCGGTTATACAACCAGACAAAGAGGTTGGGGCTTAGGACTGTCTCTTTCAAAACGAATAATAGAAATATATCACGCCGGTAGAATTTTTGTAAATCATTCTGAGCCCGACAAGGGAACAAACATGAGAATTGTGTTAAAAAAGCAATAGAAAAATAAGCACTTCTATGTTTTTATTAAATACTCAATAAAATTGATAATCATTGAGTCGTTTTTTCTTTTTTTATTCAAATATAAATTTATACTTTTGCACGATGTAAAATTTTGAATCCGCAAGTGGTGAAGGAAAATAAATATCGGATTGTTTATCAGGGTTTAAGTGAAGGATTACACGAATTCAAATTTGACATTAATGATTCGTTCTTTGAGAATATAGAATATTCAGAAATAGAAAAGGGAGAATTAAAAACAGAGGTTTTACTTAACAAGAAATCAACGTTTTTAGAACTCGACCTGAAAATGGATGGTTTTGTTGAACTTACCTGCGACAGATGTCTTGGGGAGTATAAACAAAAAATCAAATTCAAAGGTAAATTATATGTGAAGTTTTCAGAATCTGAAGGTGATCTTGACGATGATGTAATTTGTTTATCATCCAAAGATAATGAATTAGATATTTCACATTATTTGTACGAAAGTATTCGTTTAAGTATTCCTTTGAAAAGAGTTCATCCTTATAAAATGGGAAAATCAACGTGTGATCCCGAAATGATTAAGAATATATATAATTTGAATATAGAAGAAAACGCCGAAGATGAAATTGATCCAAGGTGGAATGATTTAAAGAATTTAATGGATAATAAAAATAAATAAGAAAAATGGCACATCCAAAGAGAAAGACATCGAAACAGAGAAGAGACAAGAGAAGAACGCATTATAAAGCAACTGCACCAACTGTTGCAGCATGTTCTAATTGCGGTGCTACACATGAATATCACAGAGTTTGTCCAGAGTGTGGATATTACAAAGGACAATTAGCTGTTGATAAAGAAGTAAACGCATAGTTTAAGAAATTCAAACTCATATGAGGATTGGAATAGATATTATGGGTGGTGATTTTGCTCCTGAAGCTACGGTTTTAGGAGCAATTTTAGCTCATAAGGAATTATCATCCGAAGATCGAATTGTACTTATTGGTGATCAGGATAAAATCAATGATATCTTGAATCGTGAGAATGTTGATGCAAGTAATTTTGACATTATTCACACGACTCAGGTTATTGATATGCATGATCATCCCGCAAAAGCATTTAGCAAAAAACCTGATTCAAGTATTGCTAAAGGATTTTATCTTTTAACGAAAGGTGAAATTGATGGTTTTGCAAGTGCTGGAAGTACAGGTGCGATGATGGTTGGAGCAATGTTTTCTGTTAAATCAATACCTGGAGTTATTCGTCCGGTTATAACAGGTCCTATACCAAAACTTGATGGAACACATTCTATTATTTTAGATGTGGGTTTAAATCCGGATACTAAACCAGACGTACTGTATCAGTATGCTATTTTAGGTTCAATATATGCTGAAAATGTGTATAACATAAAAAACCCTAAAGTAGGTTTAATGAATATTGGTTCTGAAGAGGGAAAGGGAAACCTGGTAACAAAGTCAGCTCACGAACTAATGAAAGATTCTAATGATTTCAATTTTGTGGGTAACATTGAGGCAAACGAAATATTTGATGAAGGAACAGCAGATGTTATTGTTTGTGACGGATTTGTTGGAAATGTAATTTTAAAAGAGGCTGAGGCTTTTTATACACTATATAGAAAGAGAAAATTGAAAGATGAGTTTTTCGATAAGTTCAATTTCGAAAACTATGGAGGAACTCCAATCTTAGGTGTTAATAAAAATATTGTTATTGGTCATGGAATTTCAAATGATGTGGCTATTAAAAATATGATTCTCCACACCAGGGAAGTGGCTGAGGCAAACCTTTCTGAAAAAATCAAGGAGGCATTTAAATGACAAAATTAAGAGCAACTATTACAGGAGTTGGAGCATATGTTCCTGAATATATCCTTACTAATGACGAATTAAGTAAAATGGTCGATACTACTGATGAGTGGATAATGACTCGCATTGGTATTAAAGAACGACATATAATTAAGGAAGAAGGAGAAGGATCTTCTTTCGTTGGATCAAAAGCCGTTCAGCAGTTGCTTGAAAAAACAAACACATCTCCAAATGAAATTGATTTACTAATCTGTGCTACTGTTACTCCAGACCATCAATTTCCTGCTACAGCAAATATTATAAGCGATAAAGTTGGAATTCGAAATGCATTTAGTTTTGATATAAATGCAGGTTGTTCAGGTTTTTTATATGCACTTACAACCGGATCAAAATATATTGAATCAGGTTTATATAAAAAAGTTGTTATTGTAGGAGCAGAAAAAATGTCATCGATTGTTGATTATCAGGATAGAGCAACTTGTCCTATTTTTGGTGACGGAGCAGGAGCAGTGCTTTTAGAGCCAACTACTGAAGATATTGGAATTGTTGATACTATTCTACAATCAGATGGCGTTGGAAGAGTTCACTTACATCAAAAAGCAGGAGGTTCTGTTCGACCATCATCACATGAATCACTAGATGAACGTCAGCATTTTATTTACCAGGAAGGACAACCAGTTTTTAAATGGGCAGTTTCAAAAATGGCAGATGTTTCTGTTGAAATGATGAAACGGCACGATGTTACGCCTGAGAAATTAGCATGGTTAGTTCCTCATCAGGCAAACATGCGAATTATTGAAGCTACAGCAAACAGAATGGGAATAAAGAAGGAGCAGGTAATGATCAATATTGAAAAATATGGTAATACAACTGCTGCTACATTGCCTTTATGTTTATGGGAATGGGAAGACCAATTAAAAAAAGGCGATAATGTTATTCTTGCAACATTCGGGGCCGGATTTACATGGGGTTCTATGTATGTTAAGTGGGGATATAACGGTAAAGATGTTAAGAAATAAGTTCAAATAAGATATATTAAAAACCCGAAGCAAATTGCTTCGGGTTTTTTGTTGTTAGTCTAAAGAACACTTTTTATTTGAAGTCAGGGTTTTACTTTATTAAAAAAAGATTCTTTGTAATATTTTCCAATCGGGATTTTTACATCGTTTATAATAACCTGATGATTTTCAATTATTTTAATTCTATCTATAGCAACGATAAAAGATTTATGAATTCTTGCAAAGGATTGTCCGGGTAGTATTTTGAGAGCTTCATTCATATTCATTAATACCATTATTTTTTTATCTGTTGTATGAAATGTAAGGTAGTTTCCTGAACCTTCAACATAAAAAATTTCATTGGTATTGACTTTATATGATTTCGAGCCGCTTTTAAGAATGATAGTGTCTTTTGCATTTTCCACAGGCGCTTTATTTGAGTCTGTGCTTGCGTTTTGCGATGAATGAACTTTATTTACTGCTTTTAGAAATCTATTGAATTCAATTGGTTTTAAAAGATAGTCAGTAGCGTTTAACTCATAACTTTCAACTGCAAATTCTGAATAAGCTGTTGTGAAAATTACTTTGGGTTTTGTATTTAATGACTTAAAGAAATCAATTCCATTAATCTCCGGCATATTTATATCCAAAAAAATTAAATCAACCTGTGTGTTTTGTAAAAACTCAAGAGCCTGAAGACCGTTGCGGAATGTACGCATCAGTTCCAGAAATGGAATTTTAGAGATATAATCTGAAATTATATCAAGAGCAACGGGTTCATCGTCAATAGCGACACATTTAATTTTCTGATTCTTCATAGTCTAATTCTAAAAATACATCAAAATGATTTAAATCCTCTTTTATAATTAACTTATTCTTGTTGGGATATAGCAGTTTTAGTCTTTTTTTAAGATTATCAAGTCCTATTCCTGAATCTTCTTTAACAGATCTATTTTTTAAAGGATTAATAGTGTTTTTTACACGAAACTTTAATTTGTTTTTTTCAACTTCAAGATTTAGTATAATTTCTGTTTTATTTTGCAATGACACACCGTGCTTAAAAGCATTCTCAACTAAAGGCAATAGAATCAATTGCTCAATAAAAACACTTTCAGGATCTCCTTTTATGTTAAACTCTATGTTAATTTCATCATCTTTAGTAAACCTTAATTTCTGAAGATCAATATAATTTTTTAAATACTCAAGCTCTTTACTAAGAACTATTTTACCGTCTTTTGATTCATAAGTTTGGTATCGCATAATATCGGCTAATTTAGCAATAGAATTAGCCACAAGTGGATCATTATTTTTATTTGCAAGTCCAAAAATATTATTGAGAGTATTAAATAAGAAATGAGGTTTTACCTGAGTTTTCAACATGTTTAGCTCAGTTTGTATATTATCCTGAATTAGCTTTCTCTTCAATGTTTCGTTACTATACCATTGCAAAGCAAATCCATATCCAAAAGAAAGTATCAGGAAAATTAAATTAATGAATAAGGTAAAATCGAAATATTCCGTTGATAATTCAACACTAACATTATCCCAAAAAGGGTTTGACAACTTATTGAATAGGAAGTCAGCCATGCCCTCAAGAAATGAAAGAAGTAGAACAATTAAAATTATTGATAGTATATAAGTCCTTAAATTAAGTTTCTTTTTCAGGATTTTAGGTAGTAAGATCTGGCTATTACCATAAAAAATCAATGCATTAATTAAAGTTCCTGAAATCACAGAAAAATAAATAAATTCTCTATAATCGAAATAGCTTATTGCCAGAAAATCATACAATTGAACAAGAATTAATCCTACTACCCAAATCAAAATATGTAATCCTATTACAAGGCTCTTTCTATTCATACTTTCGTAATTTCCTGCAATATAATAATGAATTAAGAAAGTTTAGAATTTTTTATTTAAAACAACAATTATTCTTTACAAAAGCATCTTGTACATATAAAAAATAGCTTTGAACAGAATCTTTAGCTTTTTATAAATTAAATTTGAAATGAAGTTTGCTTATAAATACATTTGTTTCAAATATTGCTCAATGAAACTAAAAAGCATCATCTATTTATTATCATTTATTTTTTTTGTATCGTGCTCCTGCAATCAAACGAACAATGAAGCGATACGATTAGGAAATTTCCAAAACAGACCAAGAGGTTTTCATTCTGTGTACATGCCAGGAGGACAAGTGGCTATACTTATTAAAAATGAAAGTAAGGAGAAGCAAGAAATTCAAAATGTAAGGTATTTCGTTGGTGACAAAGGAGATTTTTCTATGCCATTTAGAGTAATGTTGTATTCTGTTGATTCTGCTACCGGAAAACGGTTGAACAAGCTTATTCCAGATACCTTAATAGTGAACGCAAAGCAAGGAAACGAATGGTTTTCAGTGGATGTGTCGGAATATAATGTATTAATGCCTGAAGATGGTGTTTTTGCAGCAATGGAATGGCTTCCTGATGACGATTTCAGTGTGGTTTCTCAGTCGGAATGTCAATATATTGCTTATAGTAAAAATAAAAATTCGAATCAAACATGGTATTGTGCATTAGGTACTAACTGGTACCAATTACCTGATTGCAATTACAATGCTATGATTTCAATCGATGTTGTAATTAAGAGCTCTCAAAATGCTAATTAGCAGTCTTTTATTTTTTAATTTAAAAATGTAAAACAATGAAAAAAGTAATATTAATTTCAATTTTGCTAATCAGTGGATTGGCAGTAAATGCACAATGTGATAAAGAATTAGTTAAGATTGCTAAGTCTAAATTATCAGAAAATGAGGTGTTAATAAATGAATTTAAGGTTAAATTAAATAAGGCTGATATAAATGATCCCGCACCCGTAGCGAAGTTTTCTCAAAAACTTGAAGAAGGAAAAAAGTATCGTCTAAGAACAGTAAGTGATAAAGAAGAGTACAACTCATCCGGAATACTTCGTTTGTTTGAAAGTAACAGATTGTTAGCAACTAACCATGAAGGTTCAACAGATAAAGTTTACGAATTATTTACTTTTATTTGTAATAGTACTGGCGATTATAAACTTTTAGTAACTTTTAAGGATGGTAAAGCAGGTTGTGCGGTTGTAATTGTAAGTGAGGTAAAGTAACTTAACAATAAGGTTGTCTGTTTTTAAGGCAACCTTGTTTCTACTCATTCTTAAATAATAGTTTAAATTCTGTTTTTATATTTGGGATTGACGAAACAGAAATTGTACCATCATTTAATTTCATTATTTGCTTCGACAAACTTAACCCAATGCCTGAGCCGGAATCTTTAGTTGTATAAAAAGGAATAAATATATCGTTCAGTATATCAGAAGGAATTCCTGTTCCATTGTCAGTAATGCTTAAAGTAATTTCATCATCTATTTTAGAAGCATTAATATGAATTGCTCCGTTTTCTTTAAGCTGGATCGCTTCAAAACTATTTCTAATAATATTTATTAGAACTTGAGTTATTTGATCTTTGTCTGCAAATAATATTAGATCAACAGGCATTATTTCTATTTTCAAATCAATATTTTTGCTTTCAATCTCGTCTATGAAAAGATCTTTTACCTTATTTAATAATTTACCAACCTTAATGTTTGTTTTTTTTGGTTCTGGTAATGATGAAAGTTTTCTATAGCTGTTAACAAAACTAATTAATCCGGAGCCCCTTTCTTCAATTATATCAAGTCCTTCAACTGTCCTGCTAATGGTTTGCGGAGTTATGTCCTTAAGATCTTTTACAGTTTGCCCATCAAAAAAGTACTTTTTCATGGTTTTCGACAATGAGGTAATAGGAGTTAAGGAGTTCATTATTTCATGATTTAAAATCCTGATAAGCTTATTCCACGACTCTATTTCGTTCTTATACAGATGCTTGTCTATATTCTGAAAGGAAATTAGTTTTATTTTGGTGTCTTTTAGGTTCAATAATGCGCAGCTTACGGACAATTTTTGTTTTAATGCTGGTTCAAAAAGTTCAATTACTTCTGACTGACCAGGATGAATATGTCTAAGAAAATTAGCAAAGTTGCTATTTACAATATTCAAATCGTCAATTTTAAATAGATTAGTAATTCCCAGTATTCTTTTTGCTTCAGGATTAATAAAATGAATCTTTTCACTTTCATCAAAAGATAAAAGACCAATATTTACATAATTGACGAGATGATTTAAATAATTTGTTTGGATTTCATTTTCAATTCTAATATCCTGAATAATTTGATTTGTTTCGTTAAACCGCTTTCTTAGAGAAGAAAAACTATCTTTACCTGTAATATTCTTTAATCTGAAACCCGACTCCTTATTTTTTATTAAATCAAAATAATCAACAATTTGAAGATTCATTTTTCTCACATATCTTATTAAGAGGATTGTTTGAAAAAGAAGAAGGATTGCTAAATTTATTATTGTTAAATAGTAATCTCTTATAATATACTCTGTTACAAGAAAAAAACAGTTTGTTGTGATTAAAATTATTCTAATTGTAATATTTATTGTGAATCTGTTATAAGCCATATTTTTTCATTTTATTGTACATGGTCTGACGTGCTATTCCTAATTCTCGTGCAGCAAATGCAAGTACGCCATTATTGTTGTGCAAAGCTTTTTGTATGGCTTCTTTTTCAATATCATCTAACTTTAAAAGATCGTTATTATTCTTATTTTGATTATAAGGGTTTAGCATTAAATCATTTTGAGAAATAACTTCCGATTCGCACATAATAACAGCTTTCTCAACAGTGTGATGTAATTCCCTAACATTTCCCGGCCAACTGTATTGCATTATTTGATCATATGCATTTTTATTGAACTTTAAGTTGGGCTTATTGTATTTCTTAGCAAAAATATTCAGGAAATGATCGGCGAATAAAATTTTATCGTTTTCTCGCTCACGCAAGGGAGGCAGCTCAATAATAATTGTATTTATTCTGTAGTATAAATCTTCTCGAAACAGATTTTCCTGAATCATATTTTCGATGGATTTATTTGTAGCACAAACAAGTCGAGCGTTAAAGTGAATCGGAATGTTTGATCCTAAAGGAATAACTTCTTTTTTTTGTAAAGTGGAAAGTAATTTTGACTGCAGAGGAAGAGGAATATTACCAATTTCATCGAGGAATAAAGTTCCTTCATTGGCAATTTCGAACCTTCCTGTTTTGTTATTCTTTGCATCGGTAAATGCGCCTTTTGTATGACCAAAAAGTTCGCTCTCGAAAAGATTATTACTTATCGATCCTAAATCAACATGAATAATTGATTTTTGTGATCGTTTTGACAAACGATGAATTTCATGTGCAATAATTTCTTTTCCAGTACCGTTTTCTCCTAAGATCAAAATGTTTGCATCTGTTTTTGCTACCTTTTTGATGGCAGAATATACTTTCTCCATTGCCGGCGAAGTTCCTTTAATCAAAGAATGTTGTTTCTTTTGATCTTCTACAAAAACTTTTTGTGTTTGCGTAAGCTTCTTAATTTGAACTTTTGATTTTCGAAGTGAAATTGCTGTATTTATTGTTGCAAGTAATTTGTCATTATCGAAAGGTTTTAAGATAAAATCTGTTGCACCTTCACGAATTGCTTTTACAGCTAATTCCACATCTCCATATGCGGTAATCAAAATAATAATTGCATCAGGGTCAGACTTCAAAATTCTATTAAGCCAATAAAAACCTTCGTTACCTGTATTTTGACCTTTTGAGTAATTCATATCTAACAAAATCACATCA
>DAOWGM010000047.1 GCA_030637515.1 Bacteroidales bacterium
AATAGAAAACCAAGATAACCAGCAGGACCTGTATGATAACCCGGCATTTCATTTTTACCAAAACTCATAGCAAATTCTTTTCCACCATAAATCGACGAAGCATAACTTACTCCTCTGGAACAAGCTTTAAGAAATTCAGTTGTGGGATTAGAAATGTTTTTTACTAATTTAATAAAACCTTCAGCATCTCCCCATTCTATTGATAATCCGCTTATATCTTCTTTTTTTATTTTGTTTTTTTCAAACATCTCTGTTATCCATGATAGAATAACGCCCATACTCATGGCATCAACACCAACTTGCTCTACTATATCGATTAGTTTTAGCATTGCTTTTGGGTCTGTAATTCCGACCATTGTACCTAATGAATATATTAACTCAAAATCGTAGCAAACAGGAGTTGTTTTATAAAAATAAGGATCATCATCGTAAGGTTCTCTAAGATATGCTAAATGAATACAAGCAACAGGACAGTGTGCACATGCAACACGACGAGCTAAATGATGTTTTGCAATTTCTTCACCGGTAACAGCCTTAATGGAATCTGTTGAGCTCGCTTGAAGATTTCTTACAGGTAGTGCTCCTGCTGAGTTTAATGATTTAATATTTATTGCAGTTCCTACATCATGATATTTCTTCATTAATGGCGATTCAGTTGCCATTTTATATATTTTATCATAAAGTGTTCTGTATTCTTTTTTGTTACTTACTTCAATCATCTGCTTACCTGAAACAACAAGTCCTTTAAGCATTTTGCTGCCAAAAATTGCCCCTAAACCCATTCTTCCAAAATGACGATAAGTTTCAGTAGTAACATTAGCGAATGTTGCCATGTTTTCACCAGCAATACCAATTCTAAAAATAGCTCTTAAACCTTCACCTTTCTCGCTTTGACGCATCACTCTTGCAGCTATTGAGCCGTCTTTCATTCCCCAAAGAGTGGTGGCATTTTTAAACAGAACTTTACCATTACTAATTGAAAGGTAAATTGGTATTTCACTTTTCCCTTTTACTACAATAGCTCCATAACCAGCCATTCGAATAGCAATAGCACTTCTACCGCCCGCATGACTTTCACCTAAATCACCTGTGTGTGGAGATTTAAACATAGCACAAGTTTTTGATGCTAATGGAAAAGCTCCTGTTAATGGTCCAACTGCAAAAATAATGGGTGATTCTGGAGCAAAAGCATCTATACCTTCAGGACATTCTTCGAGTAAAAGTTCTGTTGCAACACCGGTTCCTCCAAGGTATTTTTCAAACAGGTCTTTTCTGTCTTTTACAAAATATTTCTTTTTTGAAAGATCAATATATAAAACTCTTGATAAAGTATCATTCTCCATCATGACCAACTCCTTTCTTATCTTTAATTAATTCAAGTACTTCGTAAGGGCAATAGTCAACACAATAGCCACATTGCACACATATTACTGGTTTGTCATCATGATCATTCCAGAATACTGCATCAATTATACATGCATCTTTACAAAGACCACATCCAATGCATTTCGATGAGATCAATCGAACACCACCACCTTCTTTAGGAACAAGAGCTCCAGTTGGGCACACATTGGCACAAGGAGGATTTTCACAAGAACGACAAACTATAACAGTATATCCCTTTGAAATTCCTCCTGAAGATTTAACACCGATACAGGTATTTGATAAACCCGCATTTCCGCTTCTTCTGGAGCATGCAAACATACAGCTCTGACAGCCAACACATCGCATTGCATCTCTAACAGCAAGTTTCATAAGCAATTATTTTTGAGTAGTAAAAATCAGAGTACTAAATAATAAATAAAAATCAGATAAATTGCTAAGGAAATCAAGGATAAGTCAACAAAAATGATGAAAAAAGAAGAATAAAATCCCTCATTGACTAAATGTAGCGACATCTTATTTAAATATTGTTTTAATCTTATTCTGATATTTTGTAAATTTAACAGACTAAAAAAATGATTTGTATGAATTTAAATTTAATTGAGAAATTTATTCTGTTATCCTTAGATTCCAAAAAAGGGAAGTTTCTGATTGATGCTATGTCGTTAAATTACGGTATTGCTGGAGCAATTCTTTTAGAACTCTCAGAAGAAAAGAAAATATCAATAATAAATAAGCGATTGTCAATTTCTGATTTTAAATTAACTGGCGATAAAGTAATTGATGCATCTGTTAAGCTTATTAGCAATTCAAAGAAAAAAAGGAAAACAAAATACTGGGTTTATAAAATAGGGAATAAAGCTTCAGGCTTAAAAAAGATAATTTTAGATAATCTTAAAAATAAAAAAATAGTAAAGATTACTTCAAAAAAATATTTTTTTAGATTAATAACAATCTATAGATATCCAGTTATTAACAATACTTATTTTGAAGAATTGAAGAAAGAAATTAAGGATATTGTATTAGCAAATAAAAAGCCTGATTTAAAAGGATTACTGCTATTAAGCTTAATGAATAGTTGCAAGTTAACTCGTGTGTTATTCATGAATAAAAAGGAACATAGTGCTGCAAGAAAACGAATTAAGGAACTTACCAAGGATATTGAAATTTCAAATGAGGTTAGTCAAACTCTAAAAGAAATACAAGCTGCAGTTATAGTTGCAACTTCTTCGGCTGTTATTGGTTCAACATCAAGTTGATTGTAATATTCAATATCAGATTTTATTAGAAAAGCACCAAGTATCCTTTAAGCTTTAACTTTTATCCATTTCAGTTGCATTATTAAAGTAAATACTGCCAAAATAAAAAATATAATACCAGATAAAAGTAAAGCTGTTTTTAAACTATAAGTATCAGTAATCCAACCCGCAAAAGGACCAATTATTGCAAAAAACACACGAATAACAAAATTTCTTACAGATAGTACTGTTGCACGAACATCTGAATCACATAATCGATTTATATAATCTTTTAATACAGGTGTTGCAATTCCTCGCACAATATAAAAAACAAGAAGTATACTAATTCCCCATAAAGCATTTACACGGCTAACCAGCATATATCCAACAGGTATTAAGATCGCAATACCAAGCATAAACTTTACCTGTTTCAATTTTAATTCAATTTTGTGTGCCAGCATAGCGCTAAATCCAACAGATAAATTAAGAATTGTCCAAAATACACCGAATAAACCTACAGGAAGTAAGACCATTTCAAAATATGGCTGAACAAACCAAGCCATAGTTAGAGTCGATGCTCCAATTACAGATGAAAATATAATATTCCATTTTAGTTCCTTATGATCATGCAAAGCATATTTAACAATTTTGAGAATATCAGAGAATTTCATTTTTATTAGTTTTCTGTTCCTTATAGGTTCAGTAAGTAACATGGCAGCTGGAATACCACAAAAAGCTACAATAGTTTGAGCATAATAAGGATAGCGAAAACTTAAGGTTGCAAGCAATCCTCCTAAGATTCCTGCTAATGCTTCTGCAAAATTTCCAATGGAAACTAACCTTCCTTCAAATTTAATATATTTATCTTTTTTACCTGTTTCTAAAAGAGAATCATAAAGCATTGCAGAGTCAGCACCTGAAATTAAACTTTGACCTAATCCCAGAATGATTTCAGCAATAAGAAATCCTGTAAAACCAAATGCGAAGCTATAAGTTAGAAATCCAAAAAAACCTAAGATAGTTCCAAATACCAAAGTGATTTTTCTTCCTAAAACATCAGCTAAATAACCTGAAGGAATCTCCAAAACAACAATTGAAACAGAATATATTGCTTGTAAAATAAATATATGCCTCATTTCAAGCCCATTATCTTTATAAAAAAGAACAACAATAGGCATAAAAAGCATAAACCATTTAGCAATTTTTATTAAGTAGAGTTTTAAAATATTTGATTCTACTGAATGATTCATTTTCTAAAATTTAAAACGCAAAGATAATTTAGAATAACACAGAAATAAAGAAAAATGAACGCTTAAAATTTTATAAATAATTTTATGAGTAAAGTTTTGAAATTTATATGAAAACATTAGCTTTATTAGCTGATAAAATTAACAGAACTTATGTGTTAATCGTATGAAAATCACATTTGTATATCCAAAGTTTGAGAAGCTGTTAGAGTCTCGTCTTGAATTAAATTCATTTGAAAGAGCTAAAAAGCATTTGGGCGATTTTAGTATGCCACCTGCTTTAGGTATTCCAATTATGACAGCTTTATCTAAAGATGATCATATTGTAAATCTTTACGATGAAAATATTGAAGATATTGATTATAATGATGATGCTGATTTAATTGCAGTTAGTTTTTTTACTCCTCAGGCTAATTATGCATATGAAGTAGCAAAGAAATTCAAGGCAAAAAGGAAAATAGTTATTGGAGGAGGAATGCATCCATCTGTAATGCCTGATGAAGCTTCTCAGTATTTTGATTCAATTTGTATTGGAGAGGTGGATGGGATTTGGAATATTATTTTAAATGATTTTCAAAAAGGTCAACTTAAGAAGATTTATAAAAAAGAGATTAATGATTTAGATTTAACACCATTTCCTGAAAGGGGAATATTTAAAGAGAAAAATAATTACGATTGGGAAGCTAAATTAATTCAGACAATGCGTGGATGCAGTTATTATTGCGAAAACTGCATAGTGCCAGTTGAATTTGGAAGAAACTTTAGATTTAAATCGGTTGAAAGAACAATTGAAGAAATTAAATATTCCAATATATCCGGAGATTATTATTTAATTGATGATACTCTGTTTTTACCAAATAAGGAATGTCGAGAATATAGAATAAAACTTTTTGAGGCTTTTGCAAAATTGCCTGTGAAACCTCGAATTTTTATGTCAGGTTCTTTAAATACTAGTTCTGATCCTGAATTCATAAAAATGTTAAAAGATGCAGGAGTTATTAATTTTTATTTAGTAACAGGTTGCGATCCATATTCTGTTAAAGCTTTTCAGAAGGGTGAGAAGCAATATTTTGATTATGGTTTGGAATTTATTGAAAAGTATCAACAAGCAGGAATAGAAGTGTATATTTCCGTAGGTTTAGGATTTGATCATCAGGATAAATCGGTATTTGATATTTCTCTTGATTTTATTAGGAAAGCTAAAATTAAAACAGCAGAGTTTTACATACTAACACCTTTTCCTAAAACACCTGTATGGAATCAGTTTAAAAAAGAAAAAAGAATATTGCATAATAACTGGACAAAATATAATACTGCAAACGTAGTATTTAAGCCTAAAAACTTTACAGAGAAGGAATTACTCGATGGATATATACATTGTTGGAAAGAATTTTATTCAGATATAAGTATAGAAGAATCCTTGAGTAATTTTGTGAAATAAAAATTATGGTTAAAATAAGAAGAATATTGTATACTGGAATATTAAATATTGTAAATTTGTTACTTTAATAATCGAAAAAACTCTTTACTATGGGAATGACATTAATTGAAAAAATTATAGCTAATCACTCAAATCAGGACACTGTTATGCCTGGCGATATTGTGGATATTGACATTGATGCAA
>DAOWGM010000025.1 GCA_030637515.1 Bacteroidales bacterium
AATAAGTATGGTTTAGCTCATAAAATTAGCTATATATCAACAGCTGGTGGTGCATTGCTGGAATACCTTGAAGGAAAAGAACTGCCAAGTATTAAAGCTATTAAGCAAAACTTAACAATTGACAGGTATAACTTTGAGGGTAAAAAAGTTCTGATGCGTGTTGATTTCAATGTCCCTATGGACGAAAACAGGGAAATTACCGATGCTACAAGAATTATTACAGCTTTACCTACAGTACGAAAAATATTAGCTGAAGGTGGTTCTGTTATTTTTTTAACTCATTTAGGCAGACCAAAAGGAAAATATGATGTAAATCTTTCATTAAAACATATATTACCCTATTTATCGAAAGCACTCGACAAAAAAGTAAAATTTGCCGGTAACTGCATTGGAGAAGAAGCCATAATTGCTGCAACAGTTCTAAAACCTGGAGAATGCCTTTTACTTGAAAATCTTCGATTCCACAAAGAAGAAACCGATGCAGATGAAAACTTCGCTAAACAATTAGCCGAACTTGGCGATACTTATGTTTTTAATGCATTCGGAACAGCACACAGAGCACATGCTTCGACATATACTTTAGCCAAATTCTTCCCTGAAGATAAGATGTTTGGTTACCTGGTTGAAAATGAAGTTAACAACATCGACAAAGTTGTTAAACAAGCAAAAAGACCATTTACTGCTATACTTGGTGGCTCAAAGGTTTCAACAAAGATTCATATTATTGAAGCGCTCATTGAAAAAGTTGATAATTTGATTATTGCTGGAGGAATTGCATTTACTTTTGCTAAGGCAATGGGTGGTAAAGTTGGTAATTCTCTTATTGAAGATGATTTTATTGATGTAGCCAAAAAAATAATGGCAAAAGCAAAAGAAAATGGTGTAAATCTTTATTTACCTACTGATTGCATTATTGCTGATGATTTTAAAAATGATGCAAATATTGAGCATTGCGAAATAGATCAGATCAAAGATGGCTGGATGGGATTAGACATTGGAATAAAGTCAGCAAATGAATTTACCGAGGTAATTGAAAACTCATCTACTATACTTTGGAATGGACCAATCGGTGTATTTGAGATGTCGAATTTTTCGATGGGGACTTTAAAAATAGCCATGGCTGTAGCTCGTGCAACGGATAAAGGAGCTTTTTCTTTAATTGGTGGAGGCGATTCAATTGCTGCTGTAAACAAATTTAGCTTAGCCTATAAGATTAGTTATATTTCAACTGCCGGAGGTGCTTTACTTGAATACATTGAAGGTAAAGAGTTACCGGCTTTAAAAGCAATAACTGAGGATTTTTGAGGAATACATTAAATCGTTCAATTTAGGATCACTATATAAAGTGATCCTATTTTATTCCAATCAATTTAATTGCTTAAAAAACAATTTTGCTTTAAATTGTGTTTCCTTTCAGTTAATAATTTTCAAACTTTAAAAGCAGGAGGTAATTATGCTCGATAAATATAATATTCCATCAATTCAGGATGCAGATTTAAATGGTAAAGTAGTATTGGTCAGAGTTGATCATAATGTTGTAAAAAAAGGAATTATTCATGATCCGTACAGGATTGATGCTACAATTGGAACGCTTTATCATATTAATGCAAAAGGAGGCAAAATAATTTTAATGTCGCATGTAGGGCGTCCAAAAGACAAAAAAACCGGAGATATTAAAATCAGTAAGGACACATCTGTTGAACCTATTGTTGAATACCTTAGAAATAAGCTCCATATTAATATGAAAATTCCTGATTTTTATCCTCACGAAAACAAAGGATACATTGGAATTGAAACATCAATTAATCATTCAATTCGTGAATTGAAAGAAGGGAAAATTGATGGAATTTATTTGCCAAACACACGTTGGTTCCAAGGCGAAGAAGCAAAAGGAGCTGATATGGACCGATTCTCAAATCAGCTTGCAGGATTAGCAGATATTTTTGTAAATGACGCTTTTGGATCGTGGCAACCGCATGCTTCTACTATTGGAGTAAATAAATACCTTCCATCTTATGCCGGATTCTTAATGCAAAAAGAAATTGAAAACCTTGAAAGAATATATAGTCCGCAATCTCCGT
>DAOWGM010000040.1 GCA_030637515.1 Bacteroidales bacterium
TGGGGAACTTCATGGGGCGAAAATGGTTATATGAGAATTGCAGTAAACTCGGCTGCAGTTGATTGTGCTGTATGTTATATGGTTTATGATAATGTTCCACAACCTCCGGTTGCTGGTTTTAGTGCAAATGAAACAACCGTTATGGCAGGTAATACTGTTAACTTTTCTGATGCATCAACAAATAGTCCAACAAGCTGGTCATGGTCATTTGAAGGAGGAACTCCATCAACAAGTACTTCGCAAAATCCAACTGTAACTTATAATACTCTTGGAGCTTATGATGTATCGTTAACAGTTACAAATGCTGAGGGTGCTGATACTGAAATCAAAACCAACTACATAAATGTAGTAGATGTAATGTACTGCGAATCTGCTGGTAATAGTGTATCTGATGAATGGATTGCTGGTGTTGAAGTTGGTACATTCTCAAATACTTCAGGGGCTGCTACGTATTCAGATTTTACAAGTCAAACTGCTAATTTAAATGTAGGACAAAGCTATGATATTACATTAACACCAGAATTTTCAGGTACTACTTATGATGAATACTGGATGATTTGGATTGATCTTAATGGCGATGGTGATTTTGATGATGCAGATGAAAATGTATTTGATGCAGGAGGTCTTAGCAAAACTATTGTTACAGGAACAATAACTATACCTGCTGGTACTGCTGCTGTTACAACTCGAATGAGAGTTACTATGAAATACAACGGAGCACCAACTGCATGTGAAGACGCAAGCACATTTAGTTATGGTGAAGTTGAAGATTATACAGTTTATATTTCTGGAGGAGATGGTGAAGCTCCAACAATTCCTGGTAATTTGACAGCATCAAATATTACAATGACATCCATTGATTTAGATTGGAATGCTTCAACAGATAATGTAGGAGTTACAGGATATCAAGTATATCAAGACGGATCTTTAATTGCGAATACTGCAAATACTTATTTTAATGTAGCAGGATTAAATTCTGGAGTTACATATTCTTATTATGTTATTGCTGAAGACGCAATAGGTAATGAATCTGGTGCAAGCAATACAGTTAATGCTACAACTTTAACTGATACTGAAGCTCCAACAGTACCAACTAATTTATCAAGTGCTGGAGTTGATCAAACAAGCTTTTCATTATCATGGAACACTTCTTCTGATAATGTAGGTGTTACAGATTATAATGTTTACCAAGATGGATCATTCTTAACAAGCACATCTGGAACTTCTGTAAATGTAACAGGATTGACACCAGCTACAACATATGCTTATTATGTTACTGCAGAAGATGCTGCTGGAAATGTTTCTGGAAATAGTAGTACCTTAAACGTAACTACAGAAGATGAGGTTATTGTAACTGACTATTGTGATTTATATGGAACAAGTGTTAGATTTGAGTGCATCGACGTATTTGGATTAAATGATCTTTATAATACTTCTGTAGCTAATGATGGTTATGGTGATTTCACTAATTTAACCGCAAACGTTTCTCAGGGAACTAGTTATACAGCTTCATTGAGTGCCGGATATAAAAGAAGAGTATATACTGAGTATTGGAATGTATGGATTGATTTTAATATTGATGGTGAATTTACAAGTGATGAAATAGTTGTTCAGGGAAGTGCTGCTGACGCTGGTGTTTATACAGCTACTGTTGATATTCCTGTTACTGCAACAATAGGACAAACCAGAATGCGTGTTGCTATGTCTGATGCTGGATATTCTGCTGCATGTGGATCATTCAGATATGGTGAAGTAGAAGATTATACTGTTAATATTACTGCAAAAGCACGTTCTTTTGGAAAAATGGTTAATATAGATAACTTATTAGGTAACGAGGAAGGACGTAATATTAAAGTATATCCTAATCCTGTTAAGGAAGAATTAACTGTTGAAATTCCATTTAGTGATGCTAAAGTTAGAATTATAAATTCAACTGGAGCAATTGTTAAGGAAATAGTATTAAATGGAAATGAAAGAAAAATTAATGTTTCTGATTTAGCAAATGGATTATATATTTTATCTATTGAAGATGAAAAAGGTCCAATTACTGAAACATTTATTAAAAGATAATTAGTAGATCTAAAGTTTATTAAATAGAAAGAGCGTCATTTTCGATGCTCTTTCTATTTTTATTAAATGAAATTGCAAAAATAGATGCAATTTGTTTTTCAGGGGTTAAAAGTTGTTGTTCGTCTACAGAGAAAAAAAATATAAAAAAAGAATTCTATTTTGCAAACTGAAATTTTAACGAATATTTATTTAAAAATATATTTTATTAACCACAACACAGTAGTTTAACCCAAAACTCTAATTTATTAATCTAAACCCACTGGAGCACTTTTATTAAGTGCTCTTTTTATTGTAGTAAATTTTAATCTTTTTGAATTAAAAAGAGTCAAAAGAAAAAAGCTAACAATGAAAAAAATTACAATATTACTTGTTGGATTGTTATTTCTCTTTTCTTGTAGTCAGGATAGTTTGCAAAAACTGTCAGATAAAGAGCTTGTTACGCAAATTTTTAAAGAAGCTCAATCAAGTAATAAATCATATACTGATTTAAAATACCTAACTGACTATTTCCCAAAGCGATTAGCCTGTTATCCACAGGGAATTGAAGCTGCAAAATGGACAAAGGAAGTTATGGATAATATGAATCTTGACAGGGTTTTCTTGCAAGAAGCTCAGGTTGTGAACTGGAAAAGAGGGGATGTTGAAAATGGATTTATCAAAGTAAATGATAAAATAATAAAGGTAAATATTTGTGCATTAGGTCGTGGAATTGCAACTGAAAAAGGTGGACTTGAGGCAAGAGTAATAGAAATGAATGGTCTTGAAGAACTAAAAAATTATTCCAGAGAACAAATTGAAGGGAAAATAGTTTTTTTTAATAAGCCTATGAATCCTGACAATAAAAATACATTTCAGGAGTATGGAAATGCTGCAGGTCAAAGATTTACGGGACCAATATTAGCAGCAGAATATGGTGCTGTTGGCACTGTTATAAGATCATTGACTTCAGCTATAGATACATTCCCACATACCGGAACAACAAGAAAAGTTGTGCCACAAGAAACCGTACCTTCCGTTTGTATAGCAACAAAACATGCCAATTTATTAAGCAATATGTTAAAGGAAAATCCTGAATTAAAGTTTCATTTCGAAACGAATTGTAGAAACTTGCCTGATACAATTACCTATAATGCAATTGGAGAAATTACTGGCTCAGAATTTCCTGATAAGTTTATTGTTGTAGGTGGTCATTTAGATTCTTGGGATAATGGTCCAGGGGCACATGACGATGGAGGTGGATGTATGCAATCAATTGAGGTTTTGCGAATTTTCCAAAAAATTGGATATAAGCCCCGACATTCAATTCGTGCTGTTATGTATATGGATGAAGAAATTTCTCAGGGTGGTGGTAGAGAATATGCAGAGCAAGCGAGAAAAAACAATGAGAAACATATTTTTGCCATTGAAAGTGATCGTGGTGTAACAAAACCATTGGGATTTACTTTTGATGCAAGCCCTGAAGTTGTCCAAAAAATAAGAGCATGGAGTAGCTTATTTGAACCTTATGATATTGCCGTTTTTAAAAATGGTGGAGGAGGTGTTGATATTGGACCATTAAAAGATATAGGAACGCCTTTATCAGGATTACTCACAGATCCAGAGCATTATTTTGATTGGCATCATTCAGGAAACGATACTTTCGATCATATCGTAAGAGAAGATATGCAAAATGGTGCCGCAGCAATGGCTGCATTAATTTACTTAGTTGATAAATACGGATTAGAATAAATTATAAATAGGTTTTAACCTGATTTTTAAATAGTATTAGCTTTTTCTATAATAAGTATTATTTTGTTAAAATCAGAAGCACTATTTACGACATTCCTATAATATTGATATCCGTCAAGGTCAAAATAGATTTGATCGTAAAATTCATGAATATCGATTTTGATAATGTTATCTTCTACGGTATATTCTGAATTAAAAAGCAGCTTTATTTCATTATCTTTAACGTATTCGGTGTGAATTCTTAGATCATTTATATTTTTTACTATATATCCTTTGGGTATTTCAATTTCAATTGTTCTGTCGAAGGTTCTTTTGTATTTACTATAAATAGGAAGACCTCGTTTTTCCTCGCTATATAATTCAACTTGAGGACCAATTAATTCACCAACTTTAAATAAATATTTATCTCCTGCAATATCTATAAGTTCGGTGTTAGTAGCTTCAAATTCTATTAGGAGAGGTTTTTTATTTAAAACAGATGCTGTTCCATTTTTAATGTTCCATTCTTTGATTTCACTCTTTGATACAAAGTTTTCCAAGGTTTCCTCAATAATATTTGTTTTTATATCATCGCTAATAATATCAAGATATGGCTGAATTGGAGCAGCATAATATCCCAAACTTGTTTGAATAATATTCATATTTACTTGAGAAAAATCTTCTGATATTACCACCTTTACATCATGATCATGAACAGTCTTATCATAGCCATAAGGTTTGATAAATTTTATTTTCCCTAAGCCGGTTTTTAAATCACCTAAAGAAACTGATCTTATAAATAACCCATAGTTGTTCGTGTATTCGTATGGTAACAAACCATACCGATATTCAAAGTTAGAAGGATCCAGGTAATCATCAGTATCAGGAAAATAAAGTAAATATTTAACAAGATAGTTATACGCTTCAAAATCAGGATCGAACTCCAGGAACGTTCTGTCTGATGTTAAAATAATTTGATGATTTATACCCAAACTCTGATAAGCATTAGATAATAACTTTGTAATACCAAAAGATGAAGCCATTTTTGTATTAATTAATGAAGAAATTTTTGATAAGTCTTCACTGTCATAATCAACAATATGAATATTGGTTTTTATATAGTTTTCAACTAAATAAATAGTTTCGGCAATATCGGCATCTTCATCAACTTTTATTTCTTTTATTAACTTATTTAGTGATTTTAAATCAGCTTTATCCAAGCTGTTATACATATTGTCATAAACATTCTGACTAACTTTTCCATATGATGAGATATCTTTTAAATTCATTGCAGTATTCCTATCCAGTTTATATATAAACTGTTTTAGTAAAAGATTGTAGGGTGACTCGTCTTCATCTTTTAGTGAAGGAATATTTTTTAAATTGATTTTCCAATGATTTTTTCCTAACGTGGCTGTGTCAATATTAAAAAATCCAGAATCATTAAGGACCATAAATTCAAAAAACAAATTTTCCGGAGCTAATAAATCAAATTGATATTCTAAAATGGGGTACTCTTCCTGGATAACTTTTTTGGTTCCGCTATAATAAGGATTCTGTTTAAGCACATAATAATACTCAATTATATTCCCTGATTCCATTCCCTCAAGTGCAAAATATTTATGTCTGGAACCTGTTTCTTCATCATATGATTCTAGGATTTTTGATTTATCTAATTCAATTATTGTATTATTTGGTTTAATTACTCTTGCTCTAGCATCAACAA
>DAOWGM010000016.1 GCA_030637515.1 Bacteroidales bacterium
ATGAGGTTCGTATTCTTCCATTTCTTCAACAGTACATTTGTGTTTGTCAAGATCAGAAACTTCAGCAAAACGCTGTACTTTTTGATCATTTAAATCTCCATAAGGCATGGGGTGACGAATAGCAACAACTTTAAGTCCTTGTTCCATTAATAATTCAATAATTCTACGTGAAGTTTGTGATTTACCACAACCTGTACGAACAGCACCAACAGCAATAAGAGGCTTAGTACTTTTAATCATCGTTTTTTCAGGTCCTAATAATACGAAGTTAGCTCCAACTGTGTTAACAACAGCACCTAAGCTCATAACAAAATTATAAGGAACATCACTATATGAAAATACGCAATCTTCAACTTTTAAATCTACTATTAATCTTTCCAATTCTTCTTGAGCATAAATTGGAATTCCCTCTGGGTATAATTCCCCTGCTAATTCAGCTGGATATTTTCTTCCATCGATATCAGGAATTTGAGCAGCAGTAAAAGCTACTACATTATAATCTGCATTATCTCTGTAATAAGTATTAAAATTGTGAAAATCTCTTCCAGCGGCTCCTATAATAAGAACGTTTTTCTTAGCCATAATTCCTCCTTTTTATTTTTAATTAATTAATATTTAATAATGTACAACAAAGTTAAATTTTAGCGCAAGAATTCATAATTAAAAGCTATAAAGTTTAAAGCACTACAGTGTTAATATTTTTTACCAATTGCCTAATTCCATGACAATTACACAAATCCGAAACAATTTTCAAAAACATGTTAAGAAACATGTATGGAATTTAATTATTAACTTAGACGTTTGAAGTATATGCCAAAAACATCCTGTAAATTCGTATAATAATCAATATAGTAGACATCTAAACATGAACTTCCTTGCGCACATATATCTATCTGGCGATAACGATGACGTTAGACTTGGGAATTTTATAGGCGACTATATAAAAGGAAGAGCTTTTCATATTTATCCTGAGAAAATAAGAGAAGGAATATTACTTCACAGATTTATTGATAGTTTTACTGATAAGAATACACATACACTTGATGCTAAAAATCTGTTTGCTCCTAAATATCGAAAATATGCTGGGATAGTTATTGATATTCTTTACGACCATTTTTTAGCTGTAAATTGGTCAAAATATTCTTATGTTGATCTGAAAGATTTTATTGATGAGTTTCATAATTTACTTATAGAACGTAATGATATGCTTCCTGCAGAAGTACAAGAATTTGTGCCAAGACTTATAAGAAATAACCGTATATACTCGTATAAAGATATTGAGGGAATAAGATCAGTTTTAAGTACAATGCCCAAATATACTTCTTTGCCTGATCATGCAGATTTTGCAATTGATGTAATGAAAGAAAATTATGAATTCCTGAGACACAATTTCAGCCTGTTTTTTTCAGATATCATATATTATATTAAGACAGTTCACAATATCGATATTGAAAAGATAGAATCTTGATTTAGCCTACTCTGCTTTTATATCTGTACATTTTTCGGTACTTTTGCATTCCTTAAAAACAAATCCTTTTCTAAGGCGTTTAGTCTTTAAAGGATTATATTTGCTGCATTTTTAAATATCTATTTTTGCAGTCATATTATACATTGAATAATCGAGAGGAATTGAGAGATGGTCCATTATACAGCAGAAGAAAAAATTCAAATTAGTCATAAATCACAAAACATTGTAAATCTAATTCTTGATGAAAATCCTAAATTAAAAGAGATTCTTATTGATTCTGAAACTGAAATAGAAGTCAATTTAAAAATTAAAATCTGGGTTGAATCAGAACTTAAGAAAAATCCAGAAGCTTATCAATACTACAATAACGAGGTTACAGGAAGAAAAGCTTTTGAGAAAATTAAATGGAGAGAGGTTGGTGCAGTACGAATTTTGGATTATATTGATCATACTAATCAGGTTTACACTGATTTAAATGTTCGTGGACAAAAAAGAACAAACACTCCTTTCAAAATTTTATGGTTAGCTGTTAAAAATGGAACCGGAGGCGGGAAGTATTTCTTTTTTATTGATATGCTCCATTTATTTCGACAGTTTACCGGAAAAATAAAACATAAACAACCCGATCGCAAACAAATTCAAACATGGATGGACAAACATCCATCAGGATTAGATGAACATATTGTTCAATGCAGAAAGAAAAATAAGGATCGCATTATAAATATTATCATTGATTTAATTGATTCCGGGAAAGTAAAAACGACAAAATATGCTTTAAGTGATCTTTCAACTTTAGAAGAAAAATACGAGAAAGTAAATTCGTGGTGGGAAACAAAAAAATTCCATTTAAAATTTGCCGTTAGAGATCCGGAATTATTAAATAGAATGCTGGATTATTCTTTAGACAGTGAAACAATGCATGCTTTAAAGGAAGCTGAAAAAGAAGGCATTCCTTTCTTTGTTAATCCGTATTATTTATCCTTATTAGAAGTAAATAAAAAGAAAAAGACATATAATGATGCTGCAATTCGCGATTACATTATTTATAGTAAAGAGTTAATTCATGAATTTGGGCATATTGTAGCTTGGGAAAAAGAAGATGTTGTTGAACGCGACAAACCAAATGCTGCTGGCTGGATATTACCTTCAGCACATAGTTTGCACAGAAGATATCCTGAGGTTGCAATATTAATTCCCGACTCAATGGGACGTGCTTGCGGGGGATTATGTGCTTCATGTCAAAGAATGTACGATTTCCAAAGAGGAAATTTAAATTTCGATTTAGCCAATTTAGAGCCAACTGAAAGATGGCCTGCAAAACTACAAAGATTATTAGATTATTTTGAAAATGATACACAGTTAAGAGATATCTTAATTACTGGTGGCGATGCTTTTATGAGTTCTGACAATTCGCTTAAGAAAATTCTTGATGCTGTTTATGAGATGGCTAAGAGAAAAAAAGCGAAAAATGAAACCCGCGAAAATGGTGAGAAATATGCTGAAATGCTTCGTGTAAGACTTGGAACCAGGCTTCCGGTATATTTACCTCAACGTATAACTCATGATTTAATAAAAATCCTTACTGAGTTTAAAGAAAAAGCGGAGAAGGTTGGTATTAAACAATTTGTAATCCAAACTCATTTTGAGTCTGCAATGGAAATCACTCCTGAAGTTAAAGCGGGAATAGAAAAAATAGTAAATGCAGGATGGACTATTACCAACCAACATGTGTTTACAGCAGCATCTTCAAGAAGAGGTCATACAAATAAACTACGAAAAGTATTGAACGATATTGGAGTAATTACATATTACACGTTTTCTGTAAAAGGATACATGGAGAATTACAACAATTTTGCAACAAATGCACGAGCTGTGCAAGAACAATTAGAAGAAAAAAGAATAGGCAGAATACCAAAAAAATATAAGGAACTGATCAGAATGTATCAGCTTAATGCAAAGCATATGATCGAGAATATTTCTTACCTAAGGGAAAGAGAGAATCTTCCGTTTTTAGCGACAGACCGTAATGTTCTTAATCTTCCTGGCGTTGGTAAGAGTCTAACATTTAGGACAATTGGAATTACAAGACGTGGAAGAAGAATTCTTAAATTTGATCACGATTCTACACGAAACCACAGTCCGATTATTCATAATATGAATGATGTTATTATTGTTGAGTCAAAACCGATTGGTGAATATCTTCGTCAGCTCGAAAAGATGAATGAAAATACTGAAGATTACGATACACTTTGGGGCTATTCTATTGGCGAAACAGAAAGCAGATTCCCAGTATTTGAATATCCAAAATATAATTTTGAAACTACTGATAGCTTTTCAAACTTGCAATTATAATTCTTTAAGTTAATTAATGAAGTAATTCTAATCGGCTGGCATCTAACCTTAAGAATATAAACAGTAGAATTGTAAAAGCCCACAATGAAGAGCCTCCGTAACTAAAAAACGGAAGAGGAATTCCAATAACAGGAACAAGTCCTATGGTCATACCTATATTAATTACAATATGGAAAAAGAAGACTGAAACAACGGCATAACCATAAACTCTGCTAAACTGAGATCGCTGTCGCTCAGCAATACCAATTAGCCGGTATAAAAAGAAGACAAACAGTGATACAATAAAAAAAGTACCTAAAAAGCCCCATTCTTCACCAATTGTACAGAAAATGAAATCAGTACTTTGTTCAGGTACAAAATCAAACTTTGTTTGTGTACCACGAAGAAACCCTTTTCCTGTTAATCCTCCTGAACCAATAGCAATTTTCGACTGGTTTACATTATATTCTACACCATAAGGATCCGATTCCAATCCTAAAACAACGTTTATTCGTTTTTGCTGATGAGGTTCAAGAAAATTATTAAAAACATAATCAACAGAATATGTAAATGCTATTGATCCTACTAAGAATATAATGAGCAAAACAACGCGCCTTATTTTATATTTAATCGATAGGATTACAAAAACAATCGCTGAAATTCCAAGAGCAATTAATACTAAATAATAATATGTTAATCCCAGTTTAAATATCTCATTAACAGCATAAGATACTCCTGATAAAAACAAAAGAATACTGATACTAATTGCAGTAAATTTTAATTTTCTATTTACAAACCAAAATATAACTAATATTATTCCTAATAATAAAAGAATAATAATCAATTTTTCGAGTACAAGAGCGAGAATGAATAAGACTACAACAAACAAAGCCAGCAATAATACATTTTCAGATATCCCTTCTCGATATAAAACAATAATAAAAGCAGAATAAACCAATGCTGAACCGGTATCGTTTTGCAATAAAATTAAAAATGACGGAACTAAAATTATTGCAGCAATTCGTATATACGACTTTATATTATTTAACTGAACATTATAGGAGCTTAAGTACCTCGCCAGAGCTAAAGCAGTTGCAATCTTGGCAAACTCAGCAGGCTGTACACGAATATTTCCAATCTCAAACCAGGAGGTTGCACCATGAACTTCTTTCCCAAAAATAAGCACACTGATTAAAACAAAAATCAGGAATCCATATACTATATATGCAAAGTAGGAATAAAAATTAATGTCAATTACAAATACAATAAAAGCAATTACGAATGCAGCAGAAATCCAAATTAATTGTTTTCCGTAACGCTGAGTAACATCAAAAATCCCCTGATGCTCCTCATTGTAAACTGCTGCGTAAATATTTATCCATCCTAAAAATACTAAGACAAGATACATGCCTACTGTCAGCCAGTCGATACTACTCCATATATTAATCCTTCTCTGCATTGTTATAATTAATTTCTGCATTTAAGATACGTTCCTCCAACCATGGAACAGATATAGAATCATTCAAATATTTTTCTATCATTAATTTTGCTGTTGGTGCTGCCCATGTACTCCCAAATCCACCATTTTCAATATAAACAGCAATAGCAATTTTAGGATCTTCTTTAGGTGCAAAAGCTATAAAAATTGAATGATCTTTGCCATGCGGATTTTCAGCTGTACCGGTTTTCCCACATACGGTAATATCAGGTATTTGTGCACTTCTTGCAGTACTACCACTTCCCGGCTCTCCATTTACTGCTAAATCCATTCCTTCAATAGCTATCTCAAAATAAAAAGAATCAATCTTGGTATACTGCTTTTGATAAAATCTTTCATCTAATTCGGAATCGCCTTCAATTTCTTTTACAATATGAGGTATGTAATAATACCCACGATTAGCAATTGCAGCAGTCATATTTGCCATTTGTAAAGGTGTAGTTCCTAACTCACCCTGACCAATTGCCATTGAAACAAGAGTTAAAGATTTCCATCTATTCTTACCGTATATTCTATCATATCTTTCTTTTGTTGGAACCAGACCTTTAAGTTCGTTACTAAAATCGCTGTTCAGATATTCCCCAAAACCAAAAGACATGATATACTCTCTCCACATATCAAATGACTCTCTAATTGAAGGATATTTTTTATTATCCAGAATGTTTCTAAACACATTGCAATAATATGCATTACATGACATTTGAATAGATTCAACCAAATTCAGTGGTGATTTGTGTATATGACAACCCAAATGGAAACGTCCTGAATTATAACCTCCATAACATTCATATTTTGTATAAGGATATAAGATTCTTTCCTGCATTCCGATTAATGCATTTATAATTTTAAAAGTTGAGCCAGGAGGATATTGTGCCATTAACGCTCTGTTAAAGAGAGGCTTTAAAGTATCAGACATTAAACGCACATAATTTTCTGTTCTTTTACGACCAACTAAAAGTTCAGGTTTATAGGTTGGAGTTGATACGATTGAAAGTATTTCACCTGTAGATGGTTCTATTACAACAATACTCCCAATTTTATTTGCCATCAATTTTTCGCCATATGCCTGCAATTCTGCATCAATTGTTGAAATAATATTCGAACCTACTTCAGCTTCTTTATCAAGTCTTCCATTAGCGTACGTACCTTTAATTCTGTTATGAACATCAACCAAATATACATTTACACCCTTTTTTCCTCTAATGTATTCCTCATATGATTGCTCTATTCCACTAATTCCTATATAATCACCAGATCTGTAATAATCATCATTTTCAATAATCTTTTCATTTACTTCACCAACATATCCAAGCAAGTGTGCACCAATATCTGAGTTGTATTTTCTTAATGTTCGTGCCTGAACATAAAAGCCAGGGTATTTATAAAGTTTTTCTTGAAGATTTGCGTAAGTTTTCGATGAAACCTGCTTTAAAAATACAGATGAATTATATCTTGAGAACTTCCTTGCTCTTTTTAAAGCTTCCTCAACATATTCCTTTTTTAGTTCCAGAATAGTACAAAACTCTGTTGTATCAAAATCCTGTAACTGATTCGGAACAACCATTAAATCGTAAGTAGCTTCATTATAAACAAGCAGCTCACCATTTCTGTCGTAAATTAACCCTCGGGCAGGAAACTGAGTTACGTATCTGAGAACATTACTACTTGCGGTAAGTTTGTATGTACTATCAATAACCTGAAGAAAAAATAATCTTATAATAAAGATTAGCCCAACAAGTATTATAATAAATCTAATAATATGTCTTCTGTTAGCAAAAGAATCCACACAAACTTGTATTAAAGTTTCTTTTTACCTTTTAATATCTCTTCGGTAAAAATACTGACTGATTAAAACTAATATTATAGTAAATAACGAGCTTAATATAACTCTTGCCAATGTAGCAAAAAACTCTGACAACCTGAACACCTCAATATAAAATAAGAATAAATGATGCGCAAATATTAAAATCGCAGAGTACCTAATGAACCATGCAGATCCGTAATATTTTAACTGAGGTAAGGTTTCTGATTCATAACCATCTCTTGGAGATATCACCTTTAAAACATACGGACGCAAAAAAGCCATAAATACTGTTGCTGAACTATGCATCCCCGGAGTATTTGAGAATAAATCAACAGTTAATCCCAAAATAAAAGCAATGAATAATAAAACCCACTTTGGTGTTTCAAATGGTAAAACCAAAATAAACAGAACATAAATGTAAGGATTAATATACCCACTAAACTGGATATTATTAAGAATAAATACCTGTAAAAAAACAAGTAAAATAAAGCTCAATATGTATCGTGGTAATAACTTAATCATTTTACTCAGTCTGTTTTTCTATATTTAATTTTTCTGTTTGTAATAAATTGCCAATTACATTAACATTATCAAGGCTCTTAAAATCAGTTGACAGTTTTACCTTTATTTCATAAAAACTACCACCTTTTTCAGTAAAATCACTAATAAAACCAATGAGGACTCCTTCCGGATAAATAGATGAAAATCCACTTGTAATAATTGTATCACCAACTTGAACATCTGCATTTAATGGAATCTCATTCAATATTGCTGTTTGATATCCTTGCCCTTCCCACATTAATGAACCAAAGTATCCGTTCTTTTTAATCTTAGAACTTATTTTCAAATCAAGATTCAGTAAAGATATTACTGTTGAATAATTATTTGATACACCCTTTATTACTCCAACAATACTTCCTTCAGAAACCACTGCCATTTCAGGTCTTAATCCTTGTTCACGGCCTTTATTCAGGGTAATAAAGTTGTGTTTTTTATTTATGGAGTTATTAATGATTTTTGCTGATGTATACTTATATCTTTGATTAAAGATCGTATCATTTACAGAACGAAAGAATATTTCATCTGATTTGTAGGTAGATTCAATAATATTTAAAAGTCTGTTATTTTCATTAGTCAACTTCTGATTTTCTTCAGCTAATGACAAATACTGCTTTAAATTATTTGATTTTACAAAAACGTTTCCTGCAACTTGTCGTGTAAAATTCACAAACCTTGCTTTATGAAAACTATTTCTGTTAACCAAAAGTGAAATAGAAAAAACTTCGATGAGTATGAATAGAAGTAAAAAATGTATTCGTAATAAAAAATTTAGTAAACTTCTCATATTCTATTCACCCTAAAGCTTTTATCTCATTAAAAATGAAAAATTATTAACGTTTTTCAAGGCAATTCCTGTACCGCGAGCAACCGCATGCAATGGATCTTCTGCAACGTGAAACTTTATTCCAATTTTATCGGTTAGTCGCTTATCTAATCCTCTCATTAGGGCTCCACCACCTGCCAAATACACACCATCATTTACAATATCAGCATATAATTCAGGAGGAGTTTGCTCTAACACTCCCAAAATTGCAGTTTCAACTTTAGAAATTGATTTATCAAGACAATGTGCGATTTCTTGATATGAAACAGGTATTTCAACTGGCATTGCAGTCATAAGATTTGGACCACGAACTATGTAATCTTCTGGTGGATTTTCAAGTTCAGCTAAACATGAACCAACATTAATTTTAATTTCTTCTGCTGTTCTTTCTCCAATTTTTATATTATGCTGATGACGCATATATGCCTGAATATCAGAAGTAAAAGCATCGCCTGCTATTCTGATTGATTTGTTACTTACGATTCCTCCAAGAGCGATAACTGCAACTTCAGTTGTACCACCTCCGATATCAACTACCATACTTCCTTTTGGTTCTTCAACATCAATTCCCATACCTATTGCAGCTGCCATAGGTTCATAAATCATAAATACATCACGACCTCCTGCATGTTCTGAAGAATCACGTACAGCACGCATTTCAACTTCTGTACTTCCTGATGGAATACAAACAACTAATCTTAATGAAGGAGCAAATAACTGAGGTTTTTGATTTATCATTTTTATCATACCCCGAATCATAAGTTCGGCAGCATTAAAGTCGGCAATAACACCATCTTTTAAAGGTCTTATTGTACGAATATTTACGTGTGTTTTACCATGCATTTGGCGAGCTTTTTTACCAATAGCAATTAGCTTACCGGTTGCCTGTTCAACAGCAACAATTGATGGTTCATCAACAACAATTTTATCGTTATATATTATGATAGTATTAGCAGTTCCTAAATCCATTGCTAATTCCTGAGTAAAAAATGAAAAAAATCCCATTACACGTCCTTATATTTAATTATTCTTGGTTTATTAATGTTTAAAATGTCTTGTTCCTGTTAATACCATTGCCATTCCCTCTTTATTGCAATAATCAATTGACTCTTGATCTCTTACCGATCCACCTGGTTGAATAACTGATGTTATTCCTGCTTCAAATGCTATCTGAACTGAATCTGCAAAAGGGAAAAATGCATCTGAAGCCATAACGGCTCCGTTTAAATCAAACTTAAAACTATTTGCTTTTGATATAGCTTGTTTAAGCGCATCAATCCGTGATGTTTGTCCAACTCCACTTGCGCACAATTGCTTATTTTTAGCTAAAACAATTGTATTTGATTTCGAATGTTTCACTAATTTATTTGCAAACAATAAATCCTCTATTTCTTCTTTTGTTGGAGCTTTTTTGGTTGCTGTTTTCAGGTCCTCAGCAACTTCCATTTTTAAATCTCTATCCTGAACTAATGTTCCGTTCAGCATTGAGCGGTATTGTATTGAAGGAAACTTATTCATTTTCTGAATCAAGATTATCCTATTTTTCTTTTTCTTTAAAACTTCAAGTGCATCATTTGCATATGAAGGAGCAATTATTACTTCAAAGAATATTTTGTCAATTTCAATCGCCGATTGCATATCAACTTCTTTGTTGGCAATTAAAATACCACCAAAAGCAGAAACAGGGTCGCCTGCTAAAGCTGCATTCCAAGCATCAACTAATTTATCTCTTGAAGCAATTCCGCATGCATTGTTATGTTTCATTACTGCAAAAGTAGTTTCGTCAAACTCAGCAATTAATTGCACTGCAGCTTCAATATCCAAAAGGTTATTATATGAAATTTGTTTGCCATGTAACTGCTCAAACACATCATCTAAATTTCCGAAAAAGAATCCTTTCTGATGTGGATTTTCTCCATATCGAAGTTCGTTTCCGTTTATTGAGCTTTGCTTAAATACGGGCTTTTGAATATCTCTATTGAAGTAGTTAAAGATTGCAGTATCATAATGCGAAGAAACATTGAATGCATCTAAAGCAAATTTCTTACGATCTTCAATGGAAGTTTCTCCATTTTTAGTTTCTAATAATTCAATTAAATCCTGGTACTGATTTTTTGAAGAAACAATAACTGTATCCTTAAAATTTTTAGCTGCAGCACGAATTAATGAAATCCCTCCTATATCAATTTTTTCAATTATATCTTGCTCACCTGCTCCTGAAGCAACTGTATCTTCGAAAGGATAAAGATCCACAATTACTAAATCTATTTCCGGAATTTGATACTCTTTCAACTGTTCTTTATCAGAACTGTTATCTCTTCGAGCCAGAATTCCACCAAAAACCTTTGGGTGTAAAGTTTTTACCCTACCTCCAAGAATTGATGGATATTCAGTTAAGTCCTCAACAGCTGTAACTTTAACTCCAATTTTTTCAATAAATTCTTTGGTTCCTCCTGTAGAAAATATTTCAATATTTAATTCAGCAAGTTTCTTAATTATCGATTCTAAATTATCTTTATTAAAAACTGATATTAAAGCTGAATTTATCTTTTTCAAATCGCTCATTTACAAATCCTTGTTAAAGTCCAACAAAAATACTTAAAAAAAACTGTAAAATGGTAATTAGATATGCTTAAAAAATCGCAAATACCCCATTAAATAAACTATTCTAATAATTGTTCGAAAATATAAATAATACACCAAAAAAAAAATCGGAAATCGTATATTTGTTAAAAAACTTTTCAACTCATAAAAAGTAATAAATATGCTTTTTCTTAATTTGTTAAAAGAAAGTTTTCTATTTGCAATTAATGCCTTAAAAGTTAATCGCTTAAGAACTCTTCTTACTTTACTTGGCATAACAATTGGTATTTTTGCGATAATCTCTGTATTTACAATACTTGATTCTCTTGAAAATACTATTCGAAATAGTTTATCTTCATTGGGTGATGATATTATTTACGTTCAGAAATGGCCCTGGGCTCCTCCACCAGGAGAAGAATTTGCATGGTGGGAATATTTAAAACGCCCTGTTCCTAAAATTGAAGAGTATGAGCAAATTAAAAAAAGATCTGAAAAAGCTGAAATTGTAAATTTTGCAGCCTCAACCTTACGAACTGTAAAATACAAAAACAATACTGCAGAAGATGCTATTCTCTGGGCTAATTCACATGAGTTTGAAAAAATAAGAACCTTTGAGCTTGAAGATGGACGATATTTCACTCCATTTGAATCAACAGCCGGAAAAAACGTTTGTTTAATAGGTCATCAACTTGCTGCAGATCTTTTTCAAGGAAGAAATCCTGTAGGAAAAAATATTAAGATTTCGGGAAGAAAAGTTAATGTTGTTGGCTTAATTGCGAAAGAAGGAAAAGATATCTTAAATAGCGGAGGAAGTCTTGATGATATGATTATACTTCCTATAATTTATTCCAAAACACTGTTGGATATAAAAAGTGAAAATGCCAATCCAATGATCATGGTAAAGGCAAAACCAAATGTTAATATTAGTGAATTAAAAGATGAATTACGAAGCATTCTCAGGTCAACCAGAACATTAAATCCAAAAGAAAAAGACACTTTTGCTTTAAACCAATCAAGTATTTTAAATTCCGCCTTAAACAGCATTTTTGGGGTTATTAATCTTGCAGGCTGGCTTATTGGTGGTTTTTCTATTCTTGTTGGTGGTTTTGGTATTGCAAATATTATGTTTGTTTCGGTAAAAGAACGAACAAACCTGATTGGAATTCAGAAATCCTTAGGAGCAAAACGCAAATTTATTTTGTTTCAGTTTTTATTTGAAGCCGTAATGCTTTCTCTTATTGGAGGAGCAATTGGTCTACTCTTCATTTTTGCTGGAAGTTTAATTGCCTCAAGCAAAATTGAGCTGGAAATAACACTCACATTAGGAAATATATTACTTGGCTTATTAATTTCTATTGCAATTGGGCTAATTTCAGGTATTTTCCCTTCATACAAAGCAGCACGACTTAATCCTGTAGAAGCTATTAACACTACTTTTTAACTAATTGAGATTTTACTTTAAAAATACCGAAAACTATAGATGTTAACATGAGGTTAAAATAATTATGGTTTACTCATTTTAAAAAGAACCTTAGTATCTTTACGGCTCAAAAATCAATTATTAATCTATTAAAAATCTAACTCTTATGATTAAAAAAGTATTGGGGATTGTAGCAATTGCAGCAATTATGGTTTCTTGCGCTAATAAAGAACAAAAAAAAGAAGCTTGTTGCGATAAAGACGTAACAAAAGTAACTGTTGACCAAGTAATGGCAGACATGCAAGCCTATGTTGATAAAGACATAGTTATTGTAGGAACAGTGAATCATGTTTGTTCGCACGGTGGAAAAAGAATGTTTATTATGGGTGAAGATCCTGAGGTTGCAATAAAAATTACTCCAAGCGAAGAAATTGGTGTTTTTGAAAAAGAACTTGAAGGAAGTCATGTTATAGTTAAAGGAATACTTAAAGAATTACGCATTGATGAAGCTTTTGTAGTAAATCTTGAAAAAGAAATAGCTGAAGGTTCAGATAGTGAGGCTATTCATGATCATTCAGGAGGAACACATGACGAAACTGAAGAAGCAAAAGAAGAAAAGAAGCAGCAAATTGATGCTATGAGAAAACAAATTTCTGAATCAGAAAACGGATACTATTCTCAATTCTGGGTTGAAGCAAGTAAATTTGAAGTAAAAGAATGTGAGCACGAACATGCAGAAGGTGAAGAAGTAGAAGCTGAAGAGCACGAACATGAACATGCTAAAAGTGAAGAACATGAGCATGAGCATGAACACAAGCATGAAGAAGGTGAAGAACACACTCATTAAGAAATAAGTTTTCCCAAATAATATAGATTTACTAAGTTTGTCCGAAGATTATATATTTTCGGACATTCTTTTAATATGAAGTTAGTTTATGAAACTAAGAAAACTAAACAGAAGCATACATCGTGATTTAGGTTATATTTTCTTTTTCTTAACCATAATTTATGGATTGTCAGGAATAGCATTAAATCATATTGATGATTGGAATCCTAGTTATATTATTAGAAATAATGAAATAAATATTAAATCGACTCCTATAAATAAAATAGATGTAACGCGCACTTATGTTACTACATTGTTAGATGAGTATGCTCCAAATGAGAAATACAAGAATCACTATTTTCCAAATGACAATACTTTAAAGATTTTCATTAAAAATGGAAGTGTTTTTGTTGATTTAGAAACAGGACAAGGAAATATTGAAACATCTAAACGAAGACCTGTTTTTCATCAATTCAACTACCTGCATTATAATCCACAAAAGTGGTGGACAGTTATTTCAGATATTTATGCAATATCATTATTACTTCTTGCTATAAGCGGTCTATTTATTTTAAAAGGAAAAAACGGAATAACCGGACGTGGAGCTTGGCTCACAAGCATAGGTATTATTGTGCCAATTATTTTCCTAATAATTTACTATTGGAAGCTTTTTTAAAAAATTACAAAAAAAGCACGAGCAATCATTAAGTATAGGAATAATCCCATAATATCATTAACCGTTGTAATAAATGGTCCTGTTGCTAATGCAGGATCAATTTTCAAGCGATTTAATAACATAGGGACAACAGTTCCAAACATAGATGCAAAAACAATTACTGAAAATAAAGCTGTGCTCACAGTAAGAGTTAAAGCAAAAGAGTCACTAAAAAAATAGTTGTAAGCAAATATAACTGTAGAAAGAATAATTCCGTTTATAGATGCAACGCCAAGTTCCTTTAATAATTTTTGCCCTATTCCTTCAAATCCCATTGAGTTATTAGCTAAAGCCTGAACAATTATTGAAGACGATTGCACTCCAACATTTCCACCCATCGCCGCAATTAATGGAATAAAAAATGCCATTCTTGGATTAATTCCTAAATCAACCTCGTAAACACCCATTACCAATGCAGCAATAATTCCACCAAACAAACCAATAAACAACCAGGGAATTCGTGCGCGAGTTAGTAACCATGCGCTATCTGTTGATTCAACATCCTGTGTAATACCAGATACCAACTGATAATCTCTTTCAGCCTCTTCACGAATAACATCCACCACGTCATCAATAGTAATTCTACCAACTAAACGATTCAACGGATCAACAACTGGAAGTACAACAAGGTCATATTTATCCATTATATTAGCTACTTCTTCTGAAGTTGTATCTGTTTTTACCGATATAACATCTGTATTAATAACATTTACAATTTTCCTGTTCGAGGCAGTTAATAATAATTTTTTTAATGATAAAGTTCCTTTCAATACTTCATTATCATCAACAGCATATACATAATAAATTTCATCAACATCTTTCGCTTGCTTTCGCATTTCTTGAAGGCAAGTCATTATATTCCAGTTTTCATTAACTGTAATTAATTCCTTGGCCATCAGACCACCAGCTGAATCTTCATCATAATTTAAAAGATCAACAATATCTCCAGCTTGTTCAAGGTCATCAATATGTGATAATACTTCTTCCTGTTTTTCTTCAGAAAATTCTCCAACAACATCGGCAGCATCATCGGAATCAAGTTTTTCAATAAAATCTGCAATATCTTCACTCGGAAGTACTTTTAAAAATCGTTCACGATCGTCTTCTTCCAGCTCAACAAGAACCTCTGCGGCATCCTCACTATCAAGCATTACATGAATAAAACGAGCTTCATCAATACTTAACTCATCATAAATTTCAGCAATATCGGCCGGGTGAAGATCTTTAACTAATTCAAATGTTTTAACCTCATCACTTTTTTCAATGTGATCCTGAAGCTCATCAATATATTCTTTGGTTAATTCGAATTGCATAGGCCGAATATTTATGTTGAAAAATTACTTTGATTCAGAATCAATCAGATTAGTAAGATAAATAAAATCTTCCACATTTAGTTGTTCTGGTCTTTTTCCGAAAATTTCGTTGTCGGTTGGTAAATTTAATAAAATACTTTTTAAGGAGTTACGCAATGTCTTCCTTCTTTGATTAAATCCCAATTTAACTACTTTAAAAAATAACACTTCATCGCATCCTAATTGTTCTCTTTTATTCCTTTTTAAATGTATAACTGCAGAATTTACGTTTGGTGGTGGATCAAAAACTTTTGGTCCGACTGTAAATAAATATTCTATATCATAAAAAGCCTGTAGAAATACACTTAATATTCCATAGGTTTTATTTCCATGCGAAGCACTAATCCTTTCAGCTACTTCTTTTTGGATCATACAAACAACATCTTTAACCAGATCACGATTTTCAAGCACCTTAAAAAATATCTGGCTGGATATATTGTAAGGGAAATTTCCAATTATAGTTATAGGATCAGTAAAAACCTCTTTTAGATCAAATTTGAGAATATTCTTAAATATAAGATTCTCTCCAAGTGATGGAAAAGTTAATTGTAAATATTCATAAGCTTCTGAGTCAATTTCAATGGCAAAAAGATCAATATCGTTTTTATCAATTAATATAGATGTTAAAACTCCGGTTCCTGGTCCTATTTCCAACACATTCTTTTGTGAACAACCTTCAATTGCATCTACAATTTTATTCGCAATGTTTTGATCTTTTAAAAAATGCTGACCTAAACTTTTTTTGGGGCGTACATAACTCATATACAGTAATTAAAAATTATTTTTTAATAATTAAAAATAAATGCAATTTGAAAATTTCAAGCTTTTAACTTAAAACCTTTAATCTTGAACTTTTGTTTTGTAAAGATCGAAAAACTTAACTCATTTTCAAACAATACAGATTCTTCTTATATCTTTGACATAATTGAATAAAACTTTAAATGAAAAGTAAAACAAAAAAAATCATATTAAGCATAGTTTTAATATTGCTTTCGTATGGTTTTATTATTTACAAAATTGCAAGTTTTAAGGAGCTACGAAATCTGGATCTATCCGCTCAACATTACTCTTCTATTAACATTTCATTATTACTGATAGTAATAATATTAATGTTTCTTAATTGGAGTATTGAAACTGTTAAATGGAAAATCCTTATAGATAAAATTCAACATTTTAGTTTTATGAATGCTCTGCAGGCTGTTTTTTCAGGAATTACAATTGGTATTTTCACTCCAAATCGAATAGGGGAAATTGGAGGAAGAGTGATTTTCATGGAAAAAGGAAAACGAACTTTTGGAGTTTTAGCAACAGGTATTGGAAGTTTTGCACAATTTATTACTACAATAACCGCAGGAATCTTTGGTTTTGCATTGTTTTTAATATTTTATCCCAATAAAATTACGATCAATCCAATATTCAATAATATCACAGTTTACGGGCTTGTTATTATTCTGACAATTCTAATCTGGGTTTATTTCAATATAAAAAGAATCAAAAATTTGTTATTGAAGATCCCATTTTTCAAATCCAAAGAAAATCAATTAGAATATTTATCTGAAACAAAATTCGTCACTTTATTTAAAACACTTCTTTTAAGTTTTACTCGTTATTTTGTATTTATAAGTCAGTTTTTTCTTTTGCTATTTTTCTTTGACATCCACTTGACTATTTCGCAGGCATATATCACAATAAGCTTAGTGTACTTATTTGCAACTTTAATACCAACCACAACCTTAATTGAGTTAGGAATCAGAGGTTCACTTGCTATTTTCTTTATTGGATTATTTTCAAATAATATATTAGGAATTGTATTATCTACTTCATTATTATGGTTTATCAATATTGCAATTCCATCAATTATTGGATCCCTCTTTTTTATTAAAAACAAACTTTGATTAAATAATAAAATAGTTACATTTGTACAATTAAAGACAATTACATCTTTTATTCTTGTATGAATGATAATAAACTCCTAAATACAGCGTTTATATTAAGCATTATAACTATTTTTTATAATGTTGTTGAAGGAATTATTTCTGTTTATTACGGATTAGAAGATGACGCTTTATCGCTCCTTGGATTTGGGACTGATAGCTTTGTGGAAGTAATTTCTGGTATTGGAATTGCTCACATGGTTTTAAGAATGAAGTTTTCTAAAGTTGAAAACAGAGACAAATTTGAAAGACAAGCTCTTAGAATAACAGGTGCTGGTTTTTACATTTTAACTTTAGGAATTATAGCAGGTGCGGTATTTAATATTATTGAGAATAATAAACCTGAAACAACTTTTCCCGGATTAATAATTTCAGGAATCTCAATAATAACAATGTTCTTTTTAATGCGATATAAATTAAACATTGGTAAAAGAATGAACTCAGAGGCAATAATTGCTGATGCAAATTGCACTAAGTCATGCTTATATTTATCAATAGTTCTATTAGTTTCGAGTGGATTGTACGAAATATTTAAAATAGGGTACATTGACATTATTGGATCTTTAATAATAGGCTGGTTTGTTTTTAAAGAAGGCAAAGAAGCATTTTTTAAAGTAAGACAGAATAAAATAGCATGTTCTTGCAATAATAATTGCAATAAATAAAAAAATAAGTAAACAATTTCAACTTACAGTTGTTTACTAATGACAAATCGGTTTCGGAAGCAGGGTTAATAACAAGGTAATTTTTCTCATAATCATTTTCTTTGACGCTTCCGGGACCGATTTACTATATAAAAAAATCTCGATCAGAATCTTACTTGAAATTTAACTTCACAACATGAAATCAGTACAATTCAAAACCAATCTTAAATGCAAGGGTTGTATAAATGCTATAAAACCTAATATGGAAGCAATTAAGGAAATTGAATCGTGGAGAGTATTTCTTGATGTTCAAAAAAAAACATTAGAAGTAGATTTTGATAATATTTCTGAAGATGAAATTTCAATTGCCGTTCAAGATGCTGTTACAAAAGCAGGTTATAATATTGAGAAACTATAGAACTGATTTTTCTTAATGAGTATTAAAAAAGAAACATATAAGGTTGAAGGAATGAGCTGTGCTGTTTGTGCACAAAGTGTTGAATCAATGCTTTCTTCTCTTAAAGGTGTTCATACAGCTAATGTGAACTTTGCATCAGCAAGTGTGTTTATTGAATTTGACGAAGAGCAAGTTTCTGAACAAGATTTTGAAAAATCTATAGAAAGTATCGGTTATAAATTAATTCTTGGTAAATCGAATGAAGATATTGATGAAATTGAAGCAAAAGAAAAAAAACATCTGACAAAGTCGAAACTTAAAGCATTTTATTCAATACTACTTGCGTTGCCTATATTTTCAATAGCAATGTTTTTTCCAAATATTGCATATGCAAACTGGATAATGTTCTTTTTAACAATTCCTGTTTTAACATGGTTTGGTCGAGATTTCTTCATAATAACTTATAAACAAGCTAAGAACAAGTCTGTTAACATGGATACCTTGGTTGCTTTAAGCACGGGGACCGCTTTTTTATTCAGTACTTTCAATACTTTTTTCCCTGATTTTTTGATTTCAAAAGGCATTACACCACACGTATATTTTGAGGCTGCAGTTATTATCATTGCCCTGATACTTTTAGGCAGATATTTTGAGGAAAAAGCCAAATCAAAAACATCAGATTCCATTAAAAAACTAATGGGTTTAAAAGTTAAAACTGCTCATGTTATGCGAAACAATCTGGAGCAGGAAATTACTATTGATGATGTTATTATTGGAGACATATTAATTATACGACCCGGAGAGCGAATACCTGTTGATGGAAAAGTTATTGAAGGAACTTCCTTTATTGATGAAAGTATGATAACCGGAGAAGCCATTCCTGTTGAAAAAAACGAGCATGATACAGTAATTGGGGCAACCATTAATACTACAGGTAGTTTTAAAATGATTGCCATGAAAATTGGAAAAGATACAATGCTTTCTCAAATAATTGAAATGGTTAAAAATGCTCAAGGAAGCAAAGCACCAGTACAAAAGCTGGCCGATAAAATTGCTTCTGTTTTTGTTCCAACCGTAATTAGCCTGGCAATATTAAGCGCTGCAATTTGGTATTTATTTGGACCAGAGCCACAAATCACATATTCGTTTGTAATCTTAGTTACAGTTTTAATTATTGCTTGTCCATGTGCTCTTGGGTTGGCAACTCCTACTGCCCTCATGGTTGGTATTGGAAAAGGTGCCGAAAACGGAATCCTGATCAGAAATGCAGAAGCCTTAGAACGTGCCAGACAGATTAACGTTATTGTTGTAGATAAAACAGGAACTATCACAAAAGGGCATCCTGAAGTTTCCGAGATTGTATGGCTACAAAGTGATGTTAAAAAGGATCAGATTCTTGAAGATGTATTAGCCATTGAAAAAAAATCGGAGCATCCTTTGGCAAGCTCAATTGTCAGATATTTAAATCATTTAACAAATAGTAGTATTAATGTTGTTAACTTTAATACCATAACAGGATTAGGTGTTTCTGCTACAATTAATGATAATGAATATATTATTGGAAATTGCCAATTAATGGGAGAAAATCAAATTTGCATTGAAGAAGAACATCAATATTTCAATCAATTTGGAAATACATCACAAACACAAGTCTTTGTAGCCAAAAACAAATCACTTGTTGCATTAATTTCTATTGCAGATAAAATAAAAGACAATTCGATTAGTGCCATTCAAAGTCTGCACAAAATGAACCTGCAAGTTCATATGTTAACTGGTGATAACCAAGGTGCTGCTGAAGAAATAGCTAAAAGAACAGGCATTGATAACTTTAAAGCTGAAGTTCTTCCAAAAGACAAGCTGGATTATATAAAAGAGCTACAACAAAAAGGATATAACGTGGCTATGGTTGGTGATGGAATTAACGATTCTCCGGCCCTTTCTCAGGCTGATATTGGGATTGCGATGGGTCACGGAACTGATATTGCTATGGAAAGTGCCGACATTACTTTGGTAAAAGGCGATTTAGAAAAAATTGCAGCATCATTAAAACTTTCAAAAGAAACTGTTCTAACAATTAAAGAAAACCTGTTTTGGGCATTTATTTATAATATTGTTGCTATTCCAATTGCAGCAGGAATACTTTATCCCATAAACGGATTTATGTTAAACCCTATGATTGCTGGTGGAGCAATGGCTTTTAGTTCAGTTTCGGTAGTTTTAAATAGTCTTCGGCTTAAATCAAAATCAATATAGATGTTAGTATCAAGATAATAAAACTATTGCTATCTTTCCAACTTGAAAGAATTTTAAATGAAAAAATCTCAATACTCTGCATTTGATACAGTATTCTAATGAAAATGGAATCTCTTTTTAAAAACAAAAAACTGTTTGCCATATTATTTTGGATTTGGGTAGCACTTATTCTTTATTTCACCTTAACACCAATCGGCCCTAAATTAAAATTAGAAATTAAAGATCAAAGCATTAGACTTGATTACTTTTTTCATTTTTTAGTTTATTTTGGTTTGTCAATGTTTTATCTAATTTGGAAAGCGGATAATAATTTCAGAGTTAAGTCGAAACTCCTAATTTTATTTTTATTTACTTCAATAATTTTTTCTTTTATAAGTGAGATTGTTCAAAATTATATTCCAAATCGATCTTTTAATCCTATTGACTTCTATTTTAATTCAGCAGGGATAATTTCCGGTATTTTTTTACCAACGATAATATTTAAATTAATATGGAATTCTGTTTAGATTATTCCCAAACTCCAGCAATTTGCTCATTGCAACTTTTACACTTTCCGTTCTCAATATTGTTTTGTAAAATGCGATAACCTTTTCGTTCTATTACTACTTTCTTGCATTTTGGGCAAATGGTATTTTGGGCATTTGAACCAGGGACATTTCCAATATACACATAGTTTAAACCTGCATTTTGAGCAATATCTTTTGCATTATTTAAAGCGTTTACCGGAGTTACTGGTAAATGTGTTAGTTTATAAAGTGGTGTAAATCTGCTAAAATGTAAAGGAGTATTTTCAAAACCATTTTTGTATAACCAGTCGCACATTCGTTTTATCATATCCATATTATCGGTCCATTCTGGAACAATCAGGTTGGTAATCTCTAACCAAACGCCTTCTTCCTTTAAAATCTTTAATGTATCCAGAATCGGTTGAAGTGATCCTCCGTTGAGTCTTGCATAAATGTCATCATCAAAACTTTTAAGGTCGATATTTGCAGCATCAATATATTTTGCTACTTCGCGTAGTGGTTTCTCTTTTATATATCCTGCAGAAACCATTACGTTTTTCATTCCATGCTCGTGTGCAATTTTAGATGAATCTAAAAAATACTCGTAAAAGGCAATTGGTTCAGAATAAGTATAAGCAATTGATTTACATTGATAATATTCTGCCTGTTTATAAACTTCTGGTGGCATTAAGTCATAGTTACGTGTTTCTTTTGGACTCACCTGCGATATTTGCCAGTTCTGACAATTCAAACATGCCAAATTACAACCAGCAACAGCAAGTGAAAATGTTTTGCTTTCTGGTAAAAAATGATATAGTGGTTTTTTTTCAATCGGATCAACATGCAATGAGCATGGATTACCATAGCCAATTGAATATATTTTATTCTGATAGTTCACCCTTGATCTACAATCACCAACTTCGTCTTCCTTTAATATACATTCGTTTGGGCAAATAAGACATTTTACTCCCCGAGGTGTTTCAATATAATATTTTGATAATTTGCTCCATTTCCAAAGTTCATCAGTATTAACAGAAAATGATTTTGCAAAGGCATGAACTTTTCCTGCTCCCAACGAGCAAGCGCAGGAACCTAAAAAAGCATATTTTAGAAATTCACGTTTATTTATTTTTCTGCTCATAATAACAAAATAATAAAGGAATCAACACAATTTCAAATTTATAGTTAAAATTATATTATTGTTTTAAACTAACAAGTATTGCAATTAAAAGATTAAAAAGACCAGTGAATACAACAGACCATCCAAAACCCAACAAAGGAATTAAGTATATAGTGAAAAGTAACGCTCCTGTTGCTGCTCCTAATAAATCAAGACTATACGCATTTGAAGCAACAGTTCCGTACTCACTTTTTGAAATTTTGCTAGCTACGGAGAATATTGCGCCTGTTAAAAATGAAATAACCGACAGTAGAATTACAAAAATACCCAAAATAAAACCATCATGCATTTCAATATTTTTAAAAAGAATAAATAAAACAGGCAAAATAAATGCAAACAATGAAATCCCAAACTGCAGTCTGCTAAAAAGCTTTTTTTCAATTATTTTAAAATACCTTGTAGCATAATAAGAACCAAATGCTAAACCTCCCATAAATATCATAATGATAATTCCTACAACAGTATATACATATCCAAAAACAACCTGAAAAGCCAGCAAAAGAACTATTTCAATTGTGGTTCCGGCAAAACCGGCAGCAAAAACTCCTTTATAAATTAATCCTGCTTTAAAAAAGAAGAATCCTGAAAAAAGTAATATCAGTAAAGCTGGAATCCAGTATCTAATATTAAAATGGCTCATCCAAAGTTTTATTTGACTTTGATAAAATACCGGACTAAAATCTTTATTTAAAGATACATTTAGATCAATTTGCTTCATGATTTGCTTATTACGAGAAAGTAAAAGTTCATCATCAAAATAAAAAGCATTTACATATTCGTTTGATATGTTTTTTTGTTCAATTTTTTCAGCAATCTTTAGTGATAGTTCCTCATTTGATGCTAATAAATAATCTTTAACAGCTGGCAGAATAAGAACATTTTTAAATTCTGATTTCAAAGTTGAATATATTATCGATATCATTTTTTTTGCTTCTTCATTCATGTAATTTCCGCTGGATGAAACTGACAGCGAAATTACTGCATCGTCGGTCAGGTTATATTTTAGCAATTGAAAAAACTCAGAAGTATAATATCTGTTAAGTTGAATAGTTGAGGGTTTAGGGAGATTAATCAAAACAACATCATATTTTTTATTATTGTGTTTCAAAAATCTTAATGCATCCTTTTCTATTATATTTACTTGAATATTAGAGTCTAAATTTTGACTTGGCTTTGCTAATTTTATTATTTCAGGATTTACTTCTACATAATCAATTTCTTTTATAGGATACTTACCAATTTCATCAAGAACCCCAGAAAGGATTCCAGAAAGAACCAATACCTTTTGTGGACTTTTGTGCTGAACCATTGCAAAATGAACTGATTCTTCCTTTGAAATAATATCGCCCGACGCTGCTATTAAAATATTATTTTCATAATAATTTACCTGATCCTCTTGTTGTGTAATTACAAAAATACCAAAAGGAGAATCATTACTATATGAAATGGTCTGCCCATGAAATGCTAACTTTCGGACTTCCTCATCCAAATTATTTTTCTGATACAAAAAACTGAAAATTAAAGCTACAAAAACAAGACCTCCGGAAATAATATAGTGCTTTGATCTAATACTTAGAAAAACAATAATCAAAGCAACCAAAATCATGAGAATAAATAAGCTCTGGAAAGTAGAGAAAACCCATATAAGAAAGAAATTTAAAACAACACCTCCAACTAAGCTTCCTAAGGATTCCCATGCATAAACATCCCCAATTCTGTTTAATCCGGTTCTTAAAGATTCTTCTTTTGCAAACAACGTAAACAATATTCCTGAAATTATACAAAAAGGGCTTAGAATAAGCAATGAATAATAAAACACTTGAATAATTCCAGCCATCATACCTGCCAAGAAAAATGTGTGCCAGAAAAAATGTAATCCTAAAACTGTTAAGCTTGGTAAGAACGCCAAAAAACCTGAAAAGATTAAAATCCACCTTTCTCTACTTTGCTTACTAAACTGAAACCTACCAATATAAGCTCCCAATCCGGTAAGCAACATCCAATTAGCAAGAATTATTCCGATAACCAATTCGTTACCATTAAATAAAGTAAGAAACTCACGCAGAATAATTATCTGTGTAACTAAAGCAATAAAACCCAGCAAAATAATACCGGGCTTAACCATTTTTATTTGTTTATTTATATGCATAAATTACCTCAGGATGATGTAAACAATACCTTAATTGCTTTTTTAAAATATGTTAAATGCCACAAAAAATGAAAAAGAGCAACAATAAACCAGACTATCCCAAAACCAACATGAATTTGAAGCAATGAATACGGAATTTCAATATTCAATTCAAAACTATATACAAATGCCATAAAAACACCTATTGTTCCGGTAACAATAAATGTTAATAATAAAAGTAAATTCCATATTCTACGATGAGTCAGAAATTTGAGGTATTTAGTTTTAGTTAGAAAATAGCTAATTGTATAAAATATCAAAGCGATTCCAGCTATTGGGAAAAACCCATATGTTGTCATAATAATTCTATTTAATCATTTTTTTCAGCAAATATTAATGCTTCATAAATATAAATATCAGCTTCTTTCCATCCATCCCACCCTAAACCTGCTTTATTTTTTGAGCAATATCCTAAGAATTCTTCTTTAGTCCACCCTGTTTCAAGTGCAACCTGAGGAAGAAATGTACCTGTAGAAAAGCCCTTTTTAATATAAATCCCATGTCTTCCCATTTCAATTTCATCAATAGATTCTATTTTCTCAAGAGGTGTAAGAACTGATATTTCCAAATCTATTTCTTCCAGTTCTTCTTTTTTTACGACAGGAAACCTGTTATCTTCTGTTGCCGCAGCTACCGCCATTTTTTGAACAATAGAATATAATGGTTCGTCAGCTACAAATCGTCCAATACAACCTCGCAACTGACCATTTTTATGCAAGGTAACAAATGCACCGCATTCTGTTTCCATAGCTTTTGTTAACAAAGAACTATTAACCTCCGGAATTTTCCCCTTTTCAAGATATTCCTTGATTGTTGTTCTGGCAATTTGCAATAAATTTTCTTTTTCAGTACCAGATAAAATAAATTGATTTTTTGACATATGTTGTTCTTTTTTCTTTGCAAAAACGATTGAATGATAACCTACCACCCGACTTTTATCTTCAGAAACATCACCTGAGTTTTGATAATCGATATGAACTGTCTGAATACCATGATCTTTTTCAGTAATATTAAGCAAGGTAAGCACTGCTGGCCAACCACAAAGACTTGTAACCAAGTTTTCATAATTAGCAGATCCGTTATAATTAATTGCATTAATTACATTTACAACAGAATTTGAAAGTATTGCATCTCCTGTAGTTTTATCGGCAGCTTTAGCATTTTCGTAATTTGGATAATGTGAAAAATCAGTGCTAACAATAAATAAATTCTTTTTATTAAAATAAGGTTTTAACACTTCCGAAATTTCTTTAATTTCTCCTAAAGTTTTCGCTCCTGTTACAATTGGAATAATCTGAAAATCCTTATTCATTTTATACTGCAGAAAAGGCAATTGAACCTCAAGACTGTGTTCATCGGAATGTGCTTCTGGATCAAAAACAAATATGTCATTTTCATTTATAAGCTTCGTTGCTAATTCTTTATTGACTTTTACTTTCCCAAGAGGTGTAATATAATCACCCTGATTATAAATAGAAGCTCCTTTAAAAACTTTTCTATGACTTGAAGTGATAACAAAAATATTATCATACTCTTTATCAGGATCAATTTGATTATAACCTGATGCAGCAACCTTGCCAGAATAAACATAACCAGCATGAGGAACTATTACAGCCAAAACATCATTATATGTCTTTATAAATTCACTTTGAGCAAATAAAGTTTCCAGATACGCCTTTAATTGTGTTGGATTTTCAGGATAAAAAGAACCTGCAACCACAGGATCACGATCTATACAATCTGTTGATTGAGAACTACATTCTACGTAGAACGCAGTGAAGATAATTATCAATAATAAATAAGAGAACCTTGATGATTTCTTCATGATAATTGTTTTAAGCTAAGTTATAAAAATTGATTGCCATAATCAATAAGGCCAATAAATTATATATTTCTTACTTTTGATGTCTATGCTTATTATCGAATACATTATTTTTTTAATCTCTGCAATCTATTTCATTGTAATTCTCTTGTTTGCAATTGGATGGAAAAAACTCCGTATACCTTTAAAAATAGAAACAAATAAACATATTCCAGTAAGTATAGTTGTTGCCTGCAGAAACGAAGAGAAAAATATTTCTTCACTTCTTGATTCCTTGTTAAATCAAAAATACGTTAAGAATCAAACCGAAATAATTATTGTTGACGACCATTCTTCAGACAATTCGATAAACATTATTGAAAAGTATGTTGCTAAATATAATTTCATTAAACTATTCAGATTAACTGATAATAATACCGGGAAGAAAGAAGCAATCAAATTGGGTATTGCAAATTCTAAAGCAAATATAATAATTACAACTGATGCAGATTGTACTGCAGAGCCCGATTGGTTAATAACAATGTTGAATTATTATATAGAACATCGGCCTAAAATGCTTTGCGGACCAGTTACTTTTAAAAATTCTAAAAGTTTCTTTTCTAAACTTCAGAATCTTGAATTTTTAAGCTTGATTGGCTCCGGCGCAGGAGCAATTGGAATTCACAAACCCATAATGAATAATGGTGCTAATCTTCTTTTTGAAAAAGCTCTTTACGAAAGCTGTAATACAAAAAATGAATTTGCATCAGGTGATGATATGTTCCTGTTACTTCATGCCAAATCGATTGACAAAAAAAGTATTCATTTCATAAAATCAAAAAAAGCAATTGTTTACACAAACGCAGCTCAAACATTCAGGGAATTTATAAATCAGCGTGCTCGATGGACATCAAAAAGTAAAGCTTATCGCAATTTTGATATTATTTTTACAGCCCTGATTGTGACATTTACAAACCTTTTACTTGTTGCAGGTTTTGTAACTGTTTTATTTAATGCAGATTTTTTAAAGATTACGCTTTTTGTATTACTCATTAAATCCTTTGCTGATCTTTTGATTCTTATTCCAACAACCTCGTTTTTCAAACAAACTTATTTGATTCTTTTATTCCCTGTTTTACAATTAATTTATCCGTTTTATATTGTTTTTACAGTAATCTTAGGATTATTTGGCAAATTTGTCTGGAAAAGTAGATTGTATAAATAACACCGTTTATTATTCAAAATATCGTGTTATTAACGATGTTTTGAAGAAGAATTGGTATAAAAAGGATAAATTTGAATCTGATATGATATTCAAGAACCGAAATAAAAAACAATCTTCATCATTAAATTACCTTGCATGGCAGAAATTTAAAAAGAATAAAATTTCTCTTTTTGCTTTATATATTATTCTATCAGCTCTTTTTATTGGTGTATTAGGTTATTTAATTACACCCGATAAAACAAGCTTTGCAAACAACCAAATTCTTGAAATATCAGCTAAAAAACCTGGTTTTAAATGCACTTTACTTAAAGTTCAAAAAAATGAACAAACTCAAAACATTGGATTATTTCGAAAAATGATATTTGGTGCAAAAGATGAGTTTACATATATCCCAATAAATAATTATCATTTCGAAAACGAAAAATTAATAATCGAAGAATTCAATGATATAGAAAATGAAGAAGCTTTTTTTAAGGAACTAAATCCTGTAGATGTTGTTGCCAAAATAAAATATGATTCCAAAATCATTTTTAAAAACAACAGCTTTTATTATACAAAGATCAGCGGTGAAACATCTGAATTAGAATTTTCCGAAGTTCAAGAGATAATTAAAGAGAATCATATTGTTACGAAACGTTTCATTCTTGGAACTGACCGGTTTGGTAGAGATTTACTAAGCAGATTGTTAATCGGAACAAGAATCTCATTGTCAGTTGGATTTATTTCAGTAATAATATCTCTATTAATTGGTATTACCCTTGGAGCAATTGCTGGTTATTTTAAAGGATATGTTGATGATATTATTATGTGGTTGATTAATGTAATCTGGTCCATTCCTACTTTGTTAATGGTTATTGCTATCACATTGGTTATTGGCAAAGGATTCTGGCAAATATTTATAGCAGTCGGACTTACAATGTGGGTTGAAGTTGCCAGAGTTGTTCGCGGACAAGTTTTAAGTATTCGTGAAAAAGAATATGTTGAGGCAGCAAGGGCTCTTGGATATAATAATTCACGAATTATTTTCAAGCATATTCTTCCAAATGCCATGAATCCTGTAATAATAATTTCAGCAGCAAATTTTGCTACTGCTATACTTCTTGAGGCAGGATTAAGCTTTTTGGGAATTGGTGTTCAGCCTCCCGTTCCTTCATGGGGAACCATGATAAAAGAACATTATGGTTATATTATTATGGACAAAGCTTATCTGGCAATTTTGCCGGGAATTGCTATTACTCTTATGGTTCTTTGTTTTACATTGGTTGGCAGTGGATTGCGTGATGCTTTCGACACCAAAAGCAGTTCCTAATTTTTATTTTAATCCTTTCATGTACAAAATTTTGACGTTTATCAAAACATGATAAACATTCGATGCTATTCTGTTGTTTTACAACAACAAACCAATAAAAAGATTATGATTAAATTTTTGCGTGAAACCATTGATGCTCTAAAATTGCGAATACAATCTAATCTAAGTCTTATTCACAATAATGAGCATAAAATAAAAGAATTATTAAAAGAACCTGTAACAGAAATCAGGTCTGAAAAACTTAATAAACGATTTGACTTTAATAAAATTTTACTTCAAGAAAATACGGATAGTATTAAACTTCAGAAAGAACTAAACTCTTATCTTGAAAAATACCTCAGCAATTCTGAAATAATTCTTGAAACAAATAAACCGGTAAAACCTTCACTTCAAGAAAATGGAGTTAAAAATGATATCAGCGATATAAGTAAAGAAGATTATTTTGATCTTACTGTAGGAGGATCTGTTGAATTTAATAAACAACATCCTTATTTTAATGATGAATCTTTCCTGAACGATTTACTTGAGTATTTTACAGAAACCGAAGAATATGAAAAATGCTCTCTCCTTGTAAATTTAAAGAAAGAGCATTCTAAACACAAATCTGTTAAGTAGAGCTTTTCGATTAGAAAGGTATTTTCATATTATATCTTCTTATAGGTTTTAGCCTTGAAATACGATCAGCTTGTTTGATGATTTTATTAAAAAGTTGTACATTCACACAGATACAAACAATTAGTTACTAAGCATGAATTTAATACTTGAAACTATAAAAAAAAGATTAAACTTATTGTTGGTTGTACAAGTACTAACTCTTTTAACCTGGATGTTTTTAGTAACTCTGCAATGGTTACTCTCACCTAAAATTGATAATATTGATGTAAGTACTACTGCTAAAGTACTATTTACAAGAGCAATTACGGTATTTATAGTTTCATTTCTTTTATTTAAAATATATGATCTATTTCAACATAAGAAAAAAACAATTGTAGTTTGGGCTATTGTAGTAGCTCTCGTAGTTATTAGTTCTTATTTGGTTAAGCTAACAGAAAATACTTTAATTTATATTTTTAAAATAAAAGAAGCAGAAATCTTCAGTAAGTATTTTTTCTATACTGGTTCTTACTATATAACTCCACTGCTATTACTTACGGGTATATACTTTGCGGTCAGACATTGGGAAAATGCTCAGATACAAAAGGAAAATACATTGAAATCTGAAGCTTTGGCTCATGAAGCTCAGTTACAAATGCTTCGTTTTCAGATAAACCCCCATTTTTTATTTAATTCGTTAAATACCATACGTGCTACTATTGTTTTAGATCAGGATAAAGCGCGACATATTGTTACTTTATTATCGGATTTCTTTAGATATACTCTTGAAAAAGATCAAGAGCAAGCAAATACTATTGGAAAAGAAATTGATGCTATTAAAAATTATCTAAACATTCAAAAAATACGATTTGAAGAAAAACTGGAATTTAATTTTAATATTGATCTAAAAACACAAAA
>DAOWGM010000066.1 GCA_030637515.1 Bacteroidales bacterium
ATTTTTTAAACTTAATAATCCAAGATACATTCCGTATGCTGCAGTTACACCAATTAAAGGAGCTCCACGAACCCACATTTCTTTTATAGCATTATAAGCATCCTCAATTGTTTTTAAATCCTGAATTTTAAATTCAAATGGTAATTGTCTTTGATCGATAATCTGAATGATATTCGAGTCATTTTCTTTAACCCAAATTGTATGATAATGTTGTCCGTTAATTTTCATCGAATCTGATTTTTGATAAAAGTAAGAAAAGATCATTTAATCTTTAAATGATTTCTATTTTTGTATGCTTAAAATAATAGATTATGCAAAACAAGAACATCAAAAATATTATTTTCGATTTAGGTGTTGTAATTATTAATATTGATACAGACCTTACCGTAAAAGCAATGAAAGAGCTTGGCTTTTCAAATTTTCAGGAAAGTTATACTTTATTTAAACAAACCGATCTATTTGACAGATTAGAAAAAGGATTAATAAATCCCGGAGATTTTAGAAATGAGTTAAGAAAACATATTGTTGATGAAGTAAGTGATGATAAGTTTAATAAAGCATGGGGAGCAATGTTGCTTGACTTTCCTAAAGAAAGAATTGATTTAATAAAAAAATTGAGCGAAAAATATAATATTTACTTGCTAAGTAATACAAATGAGATTCACTATAATCAATATATTAAAGATTTTAAAAATCAATATGGATTCGAATTTAATAGTTTGTTTGTAGGGGCTTATTATTCATTTAAAATGGGAATGCGAAAACCCGATGTTGATATTTTTCAGTCTGCTTTATCCGATAGTAAATTAAATCCGGAAGAAACTTTGTTTATTGATGATTTAAAAGCGAATATTGAGTCGGCTAAAAAAACAGGCTTAAAAACCTTATGGCTCGATGTTGCAAACAGTGAAGATATTGTAGAAAAATTAAACGACTTTTAATATCCAAACAGATTTAATATCTGATGTTTCTCGAAGTTTATAAAGCTTCTTTAAAGCTTCAGTTTCGTTTGTAAAAGTAAAGATTACAATTCTTATTAGATTTTCTCCTGATTGAATTATCTCCGGATTATAGCCTTTGTCTTTTAATTCTGATGAGAACTTTTCAGCATTTTCCAGTTTTTTAAAACTTCCGGCAATAATATGAAACTCAGAATATATCGTTTTGGGTTCTTGCTTTTCTGGTTCCTTATAAAATAAAGCATCTTTCTTTTCTGTATTGTCATCTATTGAATGCACAATTAATGCTTTAATGCTATCAGCCCTTGCAATGCTGTCCAGATTTTTTTCGGTTGTTAGCTTAGCTTTATTTTCAGAAAGATGTACTTCTGTTTCCTTCTCAGGAAAAATAATACTCAAATCCTTATAACCATCTGTATAAAACCAACTTGCAACAAGTAAACATATAAATACAATACCCGATAAACCGAAAATAAGCTGTTTCTTGTATGATTTTTTATGCTTAACAGGTTTTGAAGTTTTAATAGTTGTTTTGTTACTTTTTATTGGTTTGGTTTTTATACTTTTTAATCCGTATGAATCAGTAAGCAGATTTGATTCTGTACTCTGTTTAAATTGAATTTCTCCTTTTGCAGATTGTGATAAAATTCCAATTTCAGGAAAGTCAATTTTCTCTCCTTTTTTTAATTCTGATTTAATTTCTTTTACAAAATCATCCAGAATTTCTTTCGCTTTTTCTTTATCAAGATTTTCTTTTTCAGATATAAATTCAATTAACAAACTATCTTGAAAAGAATAATCAGAGTTAAAAGTGATTTTTTTTGATGGAGGAAGAAATTTATTTTCGTTTACATCAAATGCAGCAGGTTCATATTCAGATACAAATCCACCTAATCCAGGAATAACAACTCCCTGATTTGTAAATAGTAACTCCTTTATATATTCCTTTATTTTCAATGCTTTTAAAATATCAGAAACAAATATATAGAAAATTCTGGTTTGACCAATAGCATCTAAGGCCCGAAAAATGAACAATTCATTAACGATTGTTTAACTTTTTTTAATTATTGATTTAAAAATTATATGATTAAATTAGCAAACCATTAATTATGAATTCACTAAATGAATAAATTAATACTGGTTACAGGAGGTACAGGTTACATTGGTTCACATACAGTTGTTGAGCTAATGAATGTAGGATTTGATGTTGTTATTATTGATAATCTCTCAAATTCTGAAAAATCTGTTTTGGATGGTATTGCTGAAATAACAGGGCGAAGAGCTTACTTTGAACAATTTGATTTATGCGATAAAGAAAAGCTTGATAACTTTTTTAAAGTGTATAAAAAGCTTGATGCTGTAATTCATTTTGCAGCTTATAAGTCAGTTGGAGAATCTGTTGAAAAACCATTAAAATATTATCAAAATAATCTGACATCGCTTATGAATTTGTTGGAATGTATGGTCAATTTCAATATTCCTCATTTTGTTTTTTCTTCTTCGGCAACAGTTTATGGTCAACCAGATCAGTTGCCTGTTACAGAAAAAGCTTCATTCAAACCTGCAGATTCACCATATGGCAATACAAAACAAATAGCCGAAGAAATTATATATGATACCGTAAGTGTAAATCCAAATCTTCAAGCCATATCGCTTCGCTATTTTAATCCTATTGGAGCACATTCATCTGCCTTAATTGGAGAATTGCCAACCGGAGTCCCAGATAACCTCGTTCCGTTTATAACTCAAACTGCAGCTGGTGTGCGCACTGAACTAAAAGTTTTTGGTGATGATTATAATACACCTGATGGTTCTGCAATTCGGGATTATATAAATGTTGTTGATCTGGCGAAAGCGCATGTAGTATCGATTAAAAGAATGATTGAGAATAAGACGAAAAGCAACCCCGAAGTTTTTAATCTTGGAACTGGAAAAGGAACTTCTGTTCTTGAAATTGTAAAAGCTTTCGAGAATGTTACAGGAGAAAAATTGAAATACAAAATAGTTGATCGCAGAGAGGGTGATGTTGAATCTGTTTATGCAGATACAAAATTAGCAAACGAAGAATTAGGCTGGAAAGCAGAAATAAGTTCGGAAGACACGCTTCTTTCTGCATGGAATTGGGAAAAAAACATAAGAGACATATAAATAATATGAATAAAAAAACACTTTTAATTACCGGTGGAGCAGGATTTATTGGTTCACATGTTATAAGGTTATTTGTAAATAAATATCCTGATTATAAGATTGTAAATCTTGATAAACTTACTTATGCCGGAAATTTAGAAAACTTAAAGGATGTCGAGGATGCTCCAAACTATGAATTTGTTAAGGGTGATATAGTTGATGATTCATTTATTTTCGATTTTTTTAATAAACATCAGTTTGATGGAGTAATTCACTTGGCAGCAGAATCACATGTTGATAGATCAATAGCAAATCCAAATGAGTTTATACAAACAAATATTGTTGGCACAGTTAATTTACTAAACGCTGCACGCAATATCTGGAAAGATAATTTTGACAAAAAATTATTTTATCATATTTCAACTGATGAGGTGTATGGTTCTTTGGGCGATGAAGGTTTATTTGTTGAAGAAACTTCTTATGATCCACGAAGTCCGTATTCAGCTTCAAAAGCAAGCTCTGATCATTTGGTGAGAGCATATTTTCACACCTTTGGATTGCCGATTGTAATAACCAATTGTTCAAATAATTACGGACCAAATCAATTCCCCGAAAAACTTATTCCTTTGGCAATAAACAATATCAAGAAAAAGAAACCAATTCCAATTTACGGAAAAGGTGAAAATGTTCGCGACTGGCTTTTTGTTGAGGATCATGCAAATGCAATTGACCTGGCATTTCATAAAGGAAATGTAGGTGAAACATACAACATTGGTGGAAATAACGAATGGCAGAATATTCAGTTAATCAATGTATTGTGTAAAATTATGGATCAGAAACTTGGAAGAACTGAAGGAGAATCTGCTCAATTAATAACATTTGTTAAAGATCGTGCTGGTCATGACCTCAGATATGCAATCGACTCTTCTAAAATACAAGATGAATTAGGGTGGCAACCATCACTTCAATTCGAAGAAGGATTAGAAAAAACAGTTGATTGGTATTTATCAAATTCGGAATGGCTCGATCATATTTTAAGCGGCGATTACGAAAAGTATTATCAGGAGCAATATCATAAGAGATAAAAAAAAGGAGATCTCCCGATAGCTATCGGGATGATCTCCTTTTTAGATATAATAAGTTTAGTTTTTATTCTACAGTAACTGATTTTGCCAAATTCCTTGGCTGATCAACATTACAACTTCTTAACACAGCTATATGGTAAGATAATAGTTGTAAAGGAATTACAGTTAGTAATGCAGACAACTCTGCTTTACATTCAGGAATTTCCATCACATGATCAGCCATATTTCTTATAACAGTATCACCTTCGTTAACAATTGCAATTACAATTCCTTTTCTGGCCTTAACTTCCTGAATATTACTAACAATCTTTTCGTATGATTTATCTTTAGTTGCTACAACAACAACAGGCATTTTTTCATCGATTAATGCAATAGGTCCGTGTTTCATTTCAGCAGCCGGATAACCTTCTGCATGGATATATGAAATTTCTTTTAGTTTAAGAGCTCCTTCAAGTGCAACTGGAAATAAATATCCACGACCAAGATAAAGAAAATTAGTTGCGTCTTTATATAAATTGCTAATCTTAAGATATTGATCGTTATATGTTAGAATTTTCTCAATTTTTGCAGGAATGTCGTGTAAATCTGCTATTAGTTTTTTGTAGTTTTCAGGCGTAATAGTCTTTTTCTCATAACCTAAAGCCATAGCCATCATTATAAGAACAGTTACCTGTGCAGTAAAAGCTTTCGTAGAAGCTACCCCAATCTCAGGCCCGGCATGAGTATAAACTCCAGCATCGGTTTCTCTTGGAATACTTGAACCTACAACATTACAAATGCCAAGTACAGTTGCTCCTGCCTGCTTTGCAAGTTTAATAGCAGCAAGAGTATCAGCAGTTTCCCCACTCTGGCTAATTGCAATAACAATATCGTCTTTGTTAATAATTGGATTCCTGTATCTGAACTCTGACGCATACTCAACTTCAACCGGAATTCTTGCCAGGTCTTCAAGTAGATATTCACCAACTAATCCAGCATGCCATGATGTACCACAACCTATTATAATAATTCTTTTCGCATCTACAAGCTTTGGAAAAATTTCATGTAAACCTCCAAGATGAATTTCATTTTTATCAAGTGAAACACGTCCTCTGAAAGTATCTAATATCGATCTTGGTTGCTCAAAGATTTCTTTTAGCATAAAATGATCGAAACCATTTTTTTCAATTTCTCCTATATCCAAATCAATTTTTTGGATTTTTGGAGTAAGGTTGTCATTTTTAATTGTTTTTAGTGTAAGTCCATCACTCCCCAAGATAGCTACATCATCATCATTAAGATATATTACACTTTTAGTATGTTCAACAATTGGAGTTGCATCAGATGCTATGTAATATTCCCCTTCACCAACTCCAATTACCAAAGGACTTCCTTTTCTAGCTGCGATCAATTTATCAGGTTCGTCTTTACACATAATAGCAAGACCATATGCGCCAACTACTTTTGAAAGGGCAAGTCTTACTGCTATTTCTGCACTTACTTTACCTTTAAGGTAAATATATTCTATAAGATTTACCAGAACCTCAGTATCGGTTTCAGTTTTAAATTTATAACCTCTGTCTGTTAATTTATCTTTTAATCTGCTGTAGTTTTCAATTATACCATTATGAATTAAAACAAAATGGCCATTCATTGAAACATGAGGATGAGCGTTTAAATCATTAGGTTCTCCATGGGTTGCCCATCTTGTATGACCAATTCCTATATTGCCTGAAAGATCATCCTTAGCCACATGTTTTTCTAAATCAGAGACTTTCCCTTTTTTCTTATAAATTTTAACTTCTTTATTTAATAAAGCAATTCCTGCTGAATCGTACCCTCTGTACTCAAGCCTTTTTAATCCGTTTACTAATATTGGATAAGCTTGCTTATCACCAATATAACCAACTATTCCACACATAAACTCTTAATGTTTAGTATATGTTACACGCAATTTAATATTTTCACCTGTCTTTAAAATAACTCTGTTTGGATAAACATTATAACTGCTTATTCCAAAGTGCATTGTTGAGTCAGTTAAGTTTCCATTAAAAAGATCTTTAACATGTTTGGAAATATTAAAATTATATTCGAAGTTATCTTCGTTAAAATAACCATCAAATGCACTTGAATTATTTGCATCTTCAATTAAGGTATAATTAGTGTCTTTATAAAAATAAAGTCTTTCAGGAGGGGGGCATATCTCAAAAAGGGGATCTCTGTATACCGGGATTGATAATTCAGCCCTTAGAATTGAATATGCAAAGTCAGAACTAAATACAGATTTGTAATTTGAAAAAACAATTTTTGATTCAATTCCTCCTAATCCTTGTAGGAAAATAAGTTCTGAAGGTGTTTCAGGATTGTTGTAGGTATTTATTTCTGCATCTTTAAAATCAATGTTATATTGCCCAAATCGCTGTCCTGAATAAAAGCTAAAAGAATATTCCTGCACCGAATCTTTAAAAAAGTACATTTTAACATTCGATTTAATTACATTTATATTATATAAACCACCAATATCATCAGGTTCTTCAGGAATAATAGCCATTCCATAAAATTTGGTAATAAAAGCGTCTGTTGTTAAATAGAAATTATTATTGATATCTATCAGTTTGCTGTAAAAGCTCTCTTTTAAAGTAATTATTAGCATTGAATCTCCCTGATTTCTCATGCCAGAACTTATTATGTCAGTTTCAGAGTAATAATCTTTAATATTTGTATTTGATCTGAATTCCGCATCAAGTGGTATAGAATCATTTAACTCATATACTTTAAAATCAAATTCATTTAAAGGCGAACCGTAGCTATTATTATAGCTAATAATAATACAGGTAGAATCAATAGAAATTTCAGTAAATAAATTTTCAAATTCAACATTAGATAAAGGGTCTAAAGGGACAAATTGTCCTGCAAAGCTTCCTGTAATTTCGCCAAAAAATGGGTCTTGAAAGTTGCCGATTGAATAATTTGACAAGTTTTTTGAGTTAAAATCAGTTGTACTGGTTAAATAACTGTTAAATGTAAGAGTTGTATCATATTGAATGCCTATTTTGTCTTCACTGGAAATTAATTCAGCTCCAAGCGAACTTGGATTTTCTTCACATGAAAAAAGAAGTGACATTATCACAAATACTATAAGTACCGAAAAAAATCGAGAAAATTTTTCGGGATTTGAGGTTTTTATATTTTTGTTCATAAAGTTTTTACTAAAGAATAGTGTCATAAAATTTTGAGTAAGCTTCAATATATTCTTCTTCATTTTGATATTCAAGGTAAGGTTTTTCAGAATTTTTAATAAAACTTAATAATTCAGAATTTATTGTATCGCTACCAATAATTGTTGCGTCTGAAGCTTCAATTGCAAGTTTACTCAAATTAACAAAATTAGGATCTTTTAAAATCTGGGTATCTTCTTTTGTTATACTTTCGTATAATAATTTATCTTTAAATTTTTTATTTAAAGGTTTATCAAATTCATTTTCGTAAACAGAATAAACAATCTTAGAATTGGCAAATAACGGATCCTCATTATATGCTTTTTTAATATATAGCGGTACCAAGCCTGTAAACCAGCCATGGCAATGTATAATATCTGTAGCCCAGCGTAATTTTTTAACTGTTTCCAAAACACCTCTGGCAAAAAAGATTGTTCTTTCATCGTTATCTTCAAAGAAATTCCCATTTTCGTCTTGTAAAGTATTTTTTCTTTGAAAATAGTCTTCATTGTCTATAAAATATACCTGCATGCGTGCAGCTTGAATTGAAGCAACCTTAATTATAAGCGGGTGGTCAGTATCATTAATAATTAAGTTCATCCCTGACAATCGGATAACTTCGTGCAACTGATTGCGCCGTTCGTTTATCAATCCGAATTTTGGCATGAATGTTCTGATTTCTTTTCCTCTCTCCTGTATACCTTGTGGTAAATGACGCCCAATGAGTGACATTTTACTTTCAGGTAAATAAGGTGTAATCTCTTGCGAAATAAATAAAACCTTCGTATTCTCCATCTGGAAATTTAAATTAATTTAAACCACCGCAAAATTAGTAAAAATTATATTAATCATCAACAAATTAGAGATTACATAAACTATAAATAGATTATGATTGTTAATAATTGAAATATTATTTTTTACTTTGCCCTTCGGTTAGCGAAATAAATACAGAATATGGAAATTATTGACAGCAGAAATGTTCTGCAAAGCATTGTAAAAGAATTCAGGTTACAAGGGACTTCTGTTGGATTGGTTCCAACAATGGGTGCTTTACACGAAGGACATTTATCTCTAATTCAGTGTTCAAATAAAGAAAATGATATTACCATAGTGAGTATTTTTGTTAACCCGACACAATTTAATGATCAGGAAGATTATCAAAGATATCCAAGAATTATTTCTGATGATATTAAAAAATTAGAGAGTGTTAAATGCGATTTTCTTTTTACGCCAACAAAAGAAGAAATGTATCCTGAAGAGGATAAAAGAGAATTTGATTTTGGAAATATTGACAAGGTAATGGAAGGTTCGCATAGACCAGGTCATTTTAGAGGAGTAGCATTAATAGTAAGTAAATTGTTTGAAATTGTTAATCCACATAAAGCATATTTTGGAGAAAAGGACTTTCAACAAGTTGCTATTATTAAGCATCTGACAAAACAACTTAATTTTGATATTGAAATTATTCCTTGCCAAATAATTAGAGAAAAGGATGGCTTAGCAATGAGCTCCAGAAATATTTTATTATCAGAAGATCAACGTAAAAATGTTTCTCTGATATCAAAAACACTGTTTGAATCTGTAAATAAGATGAAATTATTAAACCCTACGGAAACAAAAGAGTGGGTAATTCGTAAAATAAACGAAAACCAATTTTTAAAGGTTGAATACTTTGAAATAGTTGATTCTGAAACTCTTGAGTCTGTAAATGAATGGAGTCAATCTAAAAATATTACTGGTTGTATTGCTGTTCATGTTGGTAATATAAGACTGATAGATAATATTAGATTTTATTCTTAAATTTGTACAAAATCGCAAGCTTATTATGAACATCGAAGTTGTAAAATCGAAAATACATAAAGTAACTGTTACAGAAGCTAATCTTCAGTATGTTGGTAGTATTACTATTGATGAAGATTTATTGGAGGCATCAAACATTATTGAAAACGAAAAGGTTCAGATTGTAAATATTAATAATGGTGAGCGGCTTGAGACCTATGTTATTAAAGGAGAAAGAGGATCATGTGAAATTTGCCTGAACGGACCTGCAGCAAGAAAAGCAACTGTTGGCGATGTTATTATAATTATCTCATATGCTTCTTTGGATTTTGAAGAAGCTAAAAAATTCAAACCAACCTTGCTTTTTCCGGATACCGCAACTAACAAATTAATCTAATTTCTTGAAACGCAAACTAATAAGAATATTAAATTTTTTTATTTTTTTAGCTTTAGGAATACTTCTGCTCTATCTTGCTTTTAAAGATATCGAATTCGATACATTAGTTCATGATTTAAAGAATGCAAATTATTACTGGGTATTATTATCACTGTTTTTTGCTTTTATCGGATATGTTAGTAGAGCTTTCAGATGGAAACTTCTTATTGAACCTCTAAATTACAATCCTCCTGTAAAGAATGTGTTTTACGCTTTAATGCTTGGCTATCTTGCAAATATGGCATTTCCACGAATTGGAGAAATAAGTCGATGCGGATCACTAACAAAATCAGATAAAATCCCAATGGATTCTTTAATCGGAACGGTAATTATTGAACGTGCGATTGATTTGGTAGTTCTTTTGTTTTTATTGTTTATTATTTTTATTGCTAAAATTGAGTCATTCGGTCTTTTTATCAAGGAAAATGTTTTTATTCCTATTTCCCAGAAATTTATTGATACTGTAGATTTTTCAATCTATTATTGGTTAATAATAGTTGTTGTAATAGGAATAACAGTTGGGTTAATATATTATTTCAGAAAAAAATTTAAAAGAGTAAAAATTGTACATAAAATCAGAAAAATAATTCGTGGAGTAATTTCTGGAATAAAAACAGTTACAAAAATGCGTAATCGCAAAGCCTTCTTTTTTCATACTGTTATAATTTGGGTAATGTACTTTTTAATGACTTACGTAGTTGTTTTCTCAATTCCTGCAACACAAGGTTTAAAACCCATTGATGGATTGTTTTTACTTGTAATTGGAGGGCTTGGAATGGCAGCACCTGTTCAGGGTGGTATAGGAGCATTTCATTGGATAATATCTTCAGGTCTGGTTTTGTATGGAATTTCAAAAGCTGATGGTTTAGTTTTTGCTACTATACAGCATGAATCGCAGGTTGTCCTGGTATTAATTACAGGCATTTTTTCTGTGCTAATGTTATTTTTTAATTCCCGCCGTAAAAGGAAAAATAATATTTAACTTTACGTTTTATCATCAAATTTGATTTTATGAATAAACTAGATGTTATTAAATCTAAGATTATTGATATAGATAATATTACTCATAGCCTCGCATACTGGAAGTTAAAAAATCAGAAAGTTGTTTTTACTAATGGATGTTTTGATATTTTACATCGAGGTCATGTAGAATATCTTGCGCAAGCAGCAAGTTCTGGTGATGTTTTGGTTATTGGATTAAACTCTGATAGTTCTGTAAGAAGTATAAAAGGAGAAAACAGACCTGTTCAGGATGAATATGCAAGAGCTATTTTGCTTGCTTCTTTAAGTTTTGTATCTGTAGTTATCTTGTTTAACGAAGACACTCCATATGAACTTATCAAAAAAGTAAATCCGGATGTTTTAGTTAAAGGTAGCGATTATAAAGCGGAGGATATTGTTGGATATGATATTGTTAAGGCGAACGGAGGAAGAGTTGTTACGATAGATTTTATTGAGGGATATTCTACTACATCAATTATTGACAAACTGAAAGATTAAAAATGGCAAAATCTAAAAGCGTATATTTTTGTCAGAACTGTGGAGCAGAATCTGCAAAGTGGATTGGCAGATGTCCTGCATGTAATGAGTGGAATACATATGTGGAACAGGTTGTTTCGAAAACTAAAACATCAACTCAGGTTTCTTTTACAGAAGAAAAACAGCTGCCACAGAAAATATTTGATATTAAATCGGAAAAGAAAGGAAGAATATCAACTGGAATCAATGAGTTGGACAGGATATTAGGCGGAGGATTGGTATATGGTTCATTAATACTTATCGGAGGTGAGCCTGGAATTGGAAAATCAACTCTTGCATTGCAGGTTGCATTAAAATTAAATCAGCATAAAGTTCTTTATATTTCAGGTGAAGAGAGTCCACAGCAAATCAAATTACGTGCCGAAAGATTAAAACTGAATAACGAAAACTGTTTTATATTAAGCGAAACATTACTTGAAAATATTTATACTCATGTAATAAATATTAAACCCGATATTATTATTGTTGATTCAATTCAAACATTGTATACAGATAAACTGGAATCATCGGCTGGCACAGTTTCGCAAATAAAAGAAACAGCAGCTTCATTATTAAAATATGCAAAGGAAACAGGAACACCCGTTTTTCTGATTGGTCATATAAATAAAGAAGGCAATCTGGCAGGCCCAAAGGTGCTGGAACATGTTGTTGATACTGTTTTACAATTCGAAGGTGATCATAATAATATGTACAGAATTTTAAGGACTACTAAAAATAGATTTGGATCAACTTCTGAATTGGGAATGTTTGAAATGAATAATAATGGCTTGGTTGAAGTTGCTGATCCTTCGCAGGTTTTAATTACACAAACAAATGAAAATTTAAGCGGAACAACAATTGCATCTACAATAAATGGAGTAAGACCGTTATTGCTTGAAATTCAGGCACTAGTTAGTTCTGCAGCTTATGGAACTCCTCAAAGATCATCTACGGGATTTGATAACAGAAGACTTGGAATGTTATTAGCTGTACTGGAAAAAAGAGCAGGTTTCAGGCTAGGGCAAAAAGATGTGTTTTTAAATGTTGCAGGTGGAATTAAGATTGATGATCCGGCTTCAGATCTTGCTGTAATTGCTTCTGTTTTATCTTCTAATCTCGACATTCCAATTGATAAAACTGTTTGCTTTGCCGGAGAGGTTGGTCTTACGGGTGAAATTAGACCTGCAAATAGAATTGAACAAAGAATAGGAGAAGCAAATAAATTGGGATTTAAAAAAATTTATATTTCGGGATATAACTCTAAAGGTGTTGATATGTCTAAATATAAAATTCAGATTGTTAAAGTTGCAAAAGTGGAAGAACTCTTTAGATCTTTATTTAAAAAGAATTAACAGGTGAATATCCTTGAAATAAAAAATCTGTCATTATCCTTTAAAAGTAATTCAGGAAATAAAACTGTCCTGAAAAACATATCATTCAATCTTAAAGAAGCAAAAACGCTTGGCATAGTTGGTGAGTCAGGTTCAGGAAAATCGTTAACAGCACTTTCTATACTTAAATTATTGCCTGTAAATGCTTGTGTTGATAGTGGAACTATTTCCTTTTTAAATACTGAATTACTCACATTAAGTGAAAAGGAACTTGTTAAAATCAGAGGAAATGAAATTTCTATGATTTTTCAGGAACCAATGACCTCACTTAATCCTTCTTTGAAATGCGGAATTCAGGTTCTTGAATTAATAACGAATCATACTCGTATTAGTAAGTCAAAAGCCAAATTGAAAGTTTTGGAATTGTTTGATGAGGTTAAACTTCCCGATCCGGTAAGAATATTTAATAGTTATCCTCATGAGATTTCCGGTGGGCAAAAACAACGCGTAATGATTGCAATGGCAATTGCTCTTAAACCTAAGATTTTAATTGCCGATGAACCAACAACAGCGTTGGATGTTACGGTTCAGAACGCTATCCTTGATTTGCTTAAACAAATTCAATCGAAGTATAAAATGAGTATTATTTTTATATCTCATGATTTAGGAATAATTTCTAAAATTGCAGATAATATACTTGTTATGTATGATGGAGAAGTTGTCGAATCGGGATCAAAAAAAGAGATTTTAACAAATCCTAAAAAGAATTATACAAAAGGATTGTTAAGTTGTCGCCCTACTCTTGAAATGAAAAAGGGAAGACTTCCAATTCTCTCAGATTATATTGAAAGTCAGAATGAAACTATAGTTTCTGAGAATATCACCAAGATTGATAATGAAAAAAATGATTTTTATGAAGACGATCCCGTATTAAAGGTAAATTCCCTTTCAAAAAGCTTTATAATAAAAAAGAATTTTTTTGGAAAATCAAAGCATATATATTCTGCAGTAAAAGATTTAAAATTTGAGGTGTTTAAAGGAGAAACTCTTGGTTTGGTTGGAGAATCCGGTTGTGGTAAAACTACTCTTGGAAGAATGCTAGTTCGGTTAATTGAAAGCTCTTCAGGTCAGATTGGATATAAGGGTAAATCCCTGAATGAATTAAATAACAGAGAGTTGAAAGCTTGGAGAAAAAATGTTCAGATTATATTTCAAGATCCTTACTCTTCATTAAATCCAAAACAAACTGTTGGTGATGCTTTATTAGAACCACTTATTGCACATAAATTAATAAAGAGTAGAAAAGAAGGTATACAAAAAGTCTTTGAGGTACTTGAAAAAGTAAGATTAGGAGAAGAAAGTTTTTATAAGTTTCCTCACGAATTCTCAGGAGGACAAAGACAAAGAATCATAATTGCGCGAGCTTTAATATTGCAACCGGAATTTCTCATTTGTGATGAATCGGTTTCTGCATTAGACGTCTCAGTTCAAGCAGAAATTTTAAATTTATTAAATGATTTAAAGAAGGAGTATCTATTAACCTTTATCTTTATTTCGCACGACTTAGCTGTAGTAAAATATATGTCTGATAGAATAATGGTTATGAAAGATGGGCAATTAGTTGAAATAAATAAGGCAGATGAATTATATCGTTCACCTGCCTCTGAGTATACTAAAAAGTTAATTAATTCAATTCCAGATATTAGTTTTTATTAAAAGAATTCATCTCCAAAATTATCTATTTCTATCTGTTCTTCAGAATGTTTGTCACAATCTGTTTCAATGTTATAGTTTAGAGGTTTTTCAAATTTGGCTTCTTTAGAAAAATTAAGGGTTGAATCATTGTATACCTTTTGCATATAAAGTCCAAAGATTGGTAATGCCATATTATGTCCTCCACCAAGTCTGGTTCCTTTAAAGTGAATGCTTCTGTCTTCTCCTCCAACCCAAACACCAGAAACCAGATTTGGAGTTACACCCATAAACCATCCATCAGAGTTATTCTGAGTTGTCCCTGTTTTTCCACCAATTTCGTTATATAATTCGTATATCCGTCTTACTCTTCCCCCTGTTCCTGCACGAACTACACTTCGAAGCAGATTGGTCATTAAATATGCCGTTTCTTCACTTATGGCTTCGTTCTTTTCAGAGGTAAAAGTGGCCAGAATATTCCCATTTTTATCTTCAATGCGCGTAACAAAAAGAGGTTTTGAATGAACTCCTTTATTTGAAAATGTAGAATAAGCACTTGTCATTTCACTTAATTTAATATCAGAAGTACCAAGAAAAATAGAAGGTACTGCTGCAATTCTACTTTTTACTCCCATTTTACGCATAACATCAATTACCGAAACAGGATTAAACTGTTTTATTAACCATGCAGAAATCCAATTTACAGAATTCGAAAGACCCCATTTTAAAGTTACCATATGACCATCCATGCTTGAAGGTCCTGAATTTTTTGGAGTCCAAGTTGTATCATTTAATATAAAAGTGCTTGGCACATTAGGTACTTTATGGCAAGGCGAATATCCTTCTTGCATAGCAAGTGTATACAGAAAAGGCTTTATTGTTGAGCCAACTTGTCTTTTCCCTTGTGTTACATAATCATATTTGAAATGCTTAAAGTCTGGTCCACCAACATAAGCTTTAACATAACCGTTATGTGGATCTAATGAAATAAATCCAGCACGAAGAAAGTTCTTGTAATAAATCAATGAATCTAAGGGCGTTAAAGTTGTATCTATTTCACCATTCCATGAAAAAACGGTCATATTAACAGGTGTATTAAAAATCGCCCTAATTGAGTCTGCTTCGGCTCCTCTTCTTCTTAATCTTCTGTAACGCTCAGTTCTCCTAATAGCAAGATCAATAATGTCTTTTAGTTCCTCCCCGGACAACTCTTCATAATAAGGAGCATTCGGATTGTTTGTCTGTTCTTCGTTAAAATCATCCTGTAATTCATATTTCAAGTGCTCCACAAGAGCTTCTTCAGCATATTTTTGCATTCGTGAATCTATCGTAGTATATATTTTTAAACCATCCCGATATAGATCGTAATTAGATCCGTCAGGTTTTTTATTCTTTTTACACCAACCATAAACCGGATTAGTTAACCATTCAACTGAATCAATTCGAAAATCTCTTGAGGAATAATAATTTCTTCTATTTGGCTTTGATTTGTTTAATGTCAAACGTAAATATTCTCTAAAATATGTTGCTAATCCAACATTGTGATCTTGAATTTTATATGTTAATTCAATAGGTAATACACTTAATGAGTCAAAATCCTCATTAGTAATATAGTTATATTTATTCATCTGGTTTAAAACAACATTTCTTCTTAAACGAGATCTTTCAGGATTTCTAACAGGGCTATAATAAGTTGGAGCTTTTAATAAACCAATTAATAGAGCCGACTCTTCTACTTTTAAGGAATCTGTGGTTTTATTAAAATATGTTTTTGTAGCAGATTTTATTCCATATGTAATTCCTCCAAATGGAACTGTATTTAAATACATCAGAATAATTTCATCTTTTGTATAATTTCGCTCAAGTTTTACTGCAGTTACCCATTCTTTGAATTTTGCAACTCCCAAATGCGCCTTTCTACCTATTGATGATCGAAATTTAGTCGTATCTCTGGGAAAAAGATTCTTAGCAAGCTGTTGGGTAATAGTGCTCCCCCCACCGGCCGAACTATTGTTTAGTAAAACGGAATATACTATTACTCTTCCAAGACCTCGTGCATCTATTCCAGAATGATTATGAAAACGAACATCCTCAGTTGCAATTAATGCATTAATTAAATTTTCAGGAAGTTCATCATAACTTGCATATGAACGATTATCCCAGAAAACATTGCCAATTAAAACATTATCATCTGAATATATTTCTGAAGCTAGATTGTTTTCAGGATTCTCCAAATCCTTAAAAGTTGGCATTTCTCCTAGCTTTTCCAGAGAGATTAATGTGAAGATTGTAACAATTGCAATTATAGGTATTGAAACCAGTACCCAGAACAATCGTATGTAAAATTTTGTTGTAAACTTTATTTTGTTCATATTGTCATTTTTCGACCGGTTGTAAAATTAATAAATAATATTTAATTCAAAATATTGAACTTGAAATACTATTTTAATTAGTTTTGTGTCGTTTTAGAAATGCTTCAAAATTAGATAATTCATGATTGAGAACTTAGTTATAGTAGAGTCACCGGCAAAAGCAAAGACAATTGAGAAGTTTTTAGGGAAAGATTTTCAGGTGTTATCAAGCTTCGGGCATATCCGTGATCTTGCAAAAAAGAACCTCGGAATAGAGATTGAAAAGAATTATGAGCCCCAATATATTATTCCAGATGATAAAAAAAATGTTGTTAAGGAATTAAAGAAAGCGGCTAAAGAATCAAAGATTGTGTGGTTAGCTTCCGATGAAGATCGAGAGGGAGAGGCTATTGCATGGCACTTAATGAAGGTTTTAGAACTTGATATTAAAAAAACAAAAAGAATTGTATTTCATGAGATAACAAAAGAAGCAATTCAAAATGCAATAAAAAATCCACGATTAATTGATGAAAATTTGGTTAATGCCCAACAAGCAAGGAGGATATTAGACAGATTAGTTGGTTTTGAATTATCCCCGGTATTATGGAAAAAAGTAAAACCTTCATTATCGGCTGGAAGAGTACAGTCTGTAGCTGTTAAGCTTCTCGTGGATAGAGAAAGGGAGATAATGAATTTTAAAAGTGAATCTTTCTTCAAAATTACAGGACTTTTTAAAACTGCCAACAACGAAGAATTAAAAGCGGATTTAAAAGAAAAAGTTAAAACATCAGAAAGAACAATAGAATTACTTGAAAAATGTAAAAATGCAAATTTCGAGATAAATAATGTTCTTAAGAAACCAGGGAGGAAATCGCCATCAGCGCCCTTTACAACATCTACATTGCAGCAAGAGGCGAGCAGAAAACTTGGATTTTCAGTTGGGCAAACAATGGCAATAGCTCAAAAGTTATACGAATCTGGTAAGATTACATATATGAGAACAGACTCTGTAAACTTATCTGGAACAGCTATTGAGTCGGCAAAGAATGTAATTTTAAATGAATTTGGTGAAAAATATTTTCATACAAGAGCTTTTAAAACAAAATCAAAAGGTGCTCAGGAGGCTCACGAAGCTATAAGACCAACTTCTATTGAAAATCAGGATGTATCTGGCACAGACAGAGAAAAAAGATTGTATGATTTAATCTGGAAAAGAACTGTTGCATCTCAAATGAGTGATGCTAAATTAGAGAGAACAACAATTGATATTAGTGTTTCAAATGATGATCATAAATTTGTTGCGGTTGGAGAAGTACTTAAATTCGATGGTTTTCTAAAAGTGTACATTGAATCAACTGATGATGAGATAGATGAAGAAATGAAAGGTCTTTTACCTGCCGTAAGCAAAGGAGAAGAGCTTGAGTATGATTCAATACAAGCAATTGAACGATTTACCCATCATCCTCCAAGATACACTGAAGCAAGTTTAGTTAAAAAACTAGAAGAATTAGGTATAGGACGTCCGTCTACATACGCTCCAACTATCTCAACAATTCAGAATAGGGGTTATGTAGTAAAAGAAGAACGACCAGGAAATGAAAGAAAATACCTTTCCTATGTTTTATCTAATAATCAAATAAAAGACAGTGTTAAAAAGGAAATTACAGGAGCAGAAAAAAATAAATTATTTCCTAATGATATAGGAATAGTTGTGAATGATTTCCTATCTGATCATTTTAACGAAATTGTAAATTATAATTTTACAGCATCTGTTGAAGAAGATTTTGACGAGATTGCAAATGGTGATATGATCTGGACTAAGATGATCGATAAGTTTTATAAGCCATTTCACAAAACTGTTGAAACAACACTTGAAACTTCAGGAAAAAGTGTGGGAGAAAGAGTGCTTGGAGATGATCCTGAAACAGGTAAGCCTATAACCGCAAAAATTGGTCCTTATGGAGCAATGGTTCAGATTGGTTCAAAAGATGATGAAGAAAAACCAAAATTTGCTTCATTGCAAAGAGGTCAGCGTCTTGAGACAATTACCTTAGAAGAAGCACTTGAGCTTTTTAAACTACCAAGAGATTTAGGTGAATATGAAAACAAAAAAGTTGTTGTTTCTATTGGTCGATTTGGTCCATATGTAAGACACGACTCAAAATTTATTTCATTAAAAAAGGAAGACAATCCTTATAAAATTGAACTTGATAGAGCCATTGAGCTTATCGAAGAAAAAAGAGAAAAAGATCGTTTAAATACAATAAAAATATTTGAGGAAGAGCCAGAACTTCAGATTTTAAATGGACGCTGGGGTCCCTATATTGCTTATAAAAAGAAAAATTTTAGATTACCGAAAGGTGTTGATGCAGAAAAGCTAACGCTTGATAATTGTATGGAAATTATAAAAGCAGATAGTAAAAAAGGGGGTAGTACAAAAACAAAAAAAGGTAATGCCAAGAAGACTGCTACTAAAAAAACAAATGCTAAAAAAGCAGTAACAAAAAAAGGGAAAGCTAAAAAATAGAATCACTGTTTATTAAATACTTGGAAGAGAATGAATTTAAATGATTATTTCGATCCGATTAATTTCAAAATTGATTTCAAAAACTATATAAATGTTAAGGATCAATTATTCTCTTCTGTCGTAATTAATTCAGGTGACCATAAGATAAACAATATAGAAAACTATAATCTTGCAATAATTGGCATTTCAGATAATCATCCTGATAAGGCTCCCAAATCTATTAATGGCTTAGAAAAAATTCGAGAATATCTTTACAGTCTTTCCGGATTTAATAAAAAAGTAAAGATTTATGATCTCGGAAATTTGAAAAAAGGAAAAACTGCAAATGACAACAAAATTGCACTAAGAGATGTAATCATAGAATTAATTAGCTTAAATATTATTCCTTTAATAATAGGCGGTTCTGAAGATATTATTTATCCAAATTATATAGCATATAGTAAGCTTGATAAAAAAATCAATTTTGTTTCAGTCGACAGTAAAATTGGTCTTTCTGAAGATCGGAACGAAGACTATAAATCAGCATTATGGAAAATTATTGTAGAAGAAAACGAATCTTTATTTTCTTTTACAAACCTTGGTTATCAATCGCACTTTGTTAATGCAGGGATTTCAAAATATCTTTCAGATCAATTACATTTCATATATAGATTAGGAAACATACGATCTAAAATTAAAGATACAGAGCCAATATTTAGAGACGCAGATTTAATCGGCGTCAATATTTCAGCAGTTCGCCAATCAGAAGCATTTGGACAGATTAATCCTTCACCAAACGGATTGTATGGAGAAGAAATTTGTCAGATGGCAAAATATGCAGGAATGAGTTCAAAATTGTCTTCTTTCGGGATTTATGATTATTGCTATAAATCAGATATTAACAACCAGACAGCTCATCTTATTGCTCAAATATTATGGTATTTCATTGAGGGTTATATAAATAGAATCGTTGAATATCCTTTAGAAAACGAACAGGATTATAAAAAATATATAGTAAACCCGTATTCTTTCGAACAAAAGTTAGTGTTTTATAAAAGTGAGAAAACAGAACGCTGGTGGGTAGAAGTGCCATCTTTTAACTCAGACTTCAATAATCATATCCTAATTTCATGTACTAACGATGATTATATCCTTGCCAGTAATGGAGATGTTCCGGAAAGATGGCTTAAATTCTTTCAAAAGATCAATTAATTGTAGTACATTTCAGAGAATAATTTATAGAAAATCAACTTCAATAGTAACTTTATTTTTTATCAACAGTATAAATGAAGTGTTTAATCGACTATTGTTAGCATTTAAATTCTGATAAAATTTGTATAGGAATTTTATTTTTGTTTATTTTACTTTTGGTAATCTTTATTATAATTGAGGAATACGCTATTTGATTAATATGAAAAAACAAATTTTCTTTCTTCTTGTATTATTAATGGTATCTGCTATATCAAAAGCACAAGATTCTCAATTTAGCCAAACTATGTTTACTCAGTTGCTTATTAATCCTGGATATGCCGGTAGCGAAGATAAAATTTGTGCTTATGCGCTTAACAGAACACAATGGTCAGGTTTAGAGGGGGCTCCAAGAGTTACAGTCTTTAATGTTGATGCAGCAATTAAGAATAGAATAGGATTAGGTCTATCGTTAGAAAATGACGAGCTTGGTTTTGACAAAAATTTTAAGATCAATCTTTCTTTAGCATACAAACAAACCATAGGAAAGGGGAAGTTAGGAATTGGAGTAAAATGGGGTGTTGCAAGTTCTGCAATTGATGTTGGAGGTGGTGGATGGGTTACTCCGGATGTTATTGCGAACGATGATCCAGCTATACCAATTGATGGAAGTAACGATATTAACTTTCTAGATTTTGGCTTTGGATTATATTATAAAACACAAGATTTATATCTAGGGATTTCTTCAACACATTTATTGGATTCAGAATTTGAGTTTAACAGTAATGAAGCAGGAACAACAACAGCAACAAACGTATTAAAGAGAAATTATTATATTACGGCAGGATATAACTTACCATTTGCAAATCCACTGCTTGAATTTAAACCTTCAGTATTTGTTCAGTCCGACGGTACGAATTCACAGTTAGCAGTTAATGCCTTAATTGCATACAATAAAAAGATATGGGGTGGCGTTTCTTTAAGAACGGATAATGCAATTACTGGTATTTTTGGTATTGAACTGTTTAAATGGGTGAAAGTAAGTTATGCTTACGACTTTGTTGTTTCCGATTTAGTAGGGTATAATAATGGAACACACGAAATAATGATGGGCTTTTGTTTAGATGTAAAAAAAGATAAAACCCCAGAAAAGTATAAGAGTATAAGATTTTTATAGGATTTAATAATAAAAAATTGAAGAATTATTGTTATTTTGCAAAATAAATATTTGAAATATTATGAAAAAATTACTTGTAGTTATACTATTGGCAGTTTCTTTTGGTTGTAGTAAATACAATGCCGGTGAATTAACCGGTGTCCAGGGAAGGCAAGGATGGTTTGAATCTACACCATATGGAATGGTGTTGGTTCCCATGGGAAGCTTCAATATGGGGCCAAGTGATCAGGATGTTGCCTGGGCTATGACAGCATATGCTAGAACAGTATCTGTGGATGCTTTTTGGATGGATGCTACAGAAATAACCAATAATGAATATAGACAGTTTGTATTTTATGTTCGAGATTCAATCATGCGTAGAAAACTGGGTGAGCAAATAGAAGATTTTTTAATTGCAGAAGATCAGTTTGGCAATCCAATTGAACCACCAATTTTGAATTGGGATATTGAAATTGATTTTATGGACGAAGAACAAGCTGAAATACTTAACGAAATGTATTATGCTGAACATGAGCGTTTCTATCGCAAGAAAGAAATTGATACAAGAAAGCTTATGTTTGAATATTACCGAGTAGATATGCAACAAGCTGCATTAAAATCAAATAGATATAATTTTGACACTAAGGAATATACTGGTTCTGCTGTAAATGCGCAAGGAGAAAGAATGGATGTAGAAGACAGATCTGCATTTGTTTTAAGAGATGTAATAAACGTTTACCCTGATACTCTTTGTTGGATAAGTGATTTTACTTATTCATTCAATGAGCCATATACTAATATGTATTTTTGGCACCCTTCTTATGATAACTACCCTGTCGTTGGTGTTACGTGGAAACAGGCAAGAGCATTTACGGTATGGAGAACACAATATTTAAATAATTTCCTTCGTAGTTCTGGAGAAGGAATGGTTCAAGATTTTCGTTTACCTTCTGAAACAGAATGGGAGTATGCTGCCAGAGGTGATCTTGACCTTTCAATGTATCCTTGGGGAGGTATGTATACCAGAAATAAGGAAGGATGTTTTCTTGCAAACTTTAAGCCTTTAAGAGGGAATTATGTAGATGATGGTAGTATGATACCGGTTACGGTTGGTAGTTATTCTCCAAATGAATATGGTTTATTCGACATGTCAGGAAATGTATCAGAATGGACCGCAAATGCATTTGATGAATCAGCATATAGCTTTATGCATGATATGAACCCCGATTACAGATATGAAGCATTACCTGATGATCCTCCATCAATGAAACGTAAAGTTCTGAGAGGTGGATCTTGGAAAGATATAGGATATTACTTACAGAATGGAACAAGAACATACGAGTTTCAAGATTCTGCAAAGTCTTATATTGGATTCAGATGTGTTCGTTCTTATTTAGGAGATTAAAAAATAAAAAAGTAAAACTTTAAAAGTTTTGTGTTATGATTAATATTACAGAATTAGTACAAGGTTCAAAGTGGAAAAATTTTATGGCCAAATTATATGGCTGGGGTGCTGCTGTTGTTATATTGGGAGCATTATTTAAAATTAATCACTGGCCATTTGCCACCGAGATGTTAATTGTTGGAATGGGAACTGAGGTTGTTATCTTCTTTTTCTCAGCGTTTGAACCTATGCACGAGGAAGTAGATTGGACATTGGTTTATCCTGAGTTGGCAGGCATTGGTGACGATGAGGAATTTACTCCTCATGCGCATACCGAAAAGAGTTCTTCAGGAGGAGGATTTGGAAAACTAGATCAAATGCTAGAAAATGCAGAAATTACTCCTGATGTATTTGCTAAACTTGGAAAAGGATTAAAAAATTTAAATCAAACCACAGAAAACTTAATGAATGTAGCTGATGCAGCTCAAGCAACAAATCAATTTGTTGATAATATTCAGGCAGCTTCAGAATCGGTTTCGTCAATGACTGAAACATACGGACAATCAGCACAACAACTAAGTAGTTCTGTTGAGGGTTTAGTCGATTCATACAAAAAGTCATCAGAAATGCTTGATGAATCTGGTCAAAATGTGGCAGAGCAATTTGCAAAGGCAAGCGATAGTTTTTTAAATAATTATAAAGGACTTGAAGAAAAAATTCAAGTTAATATTGAAACAATTTCAAATGGTAGCCAGTCTTATAACGAAAAACTGGAAACACTTAATAAGAATTTATCTGCCTTAAATTCAGTATATGAATTGCAGATGCAAAGTACTGATGATCATTTGAAAACATCTAAAACTTTATTTGGAGAGTTAGACGTAATAATGAATAATCTAAAAGGCTCTGTTGATGAAACAAATGTTTATAGAGAAGAAATAGCAAAATTGAATAATAATCTGGCTGCATTAAATAATGTATATGGTAATATGTTGTCAGCAATGAATATAACTAACAAGTAGTTGTTAAGAAAATAATTAGTTATGGGTCACGGAAAAGAATCACCCAGGCAGAAAATGATTGGTATGATGTATTTAGTGTTAACAGCTATGTTAGCATTAAATGTGTCAGCAGAAGTATTAGATGCTTTTGATGCCGTTGATAAGGGATTAGTAAAAACAACCGAAATATACTCTGAAAAAAATAGAGAACTATATGGTGAGTTTCAACAGCAATTTGTTCAAA
>DAOWGM010000063.1 GCA_030637515.1 Bacteroidales bacterium
GTGAAGGCGGATTACATCTTACATATACAATTTTTTGAGCATTTGATTATAAAATTGTTTCAAAAACATCTTTATGCATTCATGATATTCGTGGATCAGTTATAATAACATCGGGTTTACAATGTGTTTCTACGAAAGAGGAATTTAATAAGTCTTTCATATCACCGGCAAAAAAATCAGTGTTTGTAATATTGTTTATTTCAGAATTAACCTTAGCATCTTCAATTGCTTCGGGAACATATTCAATACCAATTACTTTTTTTGCCTTTTTGGCTACAAAGTTTGCAATGGTTCCGATTCCTGTATAAAGATCATAAACAACTTCATCTCCTGTTAAATTGGCAAACTCTCTTGTTATAGAATATAATCTATAAGCTTGCTCCGAATTTGTTTGGTAAAAAGATTTAGGACCAATTTTAAATTTTAAATCTTCCATTTGTTCAAATAGGAAGTTGTTACCTTTAAAAGGAATTACTTTCTGATCAGTAATGGAATCATTCCCTTTTGAGTTTACAATGTACATTAAAGAAGTTATCTCGGGAAATTTTTCTGCAATATGATTTAGAATTGAGTTTATTTCATCTTCATCATTGTAAAAAAATACAGGAATAACCATCACTTCTTTTGTAGTTGATGTTCTTATAATTAAGTTTCGAAGAAATCCTTCCTGTTTTCTTAAATCAAAGTAAGAAAGATTATGATCGTCGGCATATTTTTTAAATTCAAGCCGAATTGCATTTGATGGATCGCTTTGTAAAAAACATTTATTTATATCAACAACTTTATCCCAAACTTTGGGTACATGAAATCCAAGGGCATTATTCCTGTCTAGTTCATCCTTAGTATCAATCTCATCTTTTGTTAACCAACGTTTATTCGAAAAAGTATATTCCAGTTTATTTCTGTAAAAAGTAGTTTTTTCTGATGGAAGTATATAATCAATCTTTGGTAAATCAACTTTTGCAATTCTTTCCAAATTGTCAATTACTTGCTGGTGTTTGTATTTTAATTGTTCTTCGTAGGGTAAATTTTGCCATTTACAGCCACCGCAAACTCCAAAATGCTCGCAAGGGGCATCAATTCTAATATCAGAGTATTTATGAAATTTAACAGGAATAGCTTCCATAAAACTCTTTCTCTTTTTTATAACCTGAATATCAACAATATCTCCGGGCACAACGCCTGTAATAAAAATTATTTGATTATCAATTTTAGCAATAGCTTTTCCTTCGGCTGCTACATTTAAAATCTCAACATTCTCAATTGACGGCAATGATCTTCTTTTTCTACCCACGATTTATTTTTTTCTGCAAATATATAATTAAAGTTTAATGGTTAATTGGTTTAATAGTAAAATAGTAAATTGGTAAATCAGTAAATAGTTTGTAGTTAATCAGTAATCAAAATAATTGCGTAGCAATGATATTATGGTAGATAATGAGTATAAATAAATTATAAAGCTGCGTAGTTGCTGTAGTTTTCTTCCGTTATTACAAAACCTTATTGTTGATATTTTTTTAATGAATAAGTTAGGTGATCAATAATTATGTAGATTATTTTATCTTTGCGGAAATTAATTTTTATATGATTTCGGTTAATCAGTTAACTATAGAATTTGGCGGCTTTCAATTATTTAATAATGTTTCTTTTTTAGTTAATCCTAAAGATAGAATAGGCCTTGTTGGGAAAAACGGTGCAGGAAAATCTACATTACTAAAAGTTTTTATGGGTATTCAGCCTGCAAGCAAGGGAACTGTTACAATTCCTTCAGATATTAGTTTGGGATATTTACCCCAAAATATGGTTTGCAAGGATAGTCGGACTGTATTTGATGAGGCACGAGAGGCTTTTTCTGAAGTTCTTAAATTAGACGAAGAGATAAAAAAAATAAATATAGAACTAGCCGATAGAACAGATTATGAGTCACCCGAGTATTTAAAATTAATTCATAAATTATCTGATGCAGGCGATCGATACCATATTCTTGGTGGAGGGGCAATTGAAGCGAATATTGAACAAACCTTATTAGGTTTAGGATTTAAAGCAAATGATTTTGAAC
>DAOWGM010000155.1 GCA_030637515.1 Bacteroidales bacterium
AATTGTTTTCTCTGCTCACGATGCTGAAGTTGAAGCTGAAAATGGTGAGAAAGTAATTCTTGTTCGTCGTGAGACTTCTCCAGAAGATTTAAAAGGAATGTATGCTGCTGAAGGTATTTTAACTGAACGTGGTGGTATGACTTCTCACGCTGCTGTTGTTGCTCGTGGAATGGGTAAATGTTGTGTTTCTTCTGCTGCTGGAATTTCAGTTTCTCACACTGCAATGAAAATTAACGGTATTGAATATAAAAAAGGTGATTTCATTTCTCTTAATGGATCAACAGGTGAAGTTTACGAAGGTAAAGTTGCTACTATTACTCCTACACTTGATGGAGATTTTGGTAAAATGATGGATCTTGCTGAAAAGAACACTAAGATGTATGTTAGAACTAATGCTGATTCTCCTGCTGACGCTAAAACAGCACGTGAATTTGGTGCTAAAGGTATTGGTCTTTGTCGTACAGAACACATGTTCTTCGAAGGTGATCGTATCTGGGCTATCCGTGAAATGATTCTTGCTGAAGATCTAAAAGGTCGTGAAGATGCTCTTGCAAAATTACTTCCTATCCAACGTGAAGATTTCACAGGTATTTTAGAAGCAATGGACGGATTTGGTGTTACAATTCGTTTACTTGATCCACCTTTACATGAATTTACTCCAAACGATGCTGAATCTCAAAAAGAAATGGCTGAAAAATTAGGAGTTTCTGTTGATGTAGTAAAAGCTAAAGTTGAATCTTTACACGAATTTAACCCAATGTTAGGACACCGTGGATGTCGTTTAGGAAATACATATCCAGAAATTACAGAAATGCAAGCTCGTGCAATTATCGAAGCTACTTGTGATTTAAAAGCTAAAGGACTAAATCCTAAGCCAGAAATTATGGTTCCACTTATTGGAACAGTTCAAGAATACAAAATGCAGGAAGATATTATTCGTGCAACTGCAGAGAAAGTCTTTGCTGAAAGAGGAACAAAAGTTGACTACATGGTTGGTACAATGATTGAAATTCCTCGTGCTGCATTAACTGCAAACGAAGTTGCAGAATATGCTGAATTCTTCTCATTCGGAACAAATGACCTTACACAGATGACTTTCGGTTATTCTCGTGATGATGCTGGTAAATTCTTACCTATCTATATTAAAAAAGGTCTTTTAAAGAATGATCCTTTCCAACAATTAGACCAAGTAGGTGTTGGTCAATTAGTTGAAATGGCAACACAAAAAGGTAGAGATACAAATCCTAATTTAAAAGTTGGTATTTGTGGTGAACACGGTGGTGAACCAACCTCAGTTGAATTTTGTCACAGAACAGGACTGGATTATGTTTCTTGTTCTCCTTTTAGAGTGCCAATCGCAAGATTAGCTGCTGCACAAGCAAATTTAAGATAAAAAGTATTCTATTAATTAAAGCCATCTTAACGGATGGCTTTTTTTTTGCTTTTAAGGCTAATAAATGAAATATCTGTATAGATTAAATATGATTATTTTTATAACTTTGCAGTTTAATAAAAAGATCAATTGAAGATATGGATAATACAATACTGGAATCCTCATTTAATCAGTCAATAATAGACATTATTGAAGGTCACAAAAGTGTGCTTATAAATTTAGATCGTAAAGATTTAATTAAACATGTTTTGGATAACAGAGAAGCAATGGCTTCGAAAAACGGAGCATTAGCTACCTGGACTGCACCGGAATCGACAGGTCGTCGACCAAAAGACACTTACATTGTTAAAAGAGATACAAGTGAAAAAAATATCGACTGGACCTCTCCTAATAATATTCCAATCAAGGAAGACATATTTGATATGATTTTTTCTGATGCCTTGGATTATTTGTATAAAAAGGATAATATTTATTTAACTGACAGAGTAATTGGTGCTGATTCTAAGTATGCATTACCTGTAAGAACTATTACCAGTCAGGCTCTGACATCTCTCTTCACTGATAATATGTTCAGAACCGTTCCTAAAGACATTAAGAAAAGTGTATTTTTCGAACGTGGTTTTCAATTACTTACCGTCCCTTTTGATAAACTAAATAGTTTAAAATATAAAAGTCTGTTACGAATTCTTCCTAATGGTGATACATCTGATATTGCCGTAATAATGGACTTGGACAGAAGATTAGGAGTTATTGTAGGCTCTGCATACTTAGGAAGTGTAAAAAAATTGATGTTTACAGTAATGAATTACTATCTTCCTTTTGGTGGAGTTTTACCTTTGCATTGTTCTGCAAATGAAGATAAAGATGGAAATTCAGCTTTATTATTAGGTTTATCAGGAACCGGAAAAACAACTCTTTCGGCAGATCCTGAAAGATCTCTTTTGGGCGATGATGAACACGGATGGAGTGCTGATGGAATTGCAAATTTTGAAAATGGATGTTATGCAAAAATGATTGACATTAATCCTGACAAAGAGCCAGAGATTTATGATGCAATTATGCATAAAGACGATCCCTTAAAGCATGGAGCAATTATTGAAAATGCAATGGTTTATCCAACTGGAGAATTTGATTTCAGCGATAATAGGATTACTGAAAATTCAAGAGCATCTTACCCCTTAAAGTTTCTTAAGAATATAAAAGAAGAATCAACTTCAGGTCATCCAACAACAATATTATTTTTAACAGCAGATGCTTACGGCGTTTTACCTCCAATTTCAAAACTTGATCCCAACCAAGCAAGACTTTGGTTTTTAATGGGTTATACAAGTAAGCTTGCTGGAACCGAAACCGGAATTACAGAGCCACAAGCTACATTTTCCCGATTCTTTGGGCAACCGTTTATGCCTTTAAATCCCGAATTTTATGCAACCATGTTGGGAGATAAAATGCAACAATTTAACACAAAAGTATACTTGGTTAATACTGGTTGGTTTGGTGGAGTTTACGGTGTTGGAAAAAGAATTGATCTTAAATTAACACGCGCCATGGTTAATGCTGCACTAAACGGTGATTTAGAGAATGTTGAATATACTTATGATGAATTATTTCATTTAAATGTTCCTAAAACTTGCCCAGGAATACCAAATAAGATCTTAACTCCAGCAAGTATGTGGATTGAAAAAGAAGATTATAATTTAACAGCTTCTCGATTAGCAAATAAATTTAGCGCTGCTTTTGATGAAGCATATGGTGATAAAAACATTAAAGACGAAGTACGAAATATGTGTCCCGGAAAATAATTTTCACTTAATATTTCAAAATATCAGTTCTGAAATAAAAAATTTAGAATTTAAATAATACTCTAACCTTCTTTATCATAAAAAGTAAAGAAGGTTTTCTTTATTAGCTATATTAAGAGCAAATGCCAATAACTTTGATGCTTATTAAATTATTTGTTATTTTGCATGTCTTTGAAAATTTAAATATATGCATATTGTAGTAAATATTGCTATTATAATCGTAGCTTACTTCTTAGGTGCAATTCCAACTTCGGTTTGGATAAGCAGATCGTTTTACAAGATTGATATCCGGGATTACGGAAGCGGTAATGCAGGAGCTACAAATACCTTCAGGGTTTTAGGAGTAAAAGCAGGAATTGTTGTTTTTATTGTTGATATACTAAAAGGATTTTTAGCTGTAAATCTTATACATTTTACGAATTATTACATTCCTCATAGCGGCGATTATATTAATATTCAGCTTCTTTTAGGAATAGCCGCAATGATAGGTCATATTTTTCCTGTTTATGTTGGATTTAAAGGTGGAAAAGGTGTTGCCACTTTATTCGGAGTTATTTGTGCTATTAGTTTTTATCCTACTTTAATTATGGCTGGTGTATTTTTCGTAACATTAATCGCATTTAGATATGTTTCTTTAGCATCAATGATTTCGGGATTATCATTTCCAGTATTGATAATTGTAATTTTTAAAGAAACAACTCCTACTTTAGTTATCTTCTCATTAATAATGGCGGTGCTAATGTTATTTACGCATCAAAAAAATATTGAACGACTGCTGCGAAAAGAAGAGAAAAAAGCGAATCTTCCTAAATTAAAGAAGAAAAATAGGGAGCAAAAAGTTAGCTAAAACCTACTTAGAAATAATATGCACATCTCTTTGAGGGAAAGGAATCTGAATTTTATTCTCACGAAACTTTTTATCAATCTCGAAACGTAAGTCACTCTTTATATTTTCAACATAGAAAGAATCATCTGTCCAGAAAAATATCTGAAAATCTAATGAAGAATTCCCAAAATTATTAAATCGAACAAAGGGATCAGGTTTTTTTGCTACTTTCTTGTGACTTATAGCACAATCGTGTAATACATTTTCAACCAATCTAACATCGGAACCATATGCCACACCAACATCAACATTAAATCGAGTTAATTTCTGTATATGACTCCAATTCACAACTTTGCCCGTAATAAATTTTGAGTTTGGTATTATATGAATAATGTTGTCGCGAGTTTCAATTTTTGTGGTTCGAAAGCCTATTTCTTTTACCTTCCCAATATCCTCATCCACTTCTACTACATCATTAATTTTCATATTTCTTTCGAAAAGCACTATCAACCCTGAAACAATATCTCTAAATATTTCTTGCAAACCCAGTCCCAGACCAACAAGCAAAGCTGCAGATCCTGCTAAAAGAAAAGTTATTTTAATTCCAATAGTTTGTAAGATTAGTAGTATTGTAGTTATCCAAATAAAGTATTTAAGCAACTGAAAAATAGTATGGCTTTTTCCAATATCAATATTGGGTTTTGGATAGATTCGTTTTTTGAATATTCTACGTAATGTCCAAATTAAGATTTCAGCAATAATAAATATTAGAAAAACCATTAAAATGCTATATACCGTTATATGCAAGTTCTTGGTATTTATTAATGAAAATTCTAATATTTCTTTGAATCTCATATCTTACTTACATTTTTTCGATCATTAATTCTTTTTCAAGAATTTGCCTTAATCGATTTGGACCAATATTCGTTTCTATTGTATCCTGTTTGGCAAAAGAGATAGCTCCAGTTTCCTCAGAAACAAGAACAACAATAGCATCTGTTTTTTCCGAAATACCAAGAGCAGCTCTGTGTCGCATTCCATATTGAGGTGGTAAGTCAATTCTTTCAGTAATAGGCAATACGCATCGTGCTGCAGCTATTTTATCCTTTTTAATAATTACAGCTCCATCATGTAAAGGACTGTTCTTGAAGAATATACTTTCAAGAAGCCTACTTGAAGTATCAGCATTCAATACATCACCTGTTCTTATAAAGCTTAACAAATCGGATTTTTTAGATATGGCTATAAGTGCGCCTGTTTTAAAAGCAGACATATTAGAACATGCATTAACTATTGAATCAACATTGACAGTTTCTTCATTTTGCTCACCAAACGAGAAAATTTTTTCAAACGAAAACCGTTTCTTTGTAATATATCGTGTACTAATGATTAATAAAAATCGTCTTATTTCCTGCTGAAATACTATAATAAGTGCAATTACTCCAACTCCAATAACTTGCCCTAAAATACTACTCAGCAAATCCATGTTTAGGGCTTTTACCAATAACCATAGAAGGTATAAGGTAAAAATTCCGATGAAAATATTTATAGCTGTTGTACCTCGTATTAAATTATAAATCTGGTACAAAAGAAATGCTACTAAGAGTATATCAAGAATATCGAGAAAACGAACAGTAATAAAGGCAGTTATCATAACAATAAAAAGGATTTAAAGACCTTGTTTTAACAAATGTAATAAAATTTATATCAATCGCGCCAATTATCTGCTTTTGCACTTAACAACTTGCTTGTAAGTTTTATAGTTTCTTTTGCTTCTTTCACATCGTGAACTCTTAAAATATTTGCTCCGTTCATTATAGCAATTGTATTTAACGCCGATGTTCCGTTTAAAGCTTCTTCAGCAGATAAATCAAGTACTTTATATACCATTGACTTTCGAGAAACTCCAACTAATATTGGAAGTTCAAACATTCGAAAATCATTCAAATGATTTAATAACTGATAATTATGATCTATTGTTTTTCCAAATCCAAATCCGGGATCAATAATTACATCCTTTACTCCTAACAACTTAAGCTTATTAATTTTCTCTTCAAAATAAGTCATTACGGATTTTGTAACATTCTCATACTCAGGATCTTCTTGCATATTTTGCGGAGAACCTTTCATATGCATCATTATGTAAGGTATATTAAAATCTGCAATAAGCTCAAACATGTTTGGGTCAAGTTCGCCCGCTGAAATATCATTAATAATATCAACATTAAAACTATTTACAACTTCTTTAGCAACTTCCGACCTAAATGTATCCACAGATAGAATCAAATCTGGAAATTTATTACGAATAATATCCAAAATGGAAGTTAATCTTTTTATCTCTTCCTTTACAGAAAGATCCTTAGCACCAGGTCTTGATGAATAAGCACCAATATCAATTATATCAGCACCTTCATTATTCATTTTTGTAACCTGAGCCAGAATTTCTTCACTTGAAGAATACTTACCACCATCATAAAAAGAATCCTGAGTAATATTCAATATTCCCATTATTTTTGGTTCGCTCAAATCAATTAAATCTCCTTTACAATTGATATTTAATTTTCTTGAAAAAAATGTATCTTTAGGCTCCATTTAAAGTAATATTTATTGCTATACAAATGTAATAAAATTGAAGATAGAACGATTTACAAAAGTTTAATCAGAATTAAAAATTATTGCTAATTTAAAAACAGGTATTTTTTTATGAAATTTATTGTTATTGAAGGATTGGATGGATCAGGGAAGTCGACGCAGCTTAAAATGTTAAGAAAATATCTGGAAGATCATAAAATAAATTATGAATATCTGCATTTTCCAAGAACCGATTCAAGAATTTTCGGCGATTTAGTTTCTCGTTTCTTGCGTGGTGAATTAGGTGATATTAACACGGTTAATCCTTATCTTATTTCTCTGATTTATGCAGGTGACAGAAATGATGCAAAAGATAAAATTGTTCAGTGGCTAAAAGAGGATAAACTTGTTATTGTTGACAGATATGTTTACTCGAACATTGCATTTCAATGTGCTAAATTAAAGGATAGTGCTGAAAAGGAAAAACTAAGCGAATGGATTAAAGATCTTGAGTATAACTATTATAAAATTCCAGAACCAGAATTAAATATCTTCCTAAATGTACCTTTTGAATTTACGCGTAAAAATCTTACCAACCAAAGACAAGGTGATGATAGAGGTTATTTAAACGGAAAAGAAGACATACACGAAAAAGATATTGGATTTCAAGAAAAAGTGAGAAATATATATTTACATGAAGTTAAACGAGATTCTCATTTAAAAATTATAGATTGCGCAAATAGTAAGGGTGAAATGTCTGATCCTAAAGACATTTTCCAAAAAATTATACAGTTATTAAAATCTGAATACATTATATAAAATACATTAACAATGAAAATTTTAAATAACATTAGTCAATTTATAGTAGGAATTGTTTTTATTTTTTCAGGATTTGTAAAAGCCATTGATCCATTAGGATCTACTTACAAGTTTGTTGATTATTTTGAAGCTTTTGGAATGGAATTTTTCAATTCCATTGCTTTTCCTTTAGCAATAATTTTAAGTTCTCTCGAATTTATTATCGGGTTTTCAATTCTCTTCTCAATAAAGAAAAAATATACCTCATGGTTACTTCTGATGTTTATGGCTTTTTTCACAGTATTAACTTTGATTCTTGCAATATATAATCCGGTAACCGATTGTGGTTGTTTTGGCGATGCTATAATTATGACTAACTGGCAAACCTTTGGGAAAAATATATTTTTAATGATTTTTACTATTATTCTCGTTATTAATAGAAACAAATTTGAGGTTAAATGGAATAATGTGAAACAGTGGTCTTATTTATTTGTTGCATTCTCACTAATAATTACCTTATCTGTTTATTATTATAATAATTTGCCCTTAATAGATTTCAGACCATATAAGGTTGGAACTTATATTCCGGAAAAAATGATCGTTCCAGAAAATGCACGAAAAGCTGAATATGAAACTATTCTAAAGTATCAGAAAAATGATGAAGTAAAAGAATTCACACTTGAGAATCTTCCGGATTCAACATGGGAATGGGTATCAACAGAAAATATTCTAATCTCTAAAGGAGATGATCCTAAAATACATGACTTTACCATTTCTACTCTAATAGGAAATGACATAACAAAAATAGTTTTAAACGATGATAAATTTACTTTTTTATTAGTTGCTTACGATCTAAATAAATCGAATCTAAAGAATATTCATGAGATAAATGAATTATCAACTTTTGTTCATGAGTCAGGTAAAAGTAATTTTATATGTCTTACTTCATCCTTAGAGTCTGAAATAAATGATTTTAAAGAAAAGACAAACGCATCGTATTCGTTTTTTAACACCGATGAAATTACGCTTAAAACTATTATCAGATCTAATCCGGGGATTGTTCTATTAAAAAAAGGTACAATCATTGGTAAATGGCATCATAGAAATTTACCTTCAACTAAAGAAATAGTGAATGAATACCTTGAAAATCCTAAATATCAAAATATGACAACTGATAAAGAAGAAGTTTTAGCTTTATCAGAAAATTAATATTTTTTTTGTGGCTAATTTTTTATTAAAAAGATTCTTATATGCACTCCTTACATTATGGGGAGTTATTACTGTAATCTTTTTTCTTTTTAATATTTTACCGGGCGATCCTGCAAAAATGATGCTCGGACAACGCTCCGATATTTCAACCATTGAATCAATCAGAAAAGAACTCGGACTCGATAAATCAAAAGGAGCACAATACCTTAAATATTTAAACGACCTTTCTCCTTTATCATTACACAACGAAAGAAATTCAGAAAGCTATATTTATCTCGATAAAGAAAAATATCAGTTTACTAAGCTTTTTAATATTACAGGAAAACGTACTCTGGTTCTAAAGTATCCTTATTTGCGAAGATCTTATCAAAGTAAAAGACAAGTATCACAAATAATTAAAGAAACACTTCCAAACACATTTATTCTTGCTATTGTGGCCATTATTTTTGCAACTTTTGCTGGCATATTCCTTGGAGTTATTGCTGCCATAAAAAAGGACAGTCTTTTTGATCGTTTATCCCTGTTATTTTCAGCTTTTGGAATGTCACTCCCCTCCTTTTTTGCCGCTATTCTCATTGGCTGGATTTTTGCTTTTGTATTAGGCGATCTAACAGGACTAAACTTAACTGGAAATATTTACGAAATTGATGATTTTGGAGAAGGAATTCACTTACAACTTAAAAACCTGATTCTTCCTGCTTTTACTCTTGGAATAAGACCTTTATCCATAGTTGTTCAACTTGCAAGAAATTCCATGTTAGATGTTCTATCTCAGGATTATATTAGAACTGCAAAAGCGAAAGGTCTTTCGTTTAGTCGTATAATATGGAAACATGCCTTAAAAAACTCTTTAAATCCTGTTATTACAGCAATTTCAGGTTGGTTTGCCTCTTTAATGGCTGGAGTAGTATTTGTAGAATATATTTTTGGTTGGAAAGGCTTAGGATTTATTATTGTTGATTCTTTAAATAACTACGATCTTCCGGTTGTTGTTGGTTGTGTTTTAACTATTTCTGTTATGTTTATTATTATTAATACATTAACAGATCTACTCTACGGTATTCTTGATCCGAGAGTTAAAATGGAATAATATTAAAACCATATTTTTACTAATATTAAATTTTATAAGCTCATAATTTCTTATTTTTGATAATACATTCATAATAGTGTAAAACAAACTGAAATTATGAGAAAACAAATCGTTGCCGGAAACTGGAAAATGAACATGACTTTTCCGGAAGGAATAAATCTTATTCAAGAGATTATTAATAATCCTTCTTCGTTAAAGGGAGCTCAGTTAATCATCTCTCCACCTTATTTATTATTAAACCAAGCTGTTAAATTGACCCAGGGAAATAACATTAGTGTTGCAGCTCAAAATTGCTCTGAGCACGAAAAAGGAGCTTTTACCGGAGAAATTTCTGCTTCAATGCTTAATTCATTACAATTAGAATATGTTATTCTTGGACATTCGGAGCGCAGAGCATATTATGGAGAAACAGATCAGCTCATAAATCAGAAAATAAAACAATGTTTAGCTAATAATTTAAAACCAATTGTTTGCTGTGGAGAAATTTTAAAAGAAAGAGAAAACAACGAGCATTTTAATGTTGTTGCCACACAAATAAAAGGAATGCTTGAAGAAATAACCGCTAAAGAATTTAAATCAATAATTATTGCTTATGAACCTGTTTGGGCAATAGGAACAGGAAAAACGGCTTCTCCTGATCAAGCACAAGAAATGCACCATTTTATTAGGGAAACAATACGAAATTCATACGGATCAGAAATCGCTGATAATCTTTCAATTCTTTATGGTGGAAGCTGTAAACCTTCGAATGCAAAAGAATTGTTTTCCAATTCAGATGTCGATGGAGGATTGATCGGTGGTGCTTCGCTTAATGCGGAAGATTTTATTGCAATTGCTAACTCGTTTTAAAAATAAATTATTAATGGATTATATTGAATTACACTGTAAAATTTTATCTGACAATATTCAGGAAATTTCTGAAATACTAATTGCTGAACTTAATGATATTGCCTACGAAAGCTACGACGAAACTGAAGATGGAGTTAGTGCATATATACTTGAAAAGTTCTTCGATCTGGATAAAGTTAATAATCTGCAGGTAAATGAAATTCCTGGAGTAAAAATAGAATACAGGTATAAAGTAATTAAAACCCAGAATTGGAATGCAGTTTGGGAAAAGAACTTTGAGTCAATATTAATTGATGATCAATGCCTTATTAGAGCTCCTTTTCATAAAGACACTCCTAAAACAAAATATGAAATTATTATTGAACCAAAAATGTCTTTCGGAACAGGTCATCATGAAACTACTTTTCTGATGTTAAAAACAATGCTCGAAATTGATTTTGAAGGTAAAAATGTACTTGACATGGGTTGTGGTACGGGCGTTTTAGCAATTCTTGCTTCGTTTAAAAATGCAAATAAAATTACTGCTATTGATATAGATGAGTGGGCATACAATAACACAGTAGAGAATATCAGCAAAAATAACTGTGAAAATATTGAAGTTTTTCAGGGTGATGCTTCTCTTCTTAAAAATCAGGAATTCGATATAGTTATTGCCAACATTAACCGAAACATTCTGTTAGATGACATTAAGCATTATACTTCTGTTTTAAAATCCAAAGGTATTTTACTTTTAAGCGGAATTTATGATAAGGATATTCCAATGATAAAAGATGAAGCATCTGAGAACAATCTGGAATACATAAGCTTTATAAAAAAACACAATTGGGTAGCAGTAAGGTTTCATAAAAGGTAAATCGATAAATTATACAAAATGAAAAAAGCTCTTTTTATTAGTCTTATTTTAACAATCTTTTGTTTAAATATTCGATCCTCTTTCTCACAGGATATAAAAGAATTTGGAAAAGATTCAACACTATTTATTGAAGAATTTGAAGAATATGTAAATCGAAACTTATCTGAAGCAGTAGAAGATAGTTTGAAAGTATTTATAGAAAAGTGGAATGCAAATTATTTTACTGATGATATACAAGAAAGATTTATTACTACATGTAACCTACTACTAAAAAATAAAGCGAGCAGAAAACCTCATTTTACAAAATACTTCGATATGGTAATGGCATTTCATAGAAATAAAGAAGCTATGGAACATTACGATACTTGGGAAAAAGGGATACCATTTATATTTGAAAATGAGAAATATCCTTTACGGGTTATTACAAAGTATTTTAAAAACACAAAATCATTAATCGAGGAAAACTTAATATTTAGTACATATTCAACAAACTGGTATGTAAGTTCCAACGATTATAAATTTGTGGTAGACGATAAACTTAAAATAGTATTTACAAAAACAGATTTAACATGTAAAATCAAAAAAGATTCAATTGATATTTTTGAAACTAAAGGAGAGTTTTTCCCTATTACAAATCAATGGATTGGAGAAAATGGATATGTAACATGGGAAAGAGCAGGTTATAATCCAGATGATGTAAAAGCGCATCTAAATAATTACAAAATTAACTTCTCTAAATCAGGATTTACAGCCGATTCTGTAGACTTCATTAACAAACTTTATTTTGCTAAACCATTATCAGGAAGACTATCGGATCAAGTAGTACATATAATGGCACCTGATAGAGCAATATATCCTGAATTTATATCATATCAAAAACGATTTCAAATCAAAAATATTTATCCAGACATAGATTACGATGGTGGATTATCAATGAAAGGATCTAACTTACTTGGATCAGGAGATCGAGATAATGAAGCATTTCTTTATTTTAGAAAAACAGATACTACGATTATAAAATCTGTTGCAGACACTTACATGTTTAAAAAAGGAAAAATTGTGTCCAATAATGCACAAATTACAATTTACTTACAACAAGATTCAATCTTTCATCCTGGTATAACTCTAAATTATACTACAGATATTAACGAAATTTCACTAACTGCATCAGAAAGGATTGTGTCAAAGAGTCCGTATTTTGATTCATATCATAACATCACCATGGGTTTTGATCGTTTATTATGGAAAACAGACGACACCAAAATTTACTTTACAAAACGTCGTGGTGCAGCTATTGGAAATGCTACATACACATCTTCAAATTTCTATGATCTTATAGAATTTGAAAGAATTATGATGCGCGATGATTTTCACCCACTACTTGTAATTAGAAATTTTTCTAAAAGAATTGGTTCTGAAGAATTTTTTGGTGAAGAATTAGCTCGATTTCTTGGATATGATGATTATCAGATAAAGCAAATGCTTATGTTTTTAAGTGTTGATGGTTTTATTTTTTATGATACAGATGAAGACAGGGTTAAAATAAAAAAGAAACTCTATGACTTTATTGAGGCTCGATTCGGGAATATTGATTACGACGTAATTAAATTTAATTCAGTTACCGAAGACTTAACTCACAACGGAATTCTAAATCTAAAAACCAAAGACCTTGAAATTTACGGTGTACCTCAAATATTCCTTTCCGATTCTCAAAATGTTGTAATCTATCCTAAAAATCAGAAGATTGTAATGAAAAAGAACCGAGATTTTAATTTTGGTGGTATAATTGATGCAGGATTATTTACATTTTTCGGACAAGAATTTGATTTTAGTTACGACACTTTTAAAATCAACCTTCATAACATTGATTCATTAAGAATTAGAGTACAAACAGATGAACGCGATATGTACAATAATCCTGTATTAGCACATATTAAAAATACTGTTGAGATAATTACAGGAGAACTACTTATCGACAATCCAAATAATAAATCAGGACTACTTAAGTATCCTCAATATCCTGTTTTTAAAAGTAATGAAAACTCATTTGTATACTATGATGCTTCTACAATTTTTAATGGAGTGTACAAACGTGACAGCTTCTATTTTGAATTAGATCCGTTTACAATTGATAGTCTTGACAACTTTAAACCGGAAGGATTAAGATTTGATGGAAATTTTAGTTCAACAAATATATTCCCACCCTTCGATGATGCAATATATATAAGACCTGACTTCTCTCTTGGTTTTAGGAGAAGTACTCCTGAAGAAGGATTTCCACTTTATTCAGGAAAAGGAACCTATTATGATATAATTGATTTAAGTAACCGAGGATTAAAAGGTTCCGGAACACTTGAATATCTTACAACTTCAACAAAAACAGATAGTATTATTTTCTTCCCGGATTCTACCAAGATTCTGGCTACAGATTTTACTATTGCTCAAAAATCCAGTGGAATTGAATTTCCAAATGTAGCTTCAACCGATGTATATATTACATGGTATCCATATGACGATATTATGAAGGCAGAACCTACAAAAGGACCATTTAATATGTATGGTAATAATTCGTTATTTTCAGGTGCACTCATAATAAAACCAACAGGATTAAGTGGTGGTGGAATAATGAATCTAGAAAAAGCAGAGTTACGATCAAATCTATTTAGTTTTGAAGCAAACTCCTTTAGTTCTGATACAACGAGCTTTAGCCTCAAATCACTTAATAAGTCTGATTTTAACTTTATAACCGAAAATCTTAAAGGCAAAATCGATTTTAGCTCACAATCAGGAAACTTCAGTTCAAACGAATCCTTTACGCTTGCGCAATTTCCAAAAAATCTTTACGTAAGTTACCTTGATAAATTCGATTGGGATATTACGAAGGATGAATTAGCAATAGTATCAAGCCCTCAGATTGACACAACCGCATCGGAAGAAGTTCAAAAGCTTGCCGAATTAAAAGATGATGATCTTCCAGGTGCACTGTATATGTCAATTCACCGAAGCCAGGATTCCCTTCGATTTTCTTCAACTAAAGCTGTTTATAGTTTAAAAGACAGCACTATTTTAGCAACCGAAGTTGAATATATTAAAGTTGCAGATGCACTTGTTTATCCAGATGAGAAAGATGTAACCATTGGTCATATGGCTAAAATTAGCACTTTACAAAAAGCTGAAATTATTGCTAATTCTGAAAATAGATTTCACAGAATTTTTAATGCAAAAGTAAATGTTAAAGGTCGATACAATTACACAGGTACAGGAGATTACGATTACGAAGACGAGAATGGTGATATTCAGAATATCCACTATACTGATATTTTTATTGATAGTTCATACCAAACAGTTGCAAAAGGTAGAATTAATGTAGAAGATAATTTCACATTAAGCCCTGTTTTTCAATTTCAGGGTGAGGCAATTCTGTACGCAAATAGAAAGCATTTAACTTTCAAGGGAGGTGTAAACCTGGAACATAATTGTCCTGAAACTGGTAAACATTTTGCATATTTTGAAAGTGAAATAAACCCTGATAGCGTTTATATTCCTATATCAAATACTACGCAAAGCATTACAGGACGCGGTTTATTTGCAGCCTCTTTTATAACAAAAGATTCATCGCATATTTATTCCAGATTTATTGATAGACGAAGAGATCCTAATGATGTTGCTTTAATTAGAGCAAGCGGGTTTTTATATTATAATAAGAACTCAAATAAGTACATTGTAGCTGAAAAATCGAAACTTGATGATCCTGATACTACAGGTAATCTAGTAAATCTCCATAAAGACTTTTGTATACAACATGCTGAAGGGAAAGTTGATCTTGGAATAGAACTTGGACAAGTAAAATTAAATCAAGCAGGATCTGTAAATCATTTACTCGATATAAATGAAATAAAAACAGAACTAATCATAGCACTTGATTTCTTTTTCTCTGAAGATGCACTGGATACACTTGTAAGTGAAATACAATCGTCTCGCTTATTACAACCTATGAGCAGCTCATCCAGATTTTTCGAAAAAAACATGAACGAACTTGTAGGGAATAAAGACTACAAAGAGTTTAATAACCAAATTATGTTGTATGCAAACGAAGCCAAATTGCCTGCATCTACGCAGCATACCTTTGTTCTTGGGAATGTTAAATTGCAATGGCATACCGAAACTGGTTCGTACTTAAATTATGGAAAAATTGGAATTGCAACCATTAATAACAAACCTGTAAACAAGTATGTAGAAGGATACTTTCAGTTACTTAAGAGGCGAAGTGGTGATTTAATGAAATTCTATTTTGAGTTACCAAACAACGAGTATTACTATTTCACCTACTCACGTGGAGTAATGCAAACTCTTTCTAATAATCAGGATTTTGTTGATGCAATACAAAATATAAAGAAAAAAGCAAGAAAGCAAAGAACACCAAGAGGAGAAACACCTTACAGATACATTATTGCCACCGAACAAAACAAAACGCAGTTTATTCGTAATATGAGATTATTTGAAGAAGCTCAAATTGCAAAAGAAGAAGAACTTAAAGAACAAGAACAGCAAGAGGTTCCAGCTGAGAAAATACAAGAACAAGAAATTCCTATGGAAGAAAATAAACAAATTAGCGAAGAAGAAGGTAATAATGAAGAAGGAACTTAAACAGTTTTAAACAAAGGTAATTTACATCAAGGAAATGCCAATGTAATTATGCGAATTGCACGAAAAATCTAATTTCGGTTTATCTCAAACACTTCTAATTCTTTAATCTCTTTTCCAATAATATTAAAACGAACAGCTGTTTTAACTTTATGCATTCCCGATTTTCCTGCGGCACCCGGATTTATATGTAACAACTCGTTCTTATTGTCATAGATTACTTTTAAAATATGTGAGTGCCCCGATATAAAAAGATTCGGTTTCATTTTTTCAATAAGCACTTTCATTTCTTTTTCATATTTCCCGGGATAACCACCAATATGTGTCATTAGCACTTTTACTTCTTCACAGTCAAAAGACTGAATCTTAGGGTAAACTGTTCTTACATCCTGACCATCAATATTGCCATATACTGCTTTTAGTGGTTTTAAATCCGATATCGTATCTGCAGTTTCAATATTCCCAATATCTCCTGCATGCCATATTTCATCACAATCCTTGAAAAAATCCAAAATCTTTTCATCAATAAAAGTATGCGTATCCGACAATAAACCAATTCTTTTCATTTAAAAATTCCTTATCAATGATTATATTTGTTTACGACTAAAATACAAAGATAGATGCATTTATTCTACACTCCCGACATTTCTGAAGAAACTTATACTTTAAATGAAATTGAATCGAAACACTGCATTAAAGTATTGCGACTAAATACAAATGATCAGATTGAATTAATTGATGGAAAAGGCTCGTTTTATAAAGCAAAGATCATTGATCCAAATCCAAAGAAATGCAAAATTGAAATTACCAAAACCATTCATGAATTTGGTAAAAGAAATCACTATTTACATATAGCAATTGCTCCAACAAAAAATATAGATCGCTTTGAATGGTTTCTTGAAAAAGCAACGGAAATAGGAATTGACGAAGTAACACCTCTCCTATGCGATCATTCTGAAAGAAAGGGGATTAAGAACGAAAGACTCGAAAAAATAATCATTTCCGCCGTTAAACAATCAATAAAAGCGTATAAACCTAAATTGAATCCATTAACGAAGTATGGCGATTTTATAAAACAAAATTTTGATGGAACAAAATTCATTGCACATTGTGAAGAAAATGAAAAACAAAGCTTAAAGGCAAATTATAAAACCGGAAGCAATTCATTAATTCTTATTGGTCCAGAAGGAGATTTCAGTCCTGAAGAAATAAATCTTGCAAAAAAATACGATTTTCTTGAAACTAATCTTGGAGATAGCCGTCTTAGAACGGAAACTGCAGGAATTATTGCCTGCCATACTATAAATTTATTAAACGAATAAGCAAAACAAGTTAAAAGTTAAAGGTTAAAGGTTAAAAAGTAAAAAACTAAGAGCCAATAGCAAAAGACAAAGGACAAAAGAGAAAAGAGAAAAGAAGAAAAATAAAAATTCAAAAAACAAATCTATAATAACAGTATTATGAAAAAAATTTGGAAAGTATTAAAATACACGATTTTAGCAGTGTTTTTTGTATTAATAATATTTATTGTAAATCTAATTTGGTTTAAACCCTTTTCTATAAATCATTTTTACGAAAAAGTATTTGTTGAATTCATGTTAGAAGAACCTGAATTGGTTTCTTCTATAGGAGTTCCAATTCTTAGCGGAATATATAATGATGAACTTGGAGATATTTCTCTTGAGAAACAACTTGAACAGCAAAAAGATCTCGAAAAAAATCTTACCACACTTAAAAGCTATAAAAAAGATAAACAATCTGAGCAACAACTGTTGAGTACAAAAATTCTTGAATGGTTCTTAGGTGATATGGTAAATTCCAATCCATTTTATCTACACAATTATCCTGTAAACCAGTCGTCTGGAATGCAGAGTGGAATGCTTAGTTTCATGGAAAGTAGCCATAATATAAATTCTGAGAAAGAAGCAATAGCATATATTAAAAGACTGGAAGCTTTTAAAACAAAATTTGATCAACTTTTGGAAGGATTAAAAGCTCGCGAAGAGCTGAATATTATCCCTCCTAAATTCGTTATTGAAAAGGTTGTTACAGAAATGACCAACTATGTTAATTCGCCAATGGAAGAAAATATATTGTATGAATCGTTTAATTCAAAAATTAATAAACTTGATGATTTAGAGGATAAGGAAACATTATTGGAAAATGTAAAAACAGCCATAAACACTTCAGTATTTCCTGCTTATCAAAGTTTAATTGACTATTTTACTGAATTAGAAGCCAAAGCCACAAACGAAGATGGCGTATGGAAATTCCCTGATGGTGATGAATATTATGCATATCAGGTTAGAAGCCATACTACATTGAATATAACACCTGAAGAAGTTCATAACATTGGTATTAACGAAGTTGCACGTATTCAAAAAGAAATGAAAATGGTATTATACAATTTAGGATATACCGATACTACCGAAAATATTAGTTTCTATATGAATGAGCTTTCCAATAACCCTGAATTTATTTATGAGGATTCTGACGAAGGCAGAGAACAATGTCTATCTGATTATAACAAAATGATAGATGAAATTAACTTAAAAATTGACGACTATTTTAATGTTAAACCTAAAGCAGAATTAGAAATTAAGCGAGTTCCGTTATTTAATGAAGCAACTTCACCCGGAGGATATTACTCGATGGCTCCCATGGATGGATCAAGACCAGGAACTTTCTACGTTAATTTACACGACATAAAAGGAAGCTTGAAATATGCAATGGCTACTCTGGCATTTCATGAAGGCGTTCCTGGTCATCATTTTCAGATCTCAGTTGCTTCGGAACTTACAGGAGTACCTACTTTCCGTAAACTTGTACCGTTTACAGCTTATGCAGAAGGCTGGGCAATGTACTCAGAACAATTAGCATACGAAATGGGATATTATACCGATAAACCTTATGCTAATTTAGGTCGTTTGCAATCTGAGCTATTTCGTGCTGTGAGACTAGTTGTTGATAGCGGAATACATTATAAAAGATGGACACGCGAAGAAGCCATTGAATATATGAGTACCAATACCGGAATGATTGAAAGCGAAGTAATTTCTGAAATTGAACGTTACATTGTAACACCGGGACAAGCCTGCGCTTATAAAATTGGAATGATAAAAGTGTTGCAGTTAAGAGAACATGCAATGACAGAATTAAAAGACAAATTCGATATTAAAGAATTTCATGATGTTATACTAAAAAATGGAGCTGTTCCTTTGGATATTTTGGAAGAATTGGTGAATGATTATATTGATTCGAAAAAGGCTTTGTAAGAATAAGTTACAGACAATGTTTAATTTAAACACACAAATGGCGCAAGCATCTCTGCTTGTGCCATTTTGAGTTTCACTTTGAGATAAAAATTTTACTTTTTAATAAACTCAATAATAGAACTTACCAAAATACTATTTAAAGGCAATTCAGGATTGCTGTAAGTGGCTATATTCTTAAGTCTGTCAATTTCAACATCTTTAAAAATATGATTCATTCCTTTAATTATAACAGTTTCAGCATTTGGATTAGCCAGTTTTAAAAGCTCGGCATCCTGCATTCCTATTTGAATATCAGTTGTTCCTTGAACAATTAATACAGGCTTTTTAAGTTTAGCGATTTCAATTCCAGGATCAATCTTCATCCACGAAATTAAATAAGCTTGAATCGATTCCCTGAAAAGATTATTTAAATACTGTGGAACGTTATTTACCATTTCTCCTGCCTTTAAACTGTCAAGTATAGGATCGGCAGCTTCTCTAACAAATAATGGTTGAGCTTTAAACTGTTCCTTTATAAGCTTATCAACCGATTTCCCTGCTCCTGCTAAAGAAACATATTTGTCAACATGCTTATTTTGAGAAGCAATCATCCCAATCAGAGAACCTTCACTGTGACCAATTACAATAATCTCATTAAATCGCTTATCTTTTCTTAGCTTATTAACCCATAATTTAGCGTCATTAATATAATAATCAAAACGGAGATCTGCTTCTTCAATAGTATTATTTGAACTTTTACCAACTCCTCTTTTATCATATCGAAGCGAAGCAATACCTTTCTCAGAAAGATTTTTTGCCAGCATTTTATAAGAATTATTATCACCTGCTTGACTATTATTTCCATTTCTGTCTGTAGGTCCCGATCCGGCAATAATTAAAGCAATTGGAACTTTGCCAGATACATCCGGAAGCAATAAAGTTCCTTCAATATTACAACTTTCAGCTTCCAGAGTAACTATTTCTTCTGTTTGCCCGTTGATAATCATACTACTTAAAAAGCAGAATGAAAGTATCAAACAGATTCGAAGAAAATTAGTCATATTATTTCTATTTTATGTTTTCAATCTTAATTCTTTTGAAAAAACGTCCTGTTATTAAAACAAAAAGTAATAATAAAAAGTGAATAACAGTTAAAATCAAAGGATGTGGCATAAAAACAATTGCCAAATTTATAGAAGCGTGAAAAAATATTAGTACCAACACATTTCCGTTTGTTTTATTATAAAACCATGTGGCAAAAAAAGAAGCAATAATTGTCCATATAACAACACTTGGGATTTGCTGAACCAAATAATTTTCAACTAACACAAAATATCCAATATGCCATATTGTCCACACTATTGAAATGAATATTGTAGCTACGAACGGATTAAATTTTAGCTGCAATTTTTGCAAAGCATATCCGCGCCATCCAATTTCTTCTCCAATAGCTGCATAAAATATTATTGAAAACAGAAATAGTGGAATAATTGAAATAAAATTAAATTGCGGTAATTCAAAATGAGTTGGAAATAGCTTTGTTGATAAAAAAACACCAATAAATTTAAGAAGTGGGTAAAGAGCAACTGCTAAAACATACCAAATTATTTTTGTTTTTGGTATATGAATAAGTTTATCAATTGCTGAATTTCCTTTATTTCTTTTATAACGGAAAACAAAATAAGCAACAACGATTGCAAGTAAAGCAATTATCGACGGATTTGCCAACAACAACTTATCAATTCTAATTTCATAGTATGATTTACCGTAAAAAATTGCAATAATCAGAATACAGGCAAAAACAACTATTAAAGGAAGATATGATTGTATCTTTATGTTTTTGCTATCTGTTTTTAAAACTAAGCTCAGAATTATAGCAACTAAAGCCGGTCCAAAATACCCTAGTTGAGTAAAAAGCATTTTCAAAGTTCCCGATTGCTCTTTTGCTATAATCCAGCTACTTATTGATATTGCAATAGTAAAAATACTAAACCAAATAAACTGATGCTTCTTAATAACTTTTATCATTACTATATTCCGTTTAGTTAGTAAAGAAATCAACTACATTTCCAAACTTATTACTTGGAGTTTTGTAAAGCTCAGTATATTGACATTTTGAGCAAGTAACAGTGGTAAATTTAATATTCTGAATATTAAAAAGTTTCATCATAAAACTTCCCGTAGTGCGTATCTCTCCCACTTCGTACTGGCGACTATTACACTTTGGACATGTGTATTTATAATTTTTATACATAATTATTTATTTTAGTTTAATTTACTGTTCAATAATTCACCTATTTTAAATGTTTTATCAATTAATTTTTTATCAAGCATCCAGCCCAATGCCATGAATACAGATAAAAACTTTTTACCCTTCAAATCTTTATTAAAATTCGGATTAATTTCATTGAATCCAATATATCGGCAATCAGTTGAGTTTAGATATTCAATAATATTTAATTGAATTTTTGAGCTACTCAGCAACTTATGTGTTTCTATATCATTATTCGTTTCAATAAGAACCTTAGAATCGAAGCTACTGTTTCCAATTTTAAATCTCAGCCTGTTTTTACGAAAGCTCAACTTATCAAGTGAATGCCTTTTCCGAATCAACAATTTATAATTATCACGTCCCGTAACTGGAAAAAATACTCCACTGTATAATTTATATTTATCAAAATCATTACCCTGAGCGGAAATAAAATAGGAGTTTTCAATTTGATAATCCCTTATAATTACATGTCGCTCACTATGTCCATATCGGCTATTTAAAATTTTCTCATCTTTGCTATATTCCCAATTTGCACGCTTGGCAATATCTTTCAATATATCTTCAGAAGACTTTTCTTGTTCCATAGGATCAGTATATTAATCATTTTCAGTATTTGACGAGTCAGTTCTTTTCAATCTTTTTGCATCTTTTAAAGCCTTCGTAATAATCCATTCAAGCTGCCCGTTTGTACTCCGGAATTCATCCGCAGCCCATTTTTCCAAAGCTTTCATTTTATCTTCGTTAAGCCGGATTACAAAAGATTTTTTAGCAGGCATAGTTTTTAATGATTTAGAGTTCCTGTGTTTACTACTGGTCTTGCTGACTCGTCAGAGCATAGAACAACCATTAAGTTACTAACCATTGCAGCTTTGCTTTCATGGTCCAATTCAATAATTTTTTTACCTGATAGTTGCTCTAAGGCAATTTCCACCATACTTACTGCACCTTCAACAATCTTATGTCGTGCAGCAACAACAGCGGTAGCTTGCTGGCGACGTAACATTGCACTTGCAATTTCTTCTGAATAAGCAATATAATTTATACGAGCTTCAATAACATGGATTCCTGCAATTTCAAGTCTTTCCACAATTTCTTTTTCCAATTCATGATTTACTTCCTCAACGCCAGATCTCAATGTAATCTCAGCTTCCTCATCTTCGAAATTATCATAAGGATATTTCATTGCAAGTTTACGTAATGCTGCTTCACTCTGAACAACAACAAAGTGCTCATATTCATCTACTTCAAAAGCAGCTTTATATGTATTCTCTACTTTCCATACTAAAACAACTCCAATTTTAATAGGGTTACCTACTTTATCGTTAACCTTACTTGGTTCACTATCAAAGTTTCGAGCTCTTAAAGATATTTTTTTGCGTGTGTAAAATGGATTTATCCAGAAAAACCCGTTTTCCTTAATTGAACCTTTATACGCTCCAAAAAGAACTAAAACCACAGATTCATTTGGATTAACAATTACAAGCCCTATTAGCATAAAAATGCCAACTACAATAAAAGCTACAAACCAAGGACTATGTATGAATATTAATCCGAATATTCCTACTCCAATAATTATTAATTCCAAAAATAGCATCAAAAAACCTGGTGCTGCAGAAAATACTTTCTCGTTTTTCATAATCGTTTATTTAAGTTAATTAGTGATATCATTTTGATATCACAATAATATAACTTTTTTAAACACAAGTCAAGTTTTTTCACAAAAAAAAGAGATGATATTTTATATCATCTCTTCTATACCTTATTAAATCTAATCTTAAGAATAGTTTTTAGCAAATTCAATTACATTATCAACTATTCTATCAGGAATCTTTTTAGTGTTTTCTTCAATAAACTTTATTAAATGATCAAATTCACTAAAATCATACTTTTCAATATCAGCTATTGATTCATTTATTTCGTTATAACTAAAAAGATTAATCGGAGTAAAAGTTTTTCCCATACGCATAATTTAATGTTAATTCAATTAAATAACGCATATGGGAATTTCTTTATTATACTTTACCTATACTTTTTTTTATTTAAGTAAGCGTTAAGCTTAAATTTTTCTCCTCAACTAATTTTCTTAAATTTATTAATGCGTACCTCATCCTTCCCAAAGCAGTATTAATACTAACATTGGTCTGTTCTGATATTTCTTTAAAACTTAATCCTAAAAAATGACGCAATAATATAACCTCTTTCTGCTCTTCAGGTAAAAAATCAACCAAAACTCTAACATCTGACAAAATCTGTTCTTTTATTATCTCTTCTTCAATTGTTATATCCGAAAATTTTGAAGAATTAAAAATATCAGTTTCATAATCATCATTAGATAAGGTTTTCATTTGCTTTTCCTTTCTAAAATGATCAATTACAAGATTATGTGCAATCCGTATAACCCAGGAAATAAATTTTCCATTCTCCTGATATTTGCCAGCATGCAACGATTTAACAACTTTAATAAATGTTTCCTGGAAGATATCCTGAGCTAAATGCTCTTTTTTTACCATCAACAAAATATAAGTAAAAACTTTATCTTTGTGACGACTCATCAGGATTTCGAAACCGGTTTGATCACCATCAATGAACCTTTTTACAAGATCATGATCGGTAAGTTTTGATTTTTTCAAAACACCTCCTTTTTTACATATTAAAAAAAGGTAGAAGTATAATCTATAAACAATCCTCCCGGTTTTGGGTTAGTAATTAATTAAACTAATTTTATGCAATGTAAGGAAAATTTCCTTTTATTTCAAAACCATTTAAGTTTTGTTAACATTCTTTAAGAGTACTATTTTTCAATTTTCATGCCAAACAAAGAACAATATATTCAAATACAAGGAGCAAAAGTTCATAATTTAAAGAACATTGATCTAAAAATTACCCGCGACAAATTCATAGTTATCACAGGCGTTTCAGGCTCCGGAAAGTCTTCTCTTGCCTTCGATACTATTTACGCCGAAGGTCAACGAAGATATGTCGAAAGTCTGTCTTCTTATGCAAGGCAGTTTTTAGGTAAAATAAATAAACCTGATGTTGATTTCATTCGTGGTATTCCACCAGCAATTGCAATTGAACAAAAAGTGAATACTCGTAATCCACGTTCAACCGTGGGTACATCTACGGAAGTGTACGACTATCTTAAACTTTTGTTTGCAAGAATAGGAATAACTTATTCTCCTGTATCAAATAAACCGGTAATAAGACATTCAATTACAGATGTTGTTGATTACATTACCAGTTGTGGAGAAAAATCAAGACTCATAATACTTGCTCCAATCGACTTAAAAAAAGAAAAATCCATTAATGAAAATATAATTTCTCTTCAAAATGAGGGTATTACAAGGATTGAACAAAGTAATGAAATTTATAAAATTAATGAACTCTTAGAGGATTCTTCTGCAATTAATAAAGAAAAACCAATTAACATAGTCGTTGACAGAATAAGCGTTAAAACTAATGAAGATTCCTTAAGTAGGTTTGCTGATTCAGTTCAGCTTGCATTTTCAGAAGGAAACGGATACTGTACAATTAAAGATATTGATGGTAAAAAACCTACTGAAACATTTTCCAATAAATTTGAAGCAGACGGAATTGAATTTGAAGAACCAAATACACATACCTTTAGTTTTAACAATCCGGTTGGAGCTTGCCCAAGATGCGAAGGCTATGGTAAAATAATAGGCATTGACGAAGATTTAGTAATTCCAAATAAAGGATTATCCATTTATGAGGAAGCTGTTGCATGTTGGCGTGGAGAAAAAATGCAGGAATGGAAAAATCGCTTGGTTTACAATGCAGACAAATTTGATTTCCCAATTCACAAACCTTTTCTTGAATTAACTGAAAAACAAAAACAGCTTCTTTGGACTGGGAATAAACATTTTTGGGGATTAAATGCCTTTTTTGAGCATCTTGAAGAGCAGAAATACAAAATACAATATCGTGTAATGCTTTCCAGATATCGTGGTAAAACAACCTGTCCTGATTGCAGAGGAACAAGATTAAAGAAAGAAGCTTCATATGTAAAAGTTAATAGTAAGTCTCTCCAAGATCTAGTCCTAATGCCCATTGACGAATTGCAAATATTCTTTTCAGAACTTAAATTAACAAATTATGAAAAGGACGTATCTAAACGTATTTTAATAGAAATAAATAATCGAATTGATTTCTTATTGAATGTTGGTTTGGGATATCTCACTTTAAATCGTTTATCATCTACCCTTTCAGGTGGAGAATCTCAGCGAATTAATTTAGCAACTTCGCTTGGGAGCAGTCTTGTTGGTTCGCTTTATATTCTTGACGAACCAAGCATTGGCTTACACTCAAGAGATAATTATCGCTTAATTAAAGTTCTTAAGGAACTGCAAAATATTGGAAATACTGTTATAGTTGTTGAACATGATGAAGATATTATTAAATCTGCTGATGAAATAATTGATATCGGTCCTTTTGCCGGCAGATTAGGTGGAGAAATCATTTTTCAGGGAGATTATAATAAAATAATCAAAAGTAAAGAAAGCTTAACTGCTAAATATCTTACAGGTGAAGAATCTATAAATGTACCATCGCAAAGGCGAAAATGGAATAATTTTATTGAGATCACCGGTGCAAGCGAAAACAATTTAAAGAATATAAACGTAAAGTTTCCTTTAAATATAATGACCGTTATTACAGGTGTTAGTGGATCAGGTAAATCATCGCTTGTAAGAAATATTTTAGCACCAGCTCTTAGTAAAATAATAATGGGGACAGGTGAAAAAACAGGAAAATTCGATAAAATTAACGGTGATATTCAGAAGCTTAACAGTATTGAATTCGTTGATCAGAATCCAATTGGAAAATCGTCTAGATCGAACCCAGTAACTTATTTAAAAGCATATGATGAAATAAGAAAGTTGTATGCTAGTCAACAATTATCTAAAATAAACAATTATAAAGCCTCTCATTATTCATTTAATATTGATGGTGGTCGTTGTGAAGAATGTCAGGGAGAAGGTGTAATAAAGGTCGAAATGCAATTTATGGCTGATGTTGTTCTTATTTGTGATCATTGTCAGGGAAAACGATTTAAAGAGGAAATTTTAGAAGTAAAATACCGTGAAAAGAGCATTTTCGATATATTGGAAATGACCGTAAATGAAGCCATTGAATTTTTCAAAGAAGGATCTGGCTCCACTGAGAGAAAAATTGTTGATAAACTTTCTCCTCTTGCCGAAGTCGGATTAGGTTATATTAAATTAGGACAATCATCAAGTACATTAAGTGGTGGCGAAAGTCAACGTGTAAAACTAGCATCGTTTCTTAGCAAGGAAAACTCAAAGCAGAAAACATTATTTATATTCGACGAACCTACTACAGGGCTTCATTTTCATGATATAAAGAAGCTGCTTGAGGCTTTTAATGCATTAATTTCAAGAGGGAATTCAGTTCTTATTATAGAGCATAATCTCGAAATTGTAAAATCTGCTGACTGGATTATTGATTTGGGTCCAGAAGGTGGAAAAAATGGAGGAAAAATTATTTTCGAAGGAGTTCCTGAGGAATTAATCAATTGCAAAGAATCTTATACCGGCAAATTTTTAAAAGAGAAGCTTCATTAATAGAAAAAACAAAAGCCTGTAAAATTTACAGGCTTTTCATATATTAATTATTTAAACTAATCTGTTTCATCCTTAATACCAAACATAATTGCCACACAACCACTTATTAATTCATCTGTTTCTTCTATACTATTCTTTACCCTTAATGAAATAATAAGTTGCTGGCTCGATTGCAGTTTAAAATCCCACAATCTTGAATAATCATTCTTTCTATTATCATATAAAACATTTCTGTTTACGTCTAATACCTGAAATTCAATGTCAGGCAAAGCATCAGAACCGCAAATATATATTCTATAATTTTGACCGGCATAAAATGTTTTATACAACTCAGCATCCTCGCCTTCAGTTAATACGGCTGCATTAAAATTACCATCATGTATATATGGTGTTAATTCTAACTTACAAACCTTTTTAGCAAAACTTTTACACTGAGCATTACCGTAAAAAGGTATTAAAGCCAATATTGTCAATATAATTAATGTCTGGTATATTCTTTTCATAACAGAGGATATTTTTATAATATATAATTACTTCGGATTACCTTAACTTTTTCTTTAAGCTCATTATATGTAGCCGTACTCATAGAAATTGTTGTCTGTGATTTTAGCGTTGTTACGTTTGTTTCTTCATCAGTAACAGGTTCTATTTTTGATGATGTAATTTCTATCTTATCAAAAATTTTCTTTAGTTCATTCACATTAACCATTACCATTTGTACGTCTTCATTATCTGAATTTTCGTTTAACAAACTTATTACGGTACTCAAAGTAAGTTTTTGATCGATAATACGATTTACCAATTCATTATTATTAAAATCGGCGTCGGGTTCTACTAAATTAGTCGCAATATATAAACCTTCAATCCAACCACCAACTAAAACAATGGTAGACAATGCCTGTCTGTCATTCTCTTCAAAGAACGAACTGGAGTTCATAATGGTTTCCGAAATAATATCCATTATTTCATCACGGTTATTAATATTCGCTTCTAATCTTTCAATAATGTCTTCATCAATAGCATTCAAAATTCCTAAGCCTTCTGCCATTTTCTTAGAAGCATTCATATAATTAATGGTAGCCTGTGTCTGATCAAATAAACTTGCATAACTAAGGTCTGTGGTATAAATTCCTAAATTTAAAGCCATACTTTTATTAGTAACATACCTTGAAGTATTATCGGTCGGATTTAATAATTCTTCGTTATATTTTGCACCTGCCTGCTTTAATATCATTGCAGTTTCGAGAGGCGAAGGCAATGAATAAAAAATTTCCTTAACGGCTTTAACATCCTGAATTAATTGCTCATCAATTTCCAAAGAATCAATTGTTATCAGGTCGTCAGAATCCGTGCTTTTATCTTTATCAGAAGAACATCCGGCGATTAAACCAAATACGATCAAAAGTGCTAAAAAAGATAAAGTCTTACGATGTAATAATTTAATATTCATAATTAGCTATCAGTTTATTGTTACCTATTTTAAAACAATATGTAGTAAAATTAACACTTTTTTTTAAAAAACAAAATATCTATTTTACGCTAACACCTGAAAATACAAGTTTTTTTACGTTCAGCTAATAAATATTGTTCGAAAAAAAAGAGCTTATTTTTGATGTAATATAGGAAATATTAAGATGATTAACCAATTAATAGAGAGAATTGTTCTAATTTTGTTCTGTGTAAATTGAGTTTATTTTAAGAATATCAGAACTTCAAATCATGAGTAGCAAGGAAATTATTAAAAATCTAAAATCTGGGAACAATGTTCTTCAGATGGAAACACTACAATACATAACAAAAGAAGGTAATAAAGATATTTTACCCGAAGTAATTAGTTTATTAAACATTACTGACGAGACTGAAATACGAGATGAAATAATAAAAATTTTAGAAAACCTAAAAGGACAGGAATGTGCTTTGGATATAGTAAACGCAATTGGAAATAAAGATTACAAAAAAATATTGCCTATTTTGGTTTCTGTATCTTGGAAAAACGGCTTAAACTATAGTAATCATTTAGAAATCTTTACGGACGTTTTTATTCAATCCGATTTTCAACTTTCATTCGATGCTTTCACAGTTATTGATACTATTGAAACAATTGATCAGGCAGTAGCAGATAAATGCTTACTGCGACTGGAAAACGCTGTTGAAGATATTAAAGAAGATAAAAGACCTTTATATTTCGAGTTAATTAATATAATAGATGATAAAAAGGAAAATCCCGCTGAATAGCGGGATTTTTTTATTGTATACTCGAGAAGTATTTCATAAACTGAGATCTCTCGTAAACCAAAGGATCTTCAATTTTATCGTAACTCATCTTACCTTTAAATTCGTTGATATTATTAAAACCTTTCTTACTCATCCACTCTTCCACTTCTTTAATAATATTTTCAAGATGATCGATACCATTTTTATATAAGGTAGAACAAACCTGAACTGCACTTGCACCTGCTAAAATTTGTTTAACCACTGCTTTACCATCATGCACACCTGTTGAAGCTGCAATATCTAAATCAGATATTTTTGACGACATAATACCTACCCAACGTAGAGAGGTTCTTATATCTGCTGGCGTACTAAATACATCAGATGAAGTAAATTTCATTTCATCAATATCAATATCTGGGGCGTAAAAACGATTGAATAATACAACACCAGGAACATTCAATTTTTGAACAAATCCAACTAAATTTGAAAAGTGAGATCCTAATTTAAATGCAAATGGAATTTTTAATGTATTTTTTAACTTTTCTGCTAAGTCGAAATAAACATTTTCATATTTCTCTGCAGGAGCATTTTTATCGTTAGGTAGTACAAAAACATTAACTTCTAAAGCATCAGCACCAGCTTCTTCTATACTTTTAGCAAAACCGGTCCATTCTTTTGATGAAACACAATTTATACTGGCAATAACAGGAATTTTCACTTCTTCTTTTGCTTTTTTAATCAAATCAAGATATTCCTGAAGAGTATTGTTTTTAACATAATAATTCACATAATCCAATGCTTCAGGAGAATCTGATCCATTTGCCATTTTACCTGCTTCGTACTTTATTTGCTCTTCGAAAATTGATTTTAAAACAATTGCTCCAGCACCAGCTTTTTCAATCTTTTTAATCTTTTCAATTGAACTGGTAAGACCTGAACTTCCTACTATTACAGGATTTTTAAGTTTTAATCCTAAATAAGTGGTTTCTAATTGACTCATAATTAATATTTATTAATATTATCTACTTATTATAATTTCGTGCTCCAAACAGCAAACTACCAATACGAACCATAGTAGCTCCTTCTTCAATCGCTATTTTATAATCACCTGACATTCCCATGGAAATTTCCTTAAAATCACTATCAGTTAAATATGATTGTTTTAATTCATTAAAGATATGAACTAATTCCTTAAATTCAGAACGAATTGCATCTTCATTTTCGGTATAAGTTGCCATTCCCATTACGCCACAAAGATTCACGTTTTTAAGACTTTGGAAATCTTCTGATTTAATGAATTCAATTGCTTCGTTTAGATCCAATCCAAATTTGGTTTCTTCCGTTGCAATATGAAATTGTAAAAGACAATTTATTTTTCGATTACTCTTCTCTCCTTCTTTGTTTATTACTTTCAATAGTTTGAAGCTATCAACACCATGAATTAGTGAAACAAAAGGTGCAATATATTTTACTTTATTTGTTTGCATATGCCCAATCATATGCCATTCAATATCTTTTGGTAAAGCTTCGTGTTTCCCAGCTAATTCCTGAGCTTTATTCTCACCATAAATTCTGTGTCCTGATTGATATGCTTCTTCTATTAGCTCAATTGGCTTGGTTTTAGAAACAGCAATCAATTTCACATTTGATGGAATCTCAGTGGAAAGGAAATGTTTAATGTTTTCAGAAACGCCCATTAAGACTGCTTTTTAATTGTGTAATTTATTGTGAATTCAAATGTAATAAAAAAGTTCTTTCTTAAAAAAGATAACAATCAGGTTTAATAAAAGTTTATAAAAAAATAGGAAAATCTTTTATCAATTTCCCTATTCTAATAATAAAAATGATACTTTCTATTTCATCATTATATTTTATGTATTACTAAACCACTTCTTAACTTAGGCTCAAACCATGTTGTTTTTGGTGGCATAATATTACCTGTATCAGCAATATCAATTAATTGTTGTAATGAGCAAGCATATAAAGCAAAAGCAACTTTCATACTTCCATTATCAACACGTTTTGATAATTCGCCTAATCCACGAATTCCACCTACGAAATCAATACGATTTGATGTTCTTAAATCTTTAATATCAAATATTGGCTCTAAAACTTGCTTTGATAAAATTGTTACATCTAAAACTCCGATAGGATCTTTATCATCGTATGTTCCTTCTTTAGCAGTCATTTTATACCAATCACCAGCTAAGTACATACTAAACTCATGAAGTTTAGCAGGCTTGTAAATCTCTTTACCAATTTTTTCAATTTCGAAAGAAGCTGATAATTTTTCAACTACTTCTTCTTCTGATAATCCATTTAAATCTTTTACAACACGATTGTAATCAATAATTTTTAGTTGATTATCAGGAAAATGAACTGCCATAAAGAAGTTATATTCTTCGTTGCCTGTATGATTTGGGTTTTGATCTTCTTTTTCAATTCCAATACGAGCAGCAGCTGCTGTTCTATGATGACCATCAGCTACATAAGTGTAAGGAACTTTTGTATTGAAAAGCTCTTCTAATGTATTATTTACATCAGTATCGTTAACTGCCCAAAAATGATGACCGAAACCATCTTCAGCAACGAAATCGTAATCTGCTTCCTGAGCTTTTACAATATTCTCAACAATAGCGTCAATTTCTGGAACTGCTTTATATGAAAAGAAAACAGGTTCTATATTTGCGTTTGTATAACGGGTTAATATCATTCTATCATCTTCCTTTTCAGGACGAGTTAACTCATGTTTCTTGATAATTCCGTTATGATAATCTGCACAAGCAGCAGCACCAACAATACCGTATTGTGTACGTCCGTCCATTGTTTGAGCGTAAATGTAAAATTTAGCTTCATCATCTTGAACTAACCATCCTTTATCCTGGAACATATTTAAGTTCTCAACAGCTTTGTTATAAACTGTTTCAGAATGAATATCTGTTCCTGCAGGACAATCTATTTCTGCTTTTGTAATATGTAATAAAGAACAATCCTTTCCTTGTGCCATAACAGCAGCTTCTTCACTATTCATTACATCATAAGGCAAACATGCTAAATCTTTTGATATTGCCTTTGGAGGTCTTAATCCCTTAAATGGTTTTATTATTGCCATCTTTTTATAGTTTATAGTTAAAAGTTTAATGTTAAAAGTTTCTGCTCTTATTACTTGATCACAATTTTAAAACTCGCGACCTTGAACCTGAAACTTTGAACTCGTTTTATTTATTTACTTTAAAAGTTATATTTCCGTTTTCAATGAAATCAATAATTTGATTTGCACCTGCAACACCTGCATTAATATTTGCTTCAGCTGTTTGTGCACCCATTTTCTTTGGTGTAAAGAAATATCTTCCTTCATATTTCTCAATAATTTCTTCTTTACATTCAGGAGTTAAATCAGAAACGTATTTAAAATCTTCTCTTTCAGCAAAAACCTTTAATAATCCTTCTTCGTTAATTACTTCTTTTCGAGCAGTATTTACCAATGTACCATTCTTTGGCAATTTGTTCAACAAATCAAATCCAACTGATTTTTTTGTTTTATCATTAGCAGGAATATGTAAAGAAATATACTGACATGTTGAATATAATTCTCCAACAGAATCAAGCAGAACCACTCCATCTTTATTAACCAAATCCTTATCAGTATATGGATCATAAGCATAGACATCCATTCCAAATCCTTTAGCTATATGAGCAACAAATCTTCCAACATTTCCATAAGCATGAATACCTAGTTTTTTTCCACGTAATTCAGTGCCAGCTTTACCATTATAGTTTCCACGAGCAATGCTAATCATCATCCCAATAGCAAGTTCTGCCACTGCATTTGAATTTTGACCTGGAGTGTTCATTGCTACAACATTTCCTGCTGTACAAGCTTCCAAATCAAGATTGTCGTATCCTGCACCTGCGCGAACAACAATCTTTAAATTCTTAGCAGCATCAATAACTTCCTTAGTTACTTTATCGGAACGTACTATCATTCCATCAACGTTCTCTACTGCTTTTAATAACTCTGATGTTTCTGTATATTTTTCTAATAAAACCAATTCGTAATTCGCCTTATTTAAAACTTCTTTTATTTGAGCTACTGCTGCTGGAGCAAATGGCTTTTCAGTTGCAACAAGTACTTTTTTCATAATATAAATAGTTTAAAGTTAATGGTTAATAGTTTAAAGTTATTTCCGGGTTAAAAAGTTCAATTATTAATATGATTCTCAAGATACTTTATTAATGATGAAATCATTTTTGCAAGTTCAGTGCATTTAGTTTTTAAATTAATAGATAAATCATCTTCAATAAATTTCAAACGATCTAATAAAAACACCATACTTCTTAATTCACCTAACGAACCTTTTGCAATAAAAAGAAATCTTACAAATTGTTTGTTACTTCCATATTCAAATCCTTCGGCAATATTGTTAGAAACTGAAACTGCAGCTCTTTTTATTTGATCGCATAAAGAATAATCCTTTGAAAGAGGTTCTTTTTTTACAAGTGAATAAAAGTCAATTGCAAGGTCTATAGATTTTTGCCAAATCTCAAGTTCTTCAAAACTTTTTGCTTTTGCCATCGACTTTTAACTTTTAAACTTTCAACCTGTAACTTAGGTTTATGCGTTTTTAGCTTCGAAATCTTTCATTGCTTGAACTAATGCTTGAACATCTTCTATTGTAGAAGCATTGTAAGTAGAAGCACGGAAACCACCAACTGAACGGTGACCTTTAATTCCAACACAATTTCTTTCAGCAGCAAAAGCAACAAAATCAGCTTCTTTTTCTTTGTATTCATCTTTCATAACAAATACAATATTCATTAAAGAACGATCTTCTTTTACAACCGGGCAAACAAACATATTGCTTTCATCAATAGCAGAATATAATAAATCAGCTCTTTCTTTTGCTATTTTTTCCATTGCTGCAACACCACCCATTGCTTTAACCCACTTAAGAGTTTCGCGAACAGCAAATATATTTACTACAGGAGGAGTATTGTACATTGAACCATTATCAGCGTAAGTCTTATATTGCAACATAGTAGGAATTGGACGATCGGCTACCATTTCTTCCATAAAACTATCTTTAATGATAACGAAAGTTACACCTGCAGGTCCTAAGTTCTTTTGAGCTCCACCATAAATCATGTCATATTTAGCAATATCAACCGGGCGACTTAAAAAGTCAGAAGACATATCGGCAATTAATGGAATATTAACATCTAAATCTTCGAAAATTTCTGTACCACGAATTGTGTTATTTGTAGTTATATGAAGATAATCCATATCATTAGGAACGTCATATCCTTTTGGATAATAAGTGAAGTCTTTATCTTTAGAAGATACTTCAAGTACTTCGCCCCAAAATTTAGCTTCTTTAATTGCCTTTGATGACCAAGTTCCTGTATTAATATACATTGCTTTTGATTTCATAAAGTTATAAGCAATCATGGCAAATTGCATACTTGCACCACCACCTAAGAATAATACAGAATATCCTTCAGGAATGCTTAGTACTTCTTTCATTAAAGAAACAGCTTCATCCATTACTGCTTGAAATTCTTTTCCTCGGTGAGAAACTTCTAAGATAGATTGTCCCATTCCGTTCCAATCAAGAACAGCTTCAGATGTGTTTTTTAATAATGAATCTGATAATTTACATGGACCAGCGTTAAAAATATGCTTTCTCATAATTTATTGTTTTTTAAATTGTTAACTATTCTCAAAATCAGACTGCAAGATGTAAAAAATATTTAAATAATAACATCAAATTTATATGATGTTCAACACCTTTTTTGATTTAGAAAATGGAAGATAAAATTAAGAATAAACTGGCAAATAAAAAACTCAGAATTGTGGTATTTTCTTTAAATCAATAATATAATCACCCTTTAGCACAGGAATCACTTCTGCAACATCTATTTTGAAACAATAACCAATTATTTTTTCCATACCCAAAGTCATTAATCTTTTATATTGATACATCGTTTTTATGTATTCTGAAAGATCTTTTTTAGCTAAGTTCCATAATTCAATAGAAGAATTCACAGAGTCACTGTTTGATATAAAGTTATTTTGCAATAATTTTTCTGAAAGGGCTCCTGCGAATATTGAATCTTCCGTACAAAAATCTCCTTGCCACCCTGAACATAGAATTAGAACATCTTTTTGTTCATGCGATAGATAATTGCTTACTTCCGTTATGTTTAAAAATGAGGCTAAAATTACACTTTTCGCTTTTTTAGCTAAATTAATGGTATTTGTCCCATTTGTAGTACTATAAACTAAAGTTTTCCCTCCGATTTTTTCAGGAGTAAAAGTATAAGGTGAATTATCAAAATCGGCAAAATCAACTTTCTTACCATTTCGTTCAGCAGCAACTAAAAATCCTTTTTCCTTTAATTCTTTTGCTTCATCGAGAGTTTTTACTGGAATTAGCTTATAAAGTCCGTTTTGAAACATAGTAGTTATAATAGTTGTAGCTCGAAGTACATCCACAATAACAACTATTTTGTTTTCTAATGTATAATTATCAAACAGTTTGGGACTTAAGCAAACTTCAATTTTATTCATAAATTAAAATTAAAAAACAAAGTTAATAAAAAACCCTACTAAAATTAGTAGGGCACTTTGTATATCTATGTAATAGAATTATTTACTTTCATGAAATGGAGCGCGAGCAACCTTTGCTTTTATTTTTTTGTTTCGAATTTCAATAAAGATTTCAGTTCCTACTTTCCAAAATCCTTTATTCAAGTATGCCATACCAACACCTTGTTTTAAAATTGGTGACATTGTTCCTGAAGTTACTTCACCAATTTCGTTTCCTTCAGCATCAACAACTTTATAATGCTGACGTGGAATTCCACGTTCTTCCATAATAAAACCTTTTAATCGCGGAGAAACTCCTTCTTCCTTTTGCTTTTCCCATTTTTCACGATCGATAAAATCATTTCCTTCAACAAATTTGGTTATCCAGCCTAAACCTGCTTGAATTGCAGAAGTTTCATCGTTAATATCGTTACCATATAAGCAAAACCCTGATTCTAAACGTAAAGTATCACGAGCAGCTAATCCTATAGGCTTAATTCCAAATTCTTCTCCAGCTTCAAATACAGCTTTCCATAATTTTGCAGCATCTTCGTTAGCGACATATATTTCACAACCACCAGAACCAGTATATCCTGTTGTTGAGAAAATCACATCTTTAATTCCTGCAATTTCACACTTTTGAAAAGTGTAATATTCCATATCAACAACATTTGCAGAGGTTAGCTTTTGCATTGCTTTTAATGCTAAAGGACCTTGAACTGCCAATTGAGCAATTTCATCAGATGCATTATAAACATCTTTGCCAATTTCCAATCCCATTTCTTGTGCATTCTTAGTTACCCAAGCCCAATCTTTATCAATATTTGCAGCATTAACAACTAACAAGTAAGTTTCATCATCAAATTTATAAACTAATAAATCATCAACAATTCCACCTTTTCCATTTGGAAAACACGAATATTGAACCTTACCATTATATAAATCAGCAACATCATTTGATGTCACTTTCTGAACTAAATCATAAGCTTTAGGACCTTTAACCCAAAACTCACCCATATGAGAAACATCAAAAACTCCGATTTTCTCACGAGTAGTCATATGTTCATCATTAATTCCTGAATACTCAATTGGCATATTAAAACCACAAAAAGGGAGCATTTTAGCTCCTAAATCAATATGAAATTGTGTGAATGCTGTATTTTTCATTTATATGTTTTTAAAGAATAATTTTAAACGTGGTACAAAGCTATAAAATTTTAATAAAATAATTTATGTTTTAAATACATATCCGTTTACAAAGAAATGGATGATTATATTCATAACCATCCATTTGTATAATAGTTTTAAATTTTCTATTTACTTATTACTTTAAATTCAACTCTACGATTCTGTGCTCTTCCTTCTGCAGTATTATTGTCTGCAACAGGCTGATTAAATGCATATCCTTTATATTCTAAACGACTACTTCCAACTCCTTTAATAACAAGGTATTCAACTACACTTTTTGCACGGGATTCAGAAAGTTTTTGATTAACACGATATGATCCAACATTATCTGTATGTCCAGAAATCTCTAATCGAATAGTTGGATTTTCTATTAATAGATTTGCTAAAAGCTCAAGTTCACCTTCTGATTCTGGTTTTATAGTTGCTTTATTAGTTTCAAAGAAGATGTTATTTAATACCATTTTCGCTCCTACGTCGATTTTATCAAGTTGGAAATTTGCTCGAACTTTACTATCAACAACCTGCTTTTGAGATAAGTAGACTATTTCAACAAAGAATAAATAATCTTTAGCAGTTACCTCTACTCCATAATCCTTCTTTTTCGGAATCTTTATCTTATAAGCACCAGAAGTATCGGCAAGTCCGGTTGCAATAACCTGACTTAACTCAAGATCTATAACCTCTATTTTAGCTAATTCAATTTTTTCTGCAGTTTTTGAATCTGTTACCAAACCAATCATGTATAAAGCAGTATCAACTTTTGTTTCTTCAGGAATATGATAGAATAATTTTTCAATTGGTTTATGATTCCATACAAGTAGATTATCTTCCTGACTTAATTTCAGTTCTTTTTCTTCTCCAAGGAAAATAATTTTATATAAATCTTTGCCTCCAAAACCATTATCTCGAACAGATGAATAATAAGCTTGTTTGCCATTCTCATCCATTTTAAAGAAAATATCATCATTCGGAGTATTAATAGGATAGCCCAAATTTTCTGGATTTGACCACATACCTGATGCGTCTCTTTCAATTACAAAAACATCAAATTCTCCCATAGAATTATGTCCCTGAGAACTAAAATAGACTTTATCTTCTTTAGGATGCCAGAATACGCCTTCTTCATCATAAATTGTATTAATAGCTGCTCCCATATTCACAGGCTCTGACCATTTATCCTTTTCGTTCAATTTACTGTAGAAAATATCCAATCCACCAATAGTTCCTTTTTGATTTGACACAAAAAATATCTCAGAACCATCCGGACTAAATGTAATAGTAGTTTCCTGATCTTTTGAAAGAATTTTACCTGATATTCCTTTAGGTGATTTCCAATTCCCCTTTTTCAGTTCGCTAACCATAATATCTCCGCCACCTTCTTTACCATTATATAAGTAAATATAGTTTCCATCCGCCGAAATTGCTACTACTGATTCATTGTTTTTTGAATCTATTTTATTTTCAAGCACCTTAGGCTTTCTCCATAATTCACCTGCCTGCTCTGAAACAAATATATTTTCATAGTATTTATTATCACCCTCGTATACTTTATCTTTTTTATCTATTTCTCTTCGTGAAGTAAAATAAAGTTGATCCTGATTTGGATGCAATACTGGATTATAATCGTCATATTCCGAATTAATTCTTTCACCCAAATTATTTATAATAACTCTTACAGGTTCGTTTACTAGCTCTTTACCATATTTACATTGCCTAATATAATTATCGACACCAACCTCAAAATCTTCCAATTCTTTTACTGAAAATGAACTGTAATAAGCCTTATACTGCTCAATAGCATTGTCGAAATCTAAATTTAAATGATACCCACGAGCTAACATATAATGAATATCATCAGCTACATTATTGTCCTTTAAATATGCTTTTTCAAGAAATTCTGTTGCATAATAAAACTTATCTGTAACCAGATAACATACTCCAATCTTATAATTAAGTTCGGCACAATCCGAATTGTACTTTGCAGCTCTTAAATAATGCTTAAGTGCATCAGGAAATGTTCCAATACCTGCAGTAAAAAGCTTTTCACCTTCTTTAACTTCTTTCCAGGCTTCTTTAAGACCTACTTCTTTTATATCAATTTGAAAATCGCTTTTCTTAATTTTTATATTCTCCTGAGCTGATATGGAAAAACTTATAATCAGGATTATAAATGATAAAGCGGTTGATTTTATTATTCTCATTTTATTGTCAATGTTTGGTTATTCACATTCAGTCATATATTTCGCTGCTTCTTCAATGCCAAGCTCAAATGCCATTTTCCAATCGGAACATGCTCCTGAAAATTTTCCCAGAAACTCTTTAGCATACCCACGATTCATATAGGCTTCTGCATATTCTGGATTTAATTCGAGAGCTTTATCCAAGTCTTTTTCAGCACCTAAATAATTTTCCATTTTAATTTTTGCAATACCACTATTATTATATGCCTGAGCATATTCCTTATTTATTTCAATTACACGTTCAAAATCTTTTAAAGCAGCTTCAAAATTCCCCATTTGATAATGAGTGCAACCTCTATTATTCAATGCATTATAGTATTCATTATCTTTTTGAAAGGCTTTTGTATAATCTTTGAGTGCTCCCTGAAAATCACCTGTTTTTATCTTACAACTACCCCTATTATCATATGCAATAACAATGGTTGAATCGTATGATAAAGTCTGCTCATAATCATGAATTGCACCATGGTAATCGCCTAACATTCTTTTTGAACTTCCTCGTTCATTGTATGCATAAGCAAAGTCATATTTTTTGTCTATTGCAAGAGTAAAGTCAATAAGCGCACTATTAAAATCACTTAACTCAAAATACATTAATCCTCTAAAATAATATGCTTCAGGTTTTGCATAACCCTTTTGTATAGCATGCGTGAAATCTGTTAATGCATTCTGATAATCCTTCATCAGCAACTTCATATAACCTCTAACATAAAAAGCTTCACCCTGCCCCTCATTTATTTCAATAGCTTTAGCTATATCATTCATTGCCAGATCGAATTCTTGATTTAAGATTTTGATTTTTGCTCTTTCAAGATACGGAAGATCATACTCGGGTAAAAAAAATAATGCTTTATCAAACTTTAAATGTGCTTCAGTATACTTTTCATCAATTGTAAATCTGACACCTTCGTTAAAAGTTAATTTTGCTTTTTTCTGGAGTTCTTTAATCTCATCTTCAAGTGAATCAGAAGATTGAGCAATCAAGCTTAAAGAAGCCAAAATAACCGAAAATGTAAATAAGGTTTTTTTCATAGAATTTTGATAAATTTTATCTTTACTAAAAGTTTAACTTTAAACAATTAAAATTGTTTAATAAAAAAAAGCATTGTAAATATAAAAATTTATATTTCGTAATTCTAAAATCGCTATCATAAAATTTTTGAATCTCGTAAAAGTTTATTTTATTGCATTAAATATTGTTAATTTATTATTACTCAAAAAATGTCTGCCAAACTAAAACTTATTAATCTTGAATATTTAAATGAGATAAGTAACGGTAATACTGATTTTATTATTGATTTAATAGATATGTTTTTTGAACAAATTCCAGAATATCAGATAACTTTATCAGATTTATACGATAAAAAAGATTGGATTAATCTTGGAAAATTAGCTCACAAAGCCAAATCGGCTATACTTATGGTTGGAATGAAAGGGCTTGCAGATGATCTTAAGAAATTAGAAGAAAATGCAAAAGAGGGCATAAATATTAATGAATATCACGAAATAATTGTTAAATTTGTAAGAGAAAGTGATCTTGCGATTGAAGAATTAAAAGAAGTACGAAAAAATTATAACTGAAAATATTAACTTAAAAACCGGAATCTATGTTAAAACATGAATCGAACAACGGTGTTGAGATACTTGAATTTGATAATGTAAGTAAATTAAATATCTTAATTGCCCAATCTTTAAAAGAAGAAGTTGCTCAATATTTAACAAAGGCAAATACCAAACTTATTCTTAACCTGAAAGGTGTTGAATATGTTGATAGTTCTGGTTTTGGAGCTTTGCTTTCAATTTTAAGAAATGCAAAGAATAATGACAGCCAGTTCAAGATTTGCAATATTTCATCAGATGTTATGGAGTTGGTTAAATTACTACAATTACATAATGTTTTTGATATTTGCGCAGATATTGATAAATGTTTTGAATCTTTTGAATAGAAAATATGCAATCTAATAAAAAGGCCGGTTTAACCGGCCTTTTTTATTAGTATCAATAATCTTTAAAAAAATGTTCGCATATATTCATTTCATTTTTTAATGTTTAAAGCAAATTTGATTAGTTTTAATCAATAAAAACATTTTCCGAAAACATGAATTATTTTCAATTAAAGATGGAGATTATTAATGAGAAAAATGGGATCTATACCATTTCAATTTTTCATGATAATTCAAGTTGTAGGATTTGCTTTTCGCCTGAGACTAAAGAGTTACAATATTCTGAAAATAATGACTTAACTCAATTTCTTAAATTAAAAGAATTTCAACTAAGAAAATTGTTACATAACAAAAGACCAAACAGCTTTTTTATTGGCTTTAAATTAAACTTCGTTTTGCATGATGGTTTACCGGATACAAGCTATTATGATCTGACAAAAATTACGGTTTTAGATAATTTGAATAATGAGTTTAACGTAAGTAAAACGAGGAAAAAAACTCCAAAAATCCCTGAACTCTTTACAGATGGATCATTTAATCATGTGAAAAATACTGGTGGCTTTGCTATATTAATTAAAACTATTCAAAACGAGTATTTAATGAATCAGGTTAAAACAAAACGAAAAGGGAATAACCTGATTGAACTTTTAGCTGTAATTGAAGGTCTTAAATATTTAAAAAAAGAAAAGAAAATAAGGATTGTAACCGATAGCCAATATGTAATTAAAGGAATTACAGAATGGCTACCACTTTGGAAGCTGAATGAATTTTATACTGCCAATGGCAGTAAAGCAAAGAATATCACGGAATGGAAAAAGATCGATGCACTTATAAAAAATAAATATCTGGAATTTGAATGGGTAAAGGCTCATTCTGATCATTTTGAAAATACAATTTGTGATATGAAAGCAAAATCCATATCTAAATAAATATAAGATGAAAAAAATAAGTAAGAAACCAACACCTCTAATTTATCCTGTACCAGCTACAATGGTTAGCTGTGGGTCAAGTTCTGAGGATTTTAATATAATTACAATTGCCTGGACAGGAACCATTAATTCTATACCGCCAATGTGTTATGTCTCAATTCGAAAAGAAAGACATTCGCATGCAATTATTGCAAAAAATATGGAATTTGTAATAAACTACTCTACAAAAGATTTAGTAAGAGCTACCGATTTCTGCGGAAGAGTTTCAGGTAAGGATTTCAATAAATTCAAAGAGATGAATCTAACAGTCGGTAAAGGAGAAAAAGTAAGTGCTCCAATTATTGTTGAATCTCCTATAAACATTGAATGTAAAGTAACAGAAATTAAAGAATTAGGTTCGCACGACATGTTTTTAGCCGAGGTTGTAAACATCCAAGTATCAGAGAATTATATTGATGAGACTAATGGCACTATTAATATGCAACATAATGATTTAATGGCATATTCCCATGGGAAATATGTGCAATTAGGAACTATTCTTGAACAAGCTGGATTCAGTGTGAAAAAAAATCAATAAATCTGTTATCTTTGTTCAACTTGTTAAAACGGTACTCAAAAAATTAATGAAGCAACGAGTTTTATTACTATTATTTTTAAGTTTACTTATCTCACCTTTTTCCTATTCTCAAGAAAATCTGAGTCAGACTTTACGTGGTGTTGTTGTGGACCATGAATCACAAATTCCATTGCCCGGAGTAAACATTATTGTTACTAATTCAAGTCCTCAACAAGGAACAATTAGTAATGAGGAAGGTGTTTTTAGGTTTGATAAAGTACATATTGGCAGAATATCTATTCAAGCAAGTTTTGTTGGATACAAAACAAAAACTATAGATAATATTGTAATAAGCTCTGCAAAAGAAACCATTCTTAAAATAGCGTTAGAAGAATCTATCACGGAATTAGATGAAGTAATTATTAAAGCAAGCATTGAAAAAGACAAAGCGATCAATAAGATGGCAACCATAAGTGCTCGTTCTTTTACTGTTGATGAGACCAATCGTTATCCAGGGAGTTATGGTGATCCGGCAAGAATGGCTGCCAATTATGCGGGAGTAATGTCTGTACGTGATAATAGAAATGATATTATTATTCGTGGAAATTCATCGACAGGATTGCTTTGGCGACTTGATGGAATTGAAATTCCTAATCCCAATCATTTTGCTGCATCGGGAACAACCGGTGGACCAATAACCATTTTAAATAATAATCTACTAACAAATTCAGATTTTTTAACTGGAGCATTTCCTGCTGAATATGGCAATGCACTTGCTGGTGTATTTGACTTAAAGATGCGAACCGGTAATAATGAAAAGAGAGAATATTGGGCTGAATTTGGTTATAACGGGCTTGAGTTTGGTGCCGAAGGACCTTTTTCTAAAAATACGAATGCTTCTTATTTGATTACATACAGATATTCACTCGTTGACATTATTGACCTTTTAGGTGCAGAAGTGGAAACAACCAAATATCAGGATTTGACTTTTAAACTTAACTTCCCCTTGAAAAAAGGACGTTTAAGTTTCATCGGAATGGGTGGAAAAAGCTACATTGAAATGTTTGACTCCAACGATGATCTGAAAGACTGGACATTTGAAAGCTGGGGTGAAGATTTGAGTAATGGATCAGATATAGGAACTCTTTCGCTTTCGCACGTTCATTTCTTTGGTACAAAGACCAGATTACAAACAGCACTTTCTGTTTTTGGATCGCGTGTTACAACAAAAATTGACACTTTAAGCATTTGGAATCCTAACCCTTACAATTGGGCTGGAGAAGAATCTTCTGAAGTAAAAGCAAGTTTTACTACACATTTGAATTCAAAAATCAATAGTAGAAATATATTCAATTTTGGTTTAAAAGCTGACCGATATTTTGTGAATTTTATGGATAGTAGCATTACAAATGGTCAGTATAAAGTTGATACAGATGTAAGTGAAGCTTTTGATTTATTCCAGTTATACGTACAATATAAACATAAATTCTCGGACAAAACTGAAATCTACTCCGGATTGCATACTCAATATCTTGATTTAAATAATTCATGGTCGTTAGAACCCAGATTTGGTTTTAATTGGAATATGAATGATAAGAACTCAGTGAAAATTGGTTACGGACTTCATAGCCAGACTCAACTTCGAATTTTATATTTTACACAAACTCAGTTAGCTGATGGATCATCAATATACACAAATAAAAACCTTGACTTTTCTAAGAGCCATCAGATAATTGCCGGATATGATCATTTATTCAGCGATAATTTGAGATTAAAACTGGAAGTATATTATCAGAATCTGTTTGATATTCCTGTTAAGGAAAATCTTCCTGAGTATTCTGTTTTAAATTACGGTGCAGAGTATTTCATTGAACGAATAGATAGCCTATCAAATAATGGAACCGGAGAAAATTATGGTTTAGAACTTACTCTGGAAAGATTTTTGCAAAATAATTTCTACTTTTTAATTACTGCATCTCTTTACGAATCAACTTATAAAGGATACGACGGAGTTAAAAGGAATACCGCGTTCAATGGAAATTTTGCAATAAATGCATTAGGAGGTTATGAAATTCCTATTAGAAAAACCAAAGCAATTTCGATTGGTCTTAGAACAACATATGCTGGAGGAAGACCATATGTTCCCTATGATGTAAATGCTACTATAAATCATCAATCCGAAGTACTCGATTGGGATAATGCGTATGATACACAACAAGATAATTATTTCAGAATAAACCTAAGAATTGGATTTAAACGAAATAAGCCCAAATTTAATGTTGAGCTTGCGATGGATTTACAATACAGAACAAATTACACCAGTGTTTATGAATACAGAATAGATCCATTAACAGGCAAAATATATCATAATTACGAAATGGCATTGTATCCAATGGCAAGTTATCGAATCCAATTTTAAGAGATTCTTATACTTTTAATCATTTAAAAATACATTTTACGAGCCACTCAGTAATACGAGCGATTTTCTTTTTCTTAATAAATCCGAAACTTTTTATATCTTCGCAAACATTAGAATTTGTATAGGTTTAATATATGAAAATACTCCTGATAAATACTCCCCGCTCACCACATAACATGATTCTTAAATCGGCTCCAGAAGAAGCTAAAAAATATATTCATAAAAGACTCATTGGACCTCCATTAGGATTATTAACTGTTGCAAAAGCTGTTGAAGATCATGATGTTGTTGTATTTGACACAAAAGGAGAATATGATTTACATCCTGACACACCACCTCTCGACAAACTGGTATTAAAATTGTTAAAAGAACATAAACCTGATGTTGTTGGAACAACTATAATTGCATCAGAATTTGATTATGCTATTGAAATATTACAGACGGTAAAATCATATAATCCGGAGATTTTAACAGTGGCAGGAGGATTGCATGCAACAATTTCACCACATGACTTTACTGATAATGCTGTTGATCTTATTTTACCGGGACAATCGGCACATATTTTCCGAAATGTAATTGAAGCAAAAGAAAAAGGGGTCGCCTTTGAAAAAGTAAATGGAATTATTATTAATAATGATGGTGTACTAAATAAAACATCTCCCGCAACTGAATATGATTCAGCAGCCGACAGCTTTCTAATGCCTGACAGAAAACATCTCGAGAGATGGATTGAAACCTACAAAGTTGGAGGAAATCCTTTTCCATCTACTTATTTATTTACATCCTTAGGCTGCCCTTACAAATGTACTTTTTGCTCAATATGGTGCCAGTTTAACGGACAATACCTTAAACGAAATATTGAAAGCATTATTGATGAATTAAAACAGGTAGATGAATATCCTGTTGTACGTTTTGCCGATGCAAATACTATTGTTGATATAAACATGATCGACAAACTCTTTGATAGAATTAATGAGGAAAAAATTAATAAAACCTATGTAATGGATATCAGAACCGATACTGCGGTTAAATATCCAAAGCTCATAGAAAAACTTGCAAAAGCAGGATTAAAAGTTGTAATCTGTGGTTTTGAATCGTTCCGCGAAGAAGAACTTAAAAGATACAATAAGAGTTCTGATGCAAAATTAATACATGAGGCTATAAATATCTTTCATCAAAACGGAATTATGCTCCGTGGTAATTATGTTATTCCAAACGATTATGATGAAGATGATTTTAAAGCACTTTCAGATTATACATCATCACACAAAGTTAGCTACGCCGGATATACTATCCTCACTCCTATGCCCGGAACTCCTTTTTATAAAGAAGTTGAAGATCAGATTATCGATTTCGATCTTACAAAATATAACTTCTTTAACAGTGTCTTGAAAACAAAATTACCACTGGAAAAGTTCTATGAGAATGTGGGTAAATTATGGCTCATAAAAAAAGGAACTGACGTAATTTAGTTTCAGCTCCTTTTTCCAATATTTTTCTTTACTTAATTATTAGTAAGCGTCCATTACATGGTCAATTTCACCTTTGTAAGAGCCAGTTACTTCTTTGCCATTATCTAATTGAAAAGTGTATTCAATTGTGTAAACTAAACCTGTTTTTGTAACATTCAATTCACCTCCGGTAACTTCCAGATAAGTTCCTATGTCTTCGTCGGAATCCATATCCACATCAATCTCAACTGATGCATCGTAAAAATAATCTGAATCACCATCAAATGAATATTTATGTTCAGGAAGACTATCTGTTACCATATTTGCTTCAAGATATATTTGCAACAAGTCTCCTTTCCCTGATATAATAGGGTCGCCATCATTTGCAACGTAAGTAATTGAAGAAGAATAAAATGACACTTCAAACTCTGTTACATTATCTTCCATTTCCCCATAATTTAAGATCAATGCTTCAGGAGTTTCATATTCGTTTCCGTTATATATAAATAAGTTTTCTATGATCTCTTCTTCTACAATTTCTTCTTCAATTTCTTTAACTTCATCGACTTTTTCGCAAGACACATTTATTAAAGCTAAACCCAACAATATCATTAATAAAAGCTTGTTAAACTCAGTAATTTTTCTCATTCTTTTTTTTTAATTTAGTAATGAATAATTAAGATTAAATTCTCAAAATAATTCTTTCACAAGCAATTTAATCCTGTTTTTAAAATTATTTGCCAAAAATATACTTTATATTCAAAGATTATAAAATCAATATCTCTTTTTTTATTAAATTAGCTTAATCAATAAAAAATGGAGGTATAAAATGAAAAGTAAATTCAGAATTACAAGTACAATTACATTAGTATTCTTTCTTTTTCTTTCTCTTGGTAGTTTTGCCAATAAAACATCAGTAAAAATAGTTGCACCCGAAACAGTAGATGCAGGAACAGAAGTAACAGTTAAAATTGAAGTTACACATATTGGAAATACAAAAGCTCATTATACCGATTGGGTTGTTGTAAAAGTAAATGGTGAAGAGTATAAAAAGTGGGAATACACAAAAGACAATTTACCAGACAATCAAAACTTTACATTAGAATTTAAAATTACAGCAAAAACTAATCTTGAAATTATTGTAGAAGGAAATTGCAACAAGCATGGCTCAAAAGGAGAAGATAAAGTGAGTATTAAAGTTGAACAATAACACGATAATAATTAATTATATTTAAATAAAACCAACTATTAAAATTTAAATTATGAAAATTATTAAAACTGTATTTGTTGCACTATTAGTGATGAGTATAACTGCTACGCAGGCTCAAAAAATCAAAGTTACTAAAGGTGATTTAGCATTTCTAAAAGGTCAGACTGAAGTATTATTAGAATATGATTACAGTAATATGGCTGTTGGTAAATTCGATAAAGAAGCTGATTATGTTGCTAAAAAAACAGCTGAATATAATAAGAAGAATGCAGGTACTGGTGATGAGTGGGCTGTAAAATGGGAAGCAGACAGAGAAGGTCGATTCCACCCTAAATTTGAAGAATTATTGAATAATTACACTAAAAAAGCTGATTGTAATTTCGATCAAACAAATATTAAAGCTAAATACACATTAATTGTAAAAACAACTTTTACTGAACCAGGATTCAATATTGGTATTGTGAAAAAAGATGCCATGATTAATCTTGAAGTAAAATTTGTTGAAACTGAGAATAAAGAAAATGTTTTAGCTGTTATTACACTGATAAACGTTCCAGGTCGTGGTATGGGAAATGATTATGATACTGGATACAGAATTCAAGAAGCATATGCAAAAGGGGGAAAATCTCTTGGAGCATACTTGGTTAAAAAAGCTTTTAAATAATAATTTATAGCTTACATAATAAAAAAGGGATCTTTTAAAGATTCCTTTTTCTATTTTATTTTATTTGTTTTCAGATCTACGAATATTTTTTCATTTTAAAATACTCCTGGAATTATTGCCCGTTTAGCAGCCAGATAATCAGAAATTTACTCTTATACCATTTATGATGATCTACTGCACAAGGAACTAAATTTATAAATGTCCAAACAAAGAAAGCTAAAAAAACCACTCTTAAATTATAACTTTTATACTTTTCACTTATATTTTATGTACTAATTTCAGTTGATAATTACCGCAAATAAAACGAGATATTTTTTTCAAATCCTTTCCTGCCCCACATTCATAAAATTCAGTTACATTCTTTTCAATTATTATTTGCATCGTTCCAAACCAGTTAATTTTTCTTGTTAAGTTAAAAACCAACTCTTTTTTTAACTCAGCAGCTTCTGTAATTTCTCTTTGATCAAATGTTGAGATTATTGGACAACGTGGAGTTTTTATCTGTAAAGAATCTACAAATGAGGCAAATTCATCAGAATATTTCAACATATATTCAGAATGATAAGGTGTATTTACGGTTAATTCTGTCGTAGAAAGTGCTCCTTCATTCTTAGCTTCTCTTAGTATTTTTTTGATCTCCCTTTTTTTACCTGCAACAACTAAAGAATACTCATTATTGATATTAATTATTTCTGTTGTATGGTTCGTATTATTAATTAGAATATTAACATCATCTATTGATAATCCTATAATTGATCCCATTCCATAATCTTCAGACACTCTTAATTCTTCGGTCAGATCAAATGCGGACTTAATAATTCTTATGCCATCAGAAAAAGAAATAGCTCCAGTAGAATATAAAGCAGCGTAAATACCCATGCTGTATCCAGCAACAAAATTTGGTTTTAGGTCCTTTAATAAAAGAATATCACTTATTGAACAACTAAAAATATAAGCAAGTAGCTGAGATAGAAATTCATTATTCTGGTATTCGTTGTTTTCGTAGGCAAATTCGGGTAAGTTATAGCCAATAAGCTCAGAAGCTTTATTAATATAGCTTGATAAACTGAGATTATTTCTTTGTATAAAATCAAGCTCTTTACCGGTAAATTCAGTAATAAATGCAGGAAATACGAATGCTGTTTTATTACTCATCACCGTTCTTTTTTATTAACAAAACGCAGACAACTGCATATTTATCAGCTTGTTGAATATCAGCTTTAATATCTATTATTTTCAAATCATTAAATATGCCATCGATTTTTTTTGATGTATATATTTTAAAATCAGTTGGTCCTTCAAAAATGATTTCAACATCTTTAAAATCAAAATCGGAATTATTAAGTGCTTTATAAAAAGCTTCTTTAAAACAAAAGCCTTTTAAAAAGGCTTCTTTACCAAAAACTGAAAAATTTTCAATTTCTTTCGATGTAAAAAGATCATAAATAAGATCCGATAATATTCCGTTTTCGAAGTAATGCTTATCGAAACGATGAATTTCTTCAATATCGATTCCGCAACCGAATATCATTTAAATCTATTTTATAAGTCTAAAATACTATTCTCATGTTCAATTATAAGCAATTGCATTTTAATTAATTCACCAATAGTTTTTACCGGATTTTTAACTGCATATTTGCCTATTGTTTTTAGTTCAATATTGAGACTGTATTTCTTTTTAAAAATTTCTATTAGTTCAAGAAACATTAATGAATCGCCATCTAAATCACCAATAATATTAGAATTCTCCGATATTTCATCAATCTCCATTTCACATTCTTCAGCAAAAAATTCAAGAATCACTTCTTTTACTTCTTCGCGCATTTTATCAGTAATCTGAGCCATATAATTTATTTATTCTGTTATCAATTTATTAACTTCTTCTTTTGAAATTTCCTTCCATTTCGGATTTTCAAACTTATCATTGTCAATGTCAAACTCAACTATATAGAACGACTCTTGATTAAAGGATAGTTTCGTTTTCTTATTAGGTGTATGCTCAATATAAATTAAACGTTTATAGTCTATTTCATATTTATCACAAAGTTCTTTAGCAAGTTTTGTGTTCCATTCTGTAATTGATGTACCTGGATTTTCATCAAATAAATCAGTTGCAATTACAATGGTTTCATCTTGTTTCTTTACAATTTTCAAACCACAAATTGATGGAACATCCCACAAACCATTGAAATTATATATCTGATCCTGATATTTACTAATTTTTGATTCCATTTTTAAATATCAATTAAGCAATTTTACTTTTTACACTTTTACCAAAACTCATTTTTGATAAATCTTTTACTGGTTTTCTGAAAGTACCATCGTCAATCTCACGAGAAACTACTTTTTTCAAAAGCTTAAACATTTTTTCTTCCTGTGTTTCATCTTTATAGAAAGTATCCCATGCATATTGATACATTTCTTGCAATCTTTCAGGGCTCATATGCTTTGGTTGATACACAACCTGACCGGCATTATAATCGTCCCAATTTTTATTAAAAATTCGGTCTTGTTTTATTAAATCATTATAAGCCTTAGTATGTGGGAATGGAGCCAATACTGTAAACTCAGCTAAGTCAAGATCAATCTCTAATAAGAAATCTATTAATCTCTTAATATCATCTTCTGTCTGATTATCAAGACCTAACAAAATAGTTCCTTCAACACCAATACCATAATCATGATATCTTTTTACTCTTTCTCTTATATAATCAGAAGTATCGAATACTGCTTGATAAACATACCAAGCACCAGCCTGAGCAGCTAAATCCAGAACTTCCGGTTTATCTTCAATTGTATGACTACACCATTTCTTTTTTAACGGGATCATTGCCTTAAATAAATCTTTTTCCCATTGTGTATCTTGAGCTAAGGAGTTATCAACTATAAACAGTCTGTTATTATCGATGGTTTCTAGCTCTTCGATAGCCTTATCAATTGGTCTTGGACGAAAATTCCTACCTCCCAAATATGATACAGCACAAGGATAACAACTATATTTACAACCGCGCGAAGCATGAAATAAATCAACCATCTGCACTCCTTTATGATAGTATAGATCACGGTTGTAAATTTCTCTACGTGCCGGACCAACTATTTCAATCGGTGGTAAATCATTCATATGATTGTACACTTTTTTCAATTGACCATTTCTAAAATCTTGAAAAACCTGTTCTATATGCCCTTCAGCCTCACCAAGAAATACAGAATCAGCGTGAAGTATAGTTTCTTCGGCATGCAACATAGTAGAAATACCTCCAAAAATTACTTTTTTACCTCTTTTTCTATACTCGTCTGCAATTGCCCAACCACTTTTAATCTGAGTAGTTAACAACATAGAGATACCTACAAAATCCACGTCATCATCATAACGCATTTCTTCAAGATTCTGATCTATAAACTCTACCTCTACATCATCAGGAATAGTTGCTGCAAATACTGCTGCTCCGTGAGGTGGCAAATTAAAAGTTGTTTGCCCTTCCAGCTTTCTCCACTTTGGAAATATTAATTGAAATTTCATATGTTTTGTTTTGTCTGCTGTACAAGCTGATAAAATTATTAAAAAAAAATACTAATGCAAACTATATTCCTTCTCTGTCATCCACGACTTTAGGATGTTATTGATTTCCAGCTTGTCGCTTTCTGGCATTGTATATTTATTTTTTTGGTATTCCTTTACCGAAATCAAAAAATCACTTATTTGTTTCTCAAATCCTTCCAAAAATTCAACATTCAACTGCTTGTATATTGATTTAATTTCTTTTGTAGGATTCTTTTCTAAATCCTCAAATTTTAATTCGTAGAATCTTTCCTTAGGAAGCTTCTTTACATCTTCATCAATTTTTTTAAGCATTTTAAATAACAAAGAACTAGTGTCCTGAATATTAGGTTTTACCCATTTTCCATTCATTGCATTTTGCTTACCAACAATATCCCACATTCTTATTGTTGAAGGAACAACCTTGTGTGGATGTCGCATAATATGAATATACCTCGCTTTTGGAAAGATTTCATTTAAAATATCAATACGAAAAGAATGAAACGGACTCTTTATCAGTATAGTATTATTATTCTCGAGAGTCAATTTTTTGTAAAAATATTTTACAGCTTCTTTCCATTCTTCTAATTTCTTTCCTTCAGGTAAAAAATCAGGAAATTGATCTAAGAAATATTCTTTTGATTTTGGAAAAATTAAGCGCTCCAATGGTGAATAACTACACAATCTAAAAAGTGCGTATTCATCTTCCAAAGGCTCATCCATACTGAGTTTCACCTGATCCATTGGTCGAGTTCCCTTTAATGCTCGACCCATAATAGGTTCATATGACTTTCGGGAAGTTAGAAAACTATCGGGTATTGATCCTTGAAATACATTAGTAGTTACCAAATTAGCGTCAAGAGCCAACAGTTGATGTAAAAATGTACTTCCTGTTCTCCAGTGTCCAATAATTATTATTGGATCTTCAGGTAATTTATGAGTTTTAATTTTATTGGCATAAACCGACTTTTCTTTTCTGTAAAATATAGAAGCCCACACTCCATTTTGAAAAAGAAATAAGAACCTTACCAGATATTTTGGATACAACGACATTCCATTTTTCATAATAAGTTTTATGAACCTGGATAGTCTCATCCCTGCTATCAGGTAAGCACTCTTCATATTCAGTTTGATTTGAATTAATTACTTAAAAGAGATTTTATTCCGATTTGCTTTTAATAAAATCAGCAATCGAATTTACATCTTTTAGTACCTCACGAGCCAAATTTTGATCATCAATGCGTACTTTAAAATCTCTCTGAATTGCCATAACAAGTTCTATTGCATCGATTGAATCTAATCCTAAAGTATTGTCTCCTCCGAAAAGTGGTAGGTCATCTTCAATATCCTGCGGAGTTATATCCTGTATATTTAATGTATCAATAATCATTTTTTTAATATCCGCCTTCAAATCTGTTCCAATATTTTCTCCCATTCTATCTTAAATATTAAATATTACTAACTACTGTTTTTAATTCATTATAAAAAGCTTCCTCAGAATCAGCTCTTTCATTAATCATTTGACCTAGTTCCTGAAGTTTTTCAGGTCCAAGATCTCTGTTTTTTCCAATTTTGGCTGCAAAGTAAGAAATATTTCTCCAACCATCTCCTATTTCCATCATCTTTTTTGACATATCTTCTAATTCTTTATTCTGTAGAATTTCAGATGCTTGACGAAGAAATGTGGCATATAAAAAACGGAATCCACCCCCACCTGTTCCTTGATCTTCAAGAAAAACATTTATTTTCATCACCTCATGCGATAAATGATCAATATCTCTTGTTAATTTTGGCCATCCTTGTAGTTTCTTAGCAAAAGTTCGAATACCTCGCACACCAATAAACGGAGGTTGAACACCCACCATATTATTAACAGTATTTTTTATTGCAACAGGAATTAGCTTCTTATAATCAACTGTTTCAGGCACAGATTCTATATAATATCTAAATCCTTTTGGAGCTAAATATCCACCAGCAAAACGAGCCTTTCTTAAATTATCTTTATGAATTCGAGCAAATTTGGGGTAATAGCTATCACTAACAATATATTCATCACCTTCTTTTCCAACTATAGTAATAAAGTGAATATTAGCATGAACTCTTTCCCATTGAGGAATATAATCCATATAATAAAAGTCTACTTGACAAGCAACAGGTATGTTATTCTCTAAAAGACTGTCAAGTTCTTGCTCAGCTTCATCTTGATTTTTAAATCGTTGAGTATTAAATTTAATATCAGTTCTCTTTGCAATTTTCTTTCTTAATTTCCCTGGTTTTGTTCTTAAAATAAACATAGGAAAATTAAGATTTGGTGTTCGGCTTAAATAGCCAAAATATAAACCACTACCCAAACCAAAAATCATTGGTTCAGTAATTTCCAGACCCTGATGTTTTAGTAATGCTGTTAATGAGCCAGACTCACAATGAGCTGCCATATTGTGTTTAAAAGATTCTATTATCATTTTTTGTTTAATTCTATTTTTGTGATAACTACGAAAGGATTTTCTGTTCTTGTTTGTTTAACCAGTATTGGTTGCTTCTGTTTATCTGACTCCGCTTTGGTCTCATTATCTTCAACTACAATAGCTTGAAATAAATTAGAAACCGGTATGTCAAAAGCATATGCATATTTATATAAGTCTGCCAATTTTGCTTTTCTGAATGATTTTACTTTTTGATGTTGTTTCACCTTAAATACAGGAATCCCGGTTCTTCGAGATAATTCAACATCATTAAAATCATGAATTAGCTTATAAAAATAAACTGGGGTAATTTCATTTTTTTTGAGTTTCTCTAGTAATGAATTTCTTAATTTCATCATTTTCTCCCAGAAATCGTCAAGATAATTTTTGGTTATATACGAGCCTGTCTGAATCGGACCAAATGTTCCATCTTCCTTTTCAACATACATTATAAGTTGTTGAGGTTCGTAATCAATATAAGCATCTTTTTCTTTCATGTAAATTATATTTCAATCCGATTCAAAAATTATGTTTTCGGCCGATGATTTAGATTCTTACAGCAATGTAGTAAAAACTATGCCATTTTTTTGGTCTACTAAATTAATTCAAATTAAATTATTGCCAAAATTAATACAAACAAACAATTTGAAATTTAAATGATTTAACCACTATTTATAAGCATTATAGAAGTATTTACAAATTAATATTTCATAAAATAATCTGTTCATGTAACCATATTGATATTTGATAAAAAATATTGACTAAAAGGATTCGTAATCTAAGGAATATTAAAAGTATTTATTAAATTTGCATACTTACAAAATGACAGATGAACTAAACGGCTAATTATTAGCTACTTTAACGTATAACGAAGAATAAAAATGATAATTATAGGGGGTGAGAATCTTAATCTTAATGATTTTTACAAAATTCTTTTTGAAAGTGAAAAGATTGATTTAGATAAAAACGCACTAAAAAAAGTACAAGAAAGTTACAATTTTTTAGATGATTTTTCGAAGAACAAAGTAATATATGGCATAAATACGTGCTTTGGTCCAATGGCACAATATAAGATTAGCGACGACGACCAAAAAACACTTCAATACAACCTCATTCGCAGTCACGCTGCTGGTTCAGGAAATACCTTACCAAACATTTATGTGAAAGCATTAATGATTGGTCGTTTAAATACTTTCATGAAAGGGTTTTCAGGAGTACATGAAGAAGCTATTTTTCTATTAAAAGAATTTATTAATAAAGATATTTATCCTAAAATATTTGAACACGGTGGTGTTGGAGCAAGTGGAGATTTAGTTCAATTAGCACATTTAGCTCTTAATCTTATTGGTGAAGGAGAAATATGCTTCGATGGTGAATTTAGACCTGCACAAGAAGTTTTTAAAGCAAATAACTTAGAACCTTTAAAAGTTCATTTAAGAGAAGGCTTAGCTTTAATAAACGGAACTTCATGCATGACAGGTATAAGCATTATCAATCTAATTCATGCAAAGAATCTATTAAACTGGTCTTTAATTTCTTCCAGTTTAATTAACGAAGTTGTTGAATCTGCCGACGATCATTTTTCAGAAGAACTAAATCAGGTTAAACTGCACGAAGGACAAAACCTTATTGCTGAAGAAATACGAAAAATAGTTGACTCAAGTAAGCTCATTAAGAAAAGATCGGACTTATTTTATAACAACCATCACGATGTTGGAGTAATCAAAGTTAAAGTTCAGGAATATTATTCGCTTCGTTGTGTACCTCAAGTATTAGGTCCTATATACGAAACTATAGCAAATGCTGAAAAGGTTATTATAAATGAAGTAAATTCTGTTAATGATAATCCTATAATTGATAAAGAGAATGGTGATGTGCTTCATGGTGGTAATTTCCATGGAGATTATATTTCTCTTGAAATGGACAAACTAAAAATTGTAACAACGAAGTTGTCTATGTTGGTTGAACGCCAAATTAACTATTTGTTCAATGAAAAGATAAACGAGAAATTCCCTCCATTTGCAAACCTTGGAACAATTGGTTTAGATTTAGGATTACAAGCAGCACAGTTTACAGCAACATCAACAACTGCAGAAAATCAGACCTTATCTAATCCAATGTATGTTCATAGCATTCCTAACAATGGCGATAATCAAGACATTGTGAGTATGGGTACTAATTCTGCATTAATCACAAAGAAAGTAATTGAAAACTCGTTTGAAATATTATCAATCAAATACATGAGTTTACTTCAGGTAATCGATTATATGGAATTCCAAGAAAGATTATCGGATATAGGAAAGAAACTTTATAAGGAAATGAGAGCAATTGTTCCTAAAATTGTAAAAGACGTTCCATTGTATCCACATATTGAAAACATCAAACAATATTTAATAAAAACCAGACCAAATCTAATAAACTAATTAAAATGAAATTTGCTTTAGTAACAGGAGGTTCAAGAGGAATTGGAAAAGCAATATGTTTAAAAATTGCTGAATTAGGATATCATATTTTAGTTAATTACAGAAGTAATAATCAAGAAGCAGAAGATACACTAAATCAGATTAAAACATTAGGAGGTTCAGGTGAACTGATGAAATTTGATGTTTCTAATTCTGATGAAATTAGAGCTTCATTAGACAAATGGAAAGAGAACAATCCTGAATCAGTTATTGAAGTGTTAATTAATAACGCTGGCATAAGAAAAGATGCCTTAATTGTGTGGATGAAAGACGAAGATTGGAAGGATGTTTTAAACACAAATCTGGATAGTTTTTATTATATTACAAAACATTTAGTACAAGATATGATTGTTAACAGATATGGGAGAATTGTTAACGTTGTTTCATTATCTGGTATTAAAGGTTTGCCCGGACAAACAAATTATTCGGCAGCTAAAGGTGGCGTAATTGCTGCAAGCAAAGCTTTAGCTCAAGAAATTGCAAAAAAGAACGTAACTGTAAATTGTGTTGCTCCTGGTTTTATTAAAACAGATATGACACAAGAATTGGAAGAGAAAGATTTAAAACGTCTTATTCCAATGAGTCGATTTGGTAATGCTGAAGAAGTTGCTGATGTTGTTGCTTTTCTTGCTTCACCGAAAGCATCTTATGTAACAGGAGAAGTAGTTTCTATAAACGGAGGACTTTATACATAATTATAAAAACGCTGTAATACGAGCCTATGAATAGAGTGGTGATAACAGGTATGGGAATTTATTCCACTATTGGTAAAAATATTGAAGAAGTAAACAATTCACTTTATGCCGGAAAATCAGGAATTGGTTTTGAGCAAATAAGAAAAGATTTTGGATTTCGCTCTGCATTAACTGGAATTTTAGAACAACCAAGCTTAAAAGGTCAATTAAAAAGAAGACAACGAGTTGGATTGGCAGAAGAAGGCGAATATGCCTATGTTGCAACGGTTGAAGCTTTAAAACAAGCTGAAATTGATGAAGATTTCTTAGATAATAATGAAATTGGAATATTATATGGGAATGACAGTTCTGCAAGATCTGTTGTGGAATCTTATGATGTGCTTAAAGAAAAAAAGGATACTGCGCTATTAGGCTCAGGAGCTATATTTCAATCGATGAATTCTACAATAACCATGAATTTATCGACTATATTCAGATTAAAAGGAATAAACTTAACTATAAGTGCAGCTTGTGCGAGTGGATCACATTCGATAGGAATGGGTTATTATCTTATTCGCAGTGGTTTGCAAAATATGATTGTTTGTGGTGGTGGTCAAGAAATTAACTACCATTCAATGGGAAGTTTCGATGGATTAGGCGCTTTCTCAGTACGTGAAAATGAACCTCAAAAAGCTAGTCGTCCTTTTGATCGCGATCGTGATGGATTAGTTCCAAGTGGTGGTGCTGCAACGGTAATTTTGGAAAGCTATGAATCAGCAAAAAAGCGTGGTGCTAATATTATTGCAGAAGTAATTGGTTATGGGTTTTCATCAAACGGTGATCATATCTCAGTTCCTAACGTAGAAGGTCCGGCAAGATCTCTTGAAATGGCAATAAAAGATGCTAATTTACAAGCATCTCAAATTGATTATATTAACGCTCATGCAACAGCAACACCCGTTGGAGATTTAAATGAGGCTCAGGCAATTAGCAAGGTTTTTGGCGCAAAAACCCCATATGTTAGTTCAACCAAATCAATGACAGGACATGAAATGTGGATGGGTGGTGCCAGCGAAATTATTTATTCTGTATTAATGATGCAAAATTCGTATGTTGCTCCTAATATTAATTTCGAAAACCCTGATGAACACTCAGCAAAATTAAATATTGCTGTAGAAACTATTAAAAATCATAATATTGATATATTTTTGTCAAACTCATTTGGATTTGGAGGAACAAATTCCTCTTTAATTGTGAAAAAGATAAAATAAATTTATTAACCGGGAGACATTATAAGACATGGAGAATAAGGAAATTATTAGTAAGGTAAATGATTTTCTAATTGATGAGTTTGAGATTGAAGAAGATCAGTTGATCCCTACAGCCAGCTTAAAGGAAACACTTGAGATTGATAGTTTAGACTATGTTGATCTTGTTGTAATTATTGAAAGAAATTTTGGATTTAAAGTAAAAGGTGAAGATTTTGCTACTATAAAAACTCTTCAGGATTTTTATGATTATATCATAAGCCGGGTTAATTCTAACTAATCCCGGGATAGAAAGAAATTGGAGGTTTTTAGATGCCATCATGGAAAGGACAATCCCGCGGAAATGTATTAGGCTATAAAATATTTGTATTTACGCTTAAATATTTAGGACTTTATTTCGCATATTTCATTCTACTCTTTGTTGCTTTCTATTTTTTCCTTTTTTCACGTAAAAGTTCAAAATTCACTTACCATTATTTTCGCCATATTTTAAAGTATTCTTGGCTAAAGACCAAATGGAATATTTACAGAAACTATTTTACATTTGGACAAGTACTGCTCGATAAGTTTGCAATTCTCGGTGGCTTAAAAGGCAAATTCAGTTACAATTTTGATGGTGAACATCATCTTCGCAGTATGGTTGAAAATAAAACCGGAGGAATCATTGTAAATGCTCACATTGGAAATTTTGAGATTGCAGGACAACTGCTGGAACGATTAAATTCCAGAATAAATGTTCTGATGTTAGATGCAGAACATCAAAGAATAAAAAATTTAGTATCAGATGTTTTAGTTAACAAGGATGTGAATATTATTCCCATTCAAAGCGATTATTCTCATATTATACCAATTAGTGATGCTTTAATAAATAAAGAATTAATTGCAATGGCTGGTGATCGTTTTATTCAGGAAAGCAAAGTTTTCGAAGTTGATTTCATGGGAGAAAAAGCATTATTTCCTTCAGGACCATTTTACTTAGCTGCCCGTTTTGGAGTTCCTGTTACTTTCGCATTTGCAATGAAAGAATCAAAAACACATTATCATTTCTATGCTACGGCTCCAGAAATGGTGAAAAGATATAAGAATCCTGAAGAGCAGGAACAGGAACTTAATAAGTTTGTTATAAAATATGTAAAGGAATTTGAGCGAATTTTAAAAATGTATCCATTGCAATGGTTTAATTACTACCAGTTTTGGAAAGCAGAATAATTCATATGAAAGAAAATAAAATATTATTCATATCAGCAAATCAACATAAAGTTCCATATCCGGTTTATCCTATCGGACTTTCCTATATTACAACTTATTTGCAGGAAAATATACCAGAATACGATTCAATGATGGTGGATTTAAATTTCAGCACCATTGAAGAATTAAAAGAAATTACAACAAAATACAATCCTAAATTTATAGGAATATCATTCCGAAATATTGACGATGTTAACTCTTACAACAGAGAAGAATTTGTTACACATTATAAAAATGTTATCGATAATCTTCGCACAGTTTCAGATGCAAAAATAATTGTTGGAGGTTCGGGATTCTCAATCTTTCCTGAATTGATGTTTAAAAGATTAAATCCTGATTTTGGCGTTTACGGAGAAGGTGAAGAAACAATTCTAAAGCTTATCAATAGTATTGACAATAATGAAGATTATACAGGATTAAGCCGCCTTATTTATAATAAGAATGGACAATGTGTTTTTAATAAAAATGAAAGTTATTTCAGTGATTTAAACTTAGATTTCGATAAAGATCTAATAGATTTTTATTGGGAAAAAAGTGGAATGCTAAATATACAAACTAAGCGAGGTTGTCCTTACAATTGCATCTATTGTACATATCCATTAATTGAAGGAAGCAAGGTTCGTACCTTAAATACAGATAAAATAGTTGATACTTTAAAGAAACTATACTATCAAAAAGGAATTGATTATGTTTTCTTTACCGACTCAGTTTTTAATATTAATAATGCATATAATTATGAACTTGCTGAGAAAATCATAGCAAGTGGTATAAAAATTCACTGGGGAGGTTATTTTACATTTAAAAATCTTGATGAAAATCTTTTAAAAGTATTAAAGAAATCAGGTTTGCAACATGTGGAATTTGGAACTGAAGCAATATCTGAGAAATGTTTAAAAACTTACGGTAAAAACTTTACTGTTAATGATGTTTTAGAAAAATCAGCACTTTGTAACAAACTTGATATTCCTTTTGCACATTTTCTTATTACCGGAGGATATGGAGAAACTGATTCAACTGTTGATGAAACTTTTGCAAACTCAAAACTAATTGATAATACAGTTTTCTTTACTTTTGTAGGAATGCGTATTTATCCTGGAACAAAATTACAGGAATACGCTATAAAAGAAGGTGTAATTGATAAAAATGACGATTTACTTGAACCTAAGTATTATCTTTCAAAAGATGTAAATTACGATACATTAAAAGAAAGGGCACTTAAGACTAGAAAACGTTGGATTTTCCCTGATGAAGACACAGCAACAATTACAAATAAATTAAGACAAAGAAATAAAAAAGGTCCGTTATGGGAATATATGACAATGTAATTGCAGACGGAAAAACTATATTGCAGTTTATTCCTCAAAGAGAACCAATGGTTATGGTCGAAAAACTTCATAAAGCTGAAGGAGGGCAAACCATAGGAAGTTTACAAATAAACGAAAGCAATATTTTTTGTAAAGATGGATTTTTACAAGAACCGGGCTTAATTGAAAACATAGCACAAACAGCAGCTGTTGGAGTTGGATTTGAATATAGAAATGAGAATAAGGATGTGCCAACAGGTTATATTGGAGCGGTTCAGAAACTTACCATTCATAGTTTACCCGAAATAGGTAAAACAATATTTACAGAAATAAATGTTGAACATAAAGTATTTAATACAACATTAATTAATGGTAAGATTTCCTGCGATGGTAATATAATCGCAGAATGCTCAATGAAAATCTTTTTAGACGAAAAAGGAAATTAGTATTTAGTAATAAGATATAAGTATTAAGACATTGGAATTAAATTATTGATTTTAACTTTGAACTTGAAACATTAAACCTGAAACTAAATTATGGAAAAAGACAAAGTACCACAAGATGAAGGAATAACAGGAGGTGTATCACGTGAAGTGCAATATGCAATTGACGAAAATGGAAAATACGTAAAAGTAATGAGCACCGGATGGGAGCCTAAGAATATTGTTAACGATCTTGCGTGGGAAGATATTCAAGAAATGGTTGAAATTGCCAATGAAAAAATAAAATCAGGAAAAGCAAGTCCAATTATGCACTTTATGGCAAAAACCCAAATGGATGTTACTTTACTTTCTGATTATATTGAATTACCCAAATGGAAAGTAAAAAGGCATCTAAAACCCAAATGTTTTAAAAAATTGAAACAAGAACAAATAGAAAAATACGCCAAAATATTTGAAATCAACGTAGACGAATTAGTAAATTTTAATCCTGAAAAATAAATATGAAATTAGATTTCGAACATATACCTGCCGGACATTGTGAAAATGGAGTAATTTCCAGTTTATTAAAATATCACGGTTTAAATTTAAGCGAAGCTATGATCTTTGGTATCGGTAGCGGATACTTTTTTGCATACATGCCATTTGTAAAAGTGAATGGAATTCCATTAGCATCATTCAGACCAGTTCCCGGAATGATATTCACAAAAGCAGCGAAACGATTAGGAATAAAAATGAAAAAACAAACTTTTAGGAAACAACCTAAAAGAGCAATGGATGAACTTGATAAAGTATTAGAAAAGAAATTACCCGTTGGAATTCAATCAGGAGTTTATCATTTATCATACTTCCCTCCTGCATATCGTTTTCATTTCAACGCTCATAATCTTACTGTTTACGGAAAAGAAAATGACACTTACCTTATTAGTGATCCGGTTATGGAATATCCAACAACCCTCACTTATAATGAATTAAAGAAATCGAGGTTTGCTAAAGGTCCTTTAAGTCCAAATGGCAAAATGTATTATCCAATAAACATTCCTGAGAAGATTGATTTAAAACCAGCTATCATCAAAGGAATTAAACAAACAGCTGATTGGATGTTAACAATACCTGTTCCTTTGTTTGGTGTTAAAGGAATTCGTTATTTATCAAAAAGAGTAAGAAATTGGCCTGATAAACTTGGTCCTAAAAAAGCGGCATCTTATTTGGCACAATTAGTGCGTATGCTTGAAGAAATCGGAACCGGAGGTGCAGGATTTAGATTTATTTATGCAGCATTTTTGCAGGAAGTAGCAGAAGTAATGCAAGACGACAGATACAATGAGATGTCAAAAGAAATGACGAAAATTGGCGATAAATGGAGAAATTTTTCTTCTAAAGCTGCTCAGACTTGTAAAGGTCGATCCGCTGATCCTGACGGATACAATACTGTTGCAAATCTAATGCTTGAAATTGCCGATGATGAAGAAAAGTTTTTTACTGAATTAAAGAAACTAATAAAATAATGCAGGAAAATAATCATATTATTGAATTAAAATATTTAACCAAATATTATAAAGGTTTAAATGTTCCTGCCATCGATAATATTAGTCTGAATATAAATAGAGGCGAAATTTATGGTTTGCTTGGTCCAAATGGTGCAGGAAAAACAACCACAATTTCTATCCTATGTGGTTTATTCGGACCAACTTCAGGAAATGTATTTATTGATGGAATGGAATACCAGCATTCAGCTGAAAAAATAAAAAACATTATTGGCGTAGTTCCTCAAGATATAGCACTTTACCCATCGCTTACAGCCAAAGAAAATCTCACTTTCTTTGGCCGCATGTATGGACTTAAGGGTAAGCACTTAAAAACCCGAATCGAGGAATGCCTTGAACTATTTGGTTTAGAGAAGAATGCTAACCGACGTATCAAAACCTTTTCAGGAGGTATGAAACGCAGGATTAATTTAATAGCTGGAATTCTTCATAAACCAAAAATCATTTATCTTGATGAACCAACCGTAGGTATTGATGTTCAATCCAGAAATGTAATTCTTGATCACCTTCGAAATATTAATAAAGAAGGAACAACGATAATTTACACTTCTCATTATATGGAAGAAGCAGAAAATTTCTGCTCGAAAGTTGCTATTATTGATAAAGGGCATATTTTAATAGAAGGTAAGCCTAAAGATCTTATAAATAGTAAGGAAGAATACACTGATTTAGAAAGCATTTTCTTAAACATTACAGGTAGAGCTTTACGCGACGAATAAATTAGATTAATATGCATAGATTATTATCATCGATATATAAAGAATTATTAGTACTTATAAGAGACAAAGCCGGTCTGGCAATATTATTTATAATGCCTTTGGCTCTAATCCTTATTATGACAGTAATTCAGGATGCAACTTTCAGAACCGTTAAGGAAGTTAACATTTCAATGATTCTTGTAAATAATGACAAGGATAGCTTAGGAGAAGCAATTAGCGAAGGATTATATGCTTCAGAATTTTTTCAGATTGTTGAAGAAATAGATGGCAAAGAAATCACTAAAGAAATGGCTAAGGAATTAGTTGCAACAGGAAATTATAAAATCGGAATTATTATTCCTGAAAGAGCAACCGATGCAATACGCGGAAATGTTAATGCCTTGATTAATAAGTCTTTTAAATCATTCAATATTGCAGGAGTTAAAAAAAGAACTAAAAAAAGCACTATTGATATAACCATCTTTATTGATCCGGCAACAAGCCAATCTTTTAAAAATATGGTGATGAGCTCTTTAAAAGAGTTTACATCACAACTGGAGATAGAAATGTTCTTTAAGAATTTTTCCGAAGCTATTGCACAAATAATGCCTAGCCAAAAACCAATCAAGTTTGAAAGTTTCGAAACAATAAAATACAAGGAAGTTTATGCTTCAACAACTGAAAATGAGATACTTCCGAACTCAGTTCAACATAATGTCCCGGCATGGACTATGTTTGCCATGTTTTTTATTGTACTTCCACTTGCCGGAAATATTATTAAAGAACGTGACGACGGTAGCGCATTCAGGTTGAAAACGATGCCAGGATCATTTATAACAGTTATGTTTAGTAAAATTTTTGTTTTTCTGAGTGTTTCATTCCTGCACTTTATTTTAATGTTATTGGTAGGAGTTTACATTATGCCTACTCTTGGATTGCCTCAACTGGAAATTGGACCACATAAGATAGCATTAGGTGTAATGGCTATCGCTTCAGGATTAGCTGCAACTGGATATGGTGTAGCAATTGGAACTATTGCAACAACACATGAGCAAGCAGCAACCTTTGGAGCAGTATCAATAATTATTTTTGCTGCATTAGGTGGCATCTGGGTTCCGGTTTATGTTATGCCGCATGCAGTAAAAATTATTAGTCAATTCTCTCCATTACATTGGGGATTAAATGGCTTCTATGATATTTTTCTTCGAGGTGGTGATTTATGGGTAATTGCAGCGGAAGCAGGAAAGCTTCTTATTTTCTTTGTCTTAATGCTATTTATAGCAGTAGTTTATAACAACTATAACAAAACAAAATAATTTAATACTGGGAATTGGTAATTGATAATTGTTAATTGATAATTGAAAAATAAAATTGGAAACAAAACCTCTCATTCATAGAACAGAAATTATTGTAAGATTTAGTGAAGTAGATTCAATGGGAATCGTTTGGCACGGAAATTATGCAAAATATTTTGAAGACGGACGCGAAGCATTTGGTAAAGCTTTAGGTTTAAGTTATCTTGTTGTATATGCTAATAAGTATTTAACTCCACTTGTTAAATTGAATTTCGAATACAAGACTCCACTTGAATACGGCGATTCTGCAATAATTGAGACAAAATATATTGACCACGATGCTGCAAAAATTCATTTTAAATATACCATTTACAATAAGAAGAATAATCAAGTAGCTGCTACAGGTGAAAGTATTCAGGTATTTTTAAATCTCGATCGTGAATTAGAACTTTTTTGTCCTGATTTCTTTCTTGATTGGAAAAGAAAAATGGGATTAATAAAGTAAAAAAAACATTCTCATTTATGGACTATATATATGCAATTGCAGACAATATTATAACATCATTAGGTTTTACAAGTAAGGAAAACTTTGATAATTTAAAGCTTGGCAAATCCGGAATTAAGCAAACAGTTGATCCTAAAATCACTCAGGTTCCAATGTATTGCTCACAGGTTGACTCAGAAAGATTAAATGCTGAATTTAAGAAACATGGTAATCCTGATGACTATACTCGTCTTGAAAAGATGATGATTTTATCAATCTATGATTCATTACAGCAAACTAATATTGATCCTTCAAACCCAGATACTTTATTTGTTTTTTCATCAGTAAAAGGAAATATTGATTTAATTGAAGATGAAAATCATCCTTTTGATAAAGAGAGAATGAATCTTTGGGCAATTTCTGATCAGGTATGTAAGTTCTTCAATTCCACTGCAAAACCAGTCTTTGTTTCAAATGCCTGTATTTCAGGATTAACTTCAATAATTGTTGGTGCTGAATATTTGAAAAAGGGGAAATATAAAAATGTAATTGTTTGTGGCGGAGATGTAGTTTCTGAATTTACGCCATCAGGTTTTCAATCATTCAAAGCAGTAAGTGACCAACCTTGCAAACCATTTGATGCAAACAGAACAGGTATTACTTTAGGCGAAGGAGTTGGGACAATCATCCTATCTTCAGATAAAGATTTGGTTCAGGAAGAAAATCCAGTAGTTTTTCGAGGTGGTGCAAATACAAATGATGCGAATCATATTTCAGGACCCTCACGTACTGGAGACGGATTATATTATGCTATCAGAAATACATTAATCGAAGCAGGTAAAACAAACACTGAAATTGATTATATATCTGGTCACGGAACAGCTACTCCATACAACGATGAAATGGAATCAAAAGCAATAAAATGGGCTGAACTTGATCATGTTCCGGTAAATAGCTTAAAATCTTATTGGGGACATACACTTGGTGCTGCTGGTATTATTGAGTGTATTGCAGGTGTACATTCCATTATAGAAAACTGTTTAATAGAAACATTGGGGTATGCAGAACACGGTGTTAGCGAACCAATTAATGTTATAAAAGAATTTAAGGAAACAGAAGTTAAAAACTTTTTAAAAACAGCATCAGGTTTTGGAGGTAGTAATGCTGCTGCTTACTTTTCTGAATTAAATGCAGACTAACAGTCAATGACTGAAATAAATATTGAGAAACTCCTGAATATATTGCATATTTAGTAGCACAATATTAAAGTCAGTTGAAATAAGATAAGCAATGGAAAATAGTATATCAAAATATTGTATCATAAAACCTCACGAAGTTATTGTTGACGGTAAATCTGAATTTATCGATCAAGAAAAAAATGATTTCGGCCCTTTTATGAAATCTGTATACAAACATTACGAAGTAAAATATCCAAAATATTTCAAAATGGATAATCTTTGTAAAGTAGCTTTTTTAGCATCTGAAATTGTTTTAAAAGGAAACGAACACATTAAGGAAATTGATCCTGTAAAAGTTGGTGTTATTCTGCAAAATTCACATTCCTCATTAGACACAGATACAAAGTACAACGATACAATAAAAGATAAATCGAATTATTTTCCAAGTCCTGCTGTTTTTGTTTATACATTACCGAATGTAATGATTGGTGAAATATGCATTCGTAATAAATTTCAAGGAGAAAACACCTGCTTTATTGCTAAAGAATTTGATGTAGATTTTATCTCTGATCATGTTAACGAACTGTTAGATTCTGGAAAGTTAGATGCCTGCATTACAGGTTGGGCAGATTACATTGATGGTGAATATAGCGCAATCATGTTTTTAGTTGAAAAAAACAAGGAAAATAAAAAAGATAATATTAGTTTTAAACCCGAATTCATAAATCGATTAATAAGTAAATAGAAATGGAAGAGTTAATAATAAAAATCAAGCAACAGGTAATTGAGGTTTTAAATTTAGAAGATGTTGAACCTGCTGATATAGATACAGATTCACCTCTTTTTGGTGATGGTTTGGGACTTGATTCGATTGATGCATTAGAGTTAATAGTTTTGTTAGAAAAACAATATGGAATAAAAATTGAAGATCCAAAAGATGGTAAAAAGATTTTCTATTCAATAAGAACCATAGCAGAATATATCGAAGAAAAAAAGAAGTAACACAATTTAGTTGAAGGGTTAGTAGATGTCACAAAGGATTTTTGTAACCGGCATAGGTATAATAACAGGTATTGGAAATAACATTGACGAAACACTTGAGTCAATAAAGCAGAAGAAGTCGGGAGTTGCTGAAATAAAATATCTTAAGACAAATCATAAAGGGTCTATTCCTGTATCCGAAGTTAAACTTTCGGAAGATGAATTAATTGAAAGAGCAGGACTGGATAAAAACGAACCTTTTACCAGATCAACTTTAATTGGCATAATTGCAGCTGACGAAGCTGTTAAAAATGCAGGAATTGAAGATATCAAAGAATACCGAACTGGATTGATTTCAGGCACTACAGTTGGTGGAATGGACAAAAGTGAACTTTACTACCGAGATCTTTTAGAAACAACAAACCATATTGAATACATCGAAACACATGATTGCGGAGATAGTACAGAACGTATTGCTGATTACGTTGGTGTAAAAGATTTTGTTTCAACAACGAGCACAGCTTGTTCTTCTGCAGCTAATTCAATGATTTTAGGAGCACGAATGATAAAAAATGGACTTCTTGATCGCGTTGTTGCCGGAGGAATTGAATCATTAACAAAATACCATATGAATGGTTTCAATACCCTTATGATTCTTGATAAGGAGCAATGTAAACCATTTGATGATAACCGCATGGGATTAAATTTAGGTGAAGGAGCAGCATTTCTTGTTCTTGAATCTGAAGAATTGGTTAAAAAAACAGGCAAAAAAGTACTTGCAGAATTAACAGGTTATGGAAATTCATGTGAGGCTTTCCATCAAACAGCATCAACACCGGAAGGTAAAGGTGCATTTAGGGCTATGAAAGAAGCTTTAGACAGAAGTGGTTTAAAACCTGAACAAATTGATTACATCAATGCTCACGGAACAGGAACAGACAATAATGATCTTTCTGAAGGCAGAGCAATTGAAACTCTTTTCGGAACTAATCCACCAAAAGTAAGTTCAACCAAGGCGTATACAGGACACACAACAAGCGCTGCAGGTGGTGTTGAAGCCGTACTCTCAATTTTAGCTATTCAGAATAATATGATTTTCCCGAACCTGAATTTTAAAACACAAATGAAAGAGTTGAGTTTTAGTCCTGTTACTGAACTTTTAGAAAATGTGAAGGTTGATCATGTATTATCAAACTCATTTGGTTTCGGTGGAAATAACTCTGCGTTAATTTTTTCAAGATATTAGTATGGAAGTTTATATACAAGGTATAGGTAATATATCTCCTCAAAATACTGTGGACAGTAACATTTTTTTAGATGATGTTGTTAGTCACGAAACAGAATTTATTTTATCTATTGCTCCTAATTACAAAGAATTTATAAATCCTATTCAACTTCGCCGTATGAGTAAGTTGATAAAAATGGGAATAAGTGCCTCAAAAATTTGTTTAGCTGATGCTGGAATTGAAAACCCGGGAGCAATTATTACAGGAACCGGTTTAGGTCTTGTTGGCGATACAGAGAAGTTCCTGAATATGGTAATTGATAATGACGAAGAGCTTCTTGCTCCTACTGCATTTATTCAATCTACTCATAATACAATTAGTGGACAGGTAGCAATTGCACTTAAATGTTTTAACTATAACAATACCTATTCTCATCGTGGATTTTCTTTTGAAAGTGCTCTACTTGACGGAATGCTTTTAATAAATGATAAAGATGCTGAAAATGTATTAGTTGGTGGTTTTGACGAGATTACACCTGAGCATCATCAAATTATTAAAAAAACGCGTTGGGTAAAAAATGAGACAATTAAAAGTTTAGAACTTTTAGATCATAAAACTCAGGGTACAGTTGTTGGCGAAGGTGTTGGATTCTTTTCTTTAACTGGAAAAAAAGATGAAAACACGTATGCCAGGTTAAAAAATATAAAAACCATATATAAGCCTGAAAGTAAAGAAGAAATTGAAACTAAAATAGATCAGTTTCTTACTGAAAATGGTTTATCAAAAGATGATATTGATTTAGTTGTATTAGGATTAAATGGAAATGTTGATACAGATGATATTTATTATCATTTAGCTGATAATTATTTTAACACCAATTATGCTTATTTCAAGCATCTTTCTGGTGATTATCATACAGTTGGAACATTTGCTTTGTGGTTTGCTGCAAATACTATAAAACATCAGAAAGTACCTGAAGTTGCTCGTTTCAGAAAAGAAAACTTTACTGAAAAGCCAATAAAAAATGTATTGGTATATAATCATTTTAGAGAAGTTGATCACTCCATATTTTTATTAGCTCAATGATAAAACCAGGAACAACATTCGTTCTTTACATCGTTGTTTTAATCCAAGTTTATCTCTTTCTTCCTTGGAAAGGGATATTTTTTATTATAATAAGCCTGCTATTTCTAATTTATTTAATTAGCTGCTCTGCAAATATTTGCTCTCAGGCATATATAAAAACTCTTTGCAAAGCAGATACAAATCAAAAGAAAATAGCTATTACTTTTGATGATGGACCTGATCCAAAAATCACTCCGCAAGTACTCAGCATTCTTGATAAATACAATGCTAAAGCAACATTCTTCTGCATTGGAAAGCACATAGAAGATAATAAAGAACTATTAAAAGAGATTGATAAAAAAGGTCACATTATTGGTAATCATACTTGGTCGCACGATCTATGGTTTGATTTATTCTCATATAAAAGAATGCAAGCGGATATTGAAAAAACAAATGGTCTGATATTTGAAATAATCAATAAAAAGGCAAAACTGTTTCGTCCACCTTATGGAGTTACGAATCCTGCTTTAAAAAGAGCTCTGAAAAGATTAAATTTTCAGACAATTGGATGGAGCATTCGTTCTTTAGATACTATTAAAAGTACTGAAAAAACGCTGAAAAGAATAAAGAAAGGATTATCAACGGGCGATATTATTTTATTTCATGATAATCGAGAGCATATTGTTGATATTTTAGAATCATTTTTAGAATATGCAAAGAGCGAAAATTATGAGATTGTTACTCTTGATGAACTATTAAATATAAAAGCATATGAGTAAAATATATAAAACGGATTGTCATCCTGAGTTTATCGAAGGGTGGCAAGAAAGGTTTGGCAAAAAAAATAACAATGTTTATGCTTCGCATGAGAAAAGTTCGACAAGGCTCAACATGAAAGTTATTTTTTTTAGCAAAATTTTATTAATGGTTATTTTCTTTTTTAGTGCTGGAATATTACATGCACAGGAAACCGGTTTTAAGCAAGTTCAGGATATTACCAAAGCACAAACTGAATTAGCTAAACTATCAGAGAACACGCAATCAATTCAGAGTAAGTTTGTACAAGAAAAGCATTTAAGCTTTTTAACCGAAAATATTATATCTAAAGGAGAATTTTCTTTTAAAAGTCCAAATCAATTACGATGGGAATATTCAGAACCATTTGAATATATTATCGTTTTTAATGATAAAAATATTTACATAAAAGATGAAGATAAGATTAGTACATTCGATACTGAATCAAATAAAATGTTCGCCGAAATAAATAACATGATGATTGGATCCATACAAGGAGATTTATTTACTGATACGGAGCGGTTTTCAGTACAATATTTTGAAAGCTCTACGCAATACTTATTAGAGCTTGATCCTAAGTTGCCGGAAATGAAAAGCATGCTTAAAACCATTAAAATCTATATTGATAAATCGGATATCTCTGTTTCAAAAATTAAAATGATCGAAAGCTCCGATGATTATACCAGCATCGATTTCATAAATAAAAAATTGAATCAGCCAATTGATAATGAGAAATTTAATCTCAAATAAAATCCACATCAATATAATTTCCCCTTGGAGAAGGGGATTAAGGGGATCGATAAATAGCTTTCAAACAAATCCCCCTAACCCCCTTTTAATAAAAGGGGGAATATTATTATTGGCAATTGTGATTTTCATTTCCAGTTGTTCTGCTCCCTATAAAAACTTAAATAAAATTGAGTATTCTCCCGATCACATAAAAAATATACCTTATGCTCTTCCCTTTTCTGAAAAAACCTTAATTTATAAAACTGACATCAGCTTTTATAAGAATGATATCAGTGGATTGTTAATCATTAAGAAAATGGATGAAAGCATTTATCGCATTGCTTTAACTACACAGTTTGGATTAAAGATTTTTGATTTTGAGCTGAATCATGGCATTCTCAATGTAAAATACTGTGTCGAATATTTAAATAAACAGCTTATCATAAATACCTTCCAGAATGATTTCAATTTGCTTTTAATGCAAAATAAATCAGAAGCTCAGTATTTGATCGATAATTCGATACAAAATCAAAAAATATGGCAATTTACATCAGGTAAATTAAACTATAATTACATTCAAAACACTGATTCAGAAAAGATTGAAATCATTAATCTTAAAAAACGAAATTCTGAAAAAATATCTGTAGGTTTGCAAAATTACACTGATGATATTCCCAGAAATATTACTTTGGAACATCATAATATTAAATTGAAAATGAATTTAAAATTGATACAATAAGACCATGCTTTTAAAAAATTTCTATACCATAGTTGAATTAGATTATAGCGATAAGGAAAATGTAAAAGCAATTATCGACTTAAATAAAGAACATGAGGTTTATGAAGGTCACTTCCCAGGGAATCCTGTAGTTCCAGGAGTTTGCCTTACTCAATTAATCAAGGAAGTAATGGAAAACGTCGAAGGCATGGATCTTAGTTTAGTTTATGCAAGTAATATTAAATTTATGGCTGTTGTTAATCCTGAAATTAATAGCCGACTTCAAATTGATCTTAAAGTTAAATATGATACTGAGCAAAACATTATAAAAGTTGATAGTATTACACATTTTAACGATCAGGTTTTTTACAAATTTAAGGGTAACTTTAAGGCAAAATAAATAACCGGAAAAATGGCTGCGGATAAATACAAAGAATTATTCAGGGAGAAAAAGTGTTGTGTAATTATTCCAACTTATAATAATCATCAAACCATTGAGCAGGTTATTAATGATGTATTAGAATACACCGATCAAGTTGTTGTAGTTAACGACGGATCAACAGATAATACAACTGAAATACTTAGGAAATTCACTCAGATTGATATTGTTAGCTATGCAAAGAATAAAGGAAAAGGGTACGCTCTAAGACAAGGATTCAAGTTCGCATGGTCAAAAGATTATCAATATGCCATTACAATTGACTCTGACGGTCAACACTTTGCCACAGATTTGCCAAACTTTGTTGAAGCGATTGAAAAGAATCCTAATGCGATAATTATTGGAAATCGAAATATGGAGCAGGAAGGGATTCCCGGAAAGAGTAGTTTCGGAAATCGTTTTTCCAATTTTTGGTTTAAGTTCGAGACAGGGATAAAAATGCCCGACACGCAATCTGGTTATAGGTTATATCCACTCAAGCCACTAAGTAAAATGTTCTTTTTTACTCGTAAATATGAGTTTGAAATTGAAGTAATAGTTCGTGCTGCATGGAAAGGTGTTGATGTTACAGATGTTCCAATTCAAATATATTATGCGCCCATTGAAACTCGTGTTTCTCATTTCAGACCATTTCGTGATTTCTCAAGAGTAAGTATTCTAAACACAATTCTGGTTATTTATGCTTTGCTTATTGTAAAGCCATTTGAGTTTATACGCAAACTGAATAAAAAAAATATTCAGGCATTTTTTCGCGATCAGATTCTTCAAAACAAAGAACCCAATATTAAAATCACTTTAGCAGTAATGCTTGGTTTATTTATGGGAGTTGCTCCTGTGTGGGGTTATCAGATGCTAATTGCATTTGCTTTGGCTCATCTTTTAAAACTGAATAAAATTATTGTTTTGGTAACTTCAAATATTAGTATTCCTCCAATGATTCCTGTTATCATATTTGCCAGTTTCAGAATTGGCGGATTATTTATTGAATCAAATAGGCTTAATGTAATATTTGACAGAGGATTAAGTCTTGATTTAATTAAAGACAATATAGTTCAATACCTTGTAGGAAGCCTTGTATTTGGTATTATTTTAGCTGTTGTATTTGGTATTATAACGTATATTCTACTTCTGATTTTCAGAAAAAAACCTGTACTTCAGAAAGAATTTGCAAAATCTTATCAGGATTAATCTAAAAAAGAATGTCTAATTTATTTAATGCTCTATACGAACTCTTTCAAAAATTTAGAATCTCATTCATATTTCTGATCCTGATTATTTTTGGATCTTCAGCATACCTTGTTACAAAAATCAAGTTCGAAGAAGATATTACCAGAATGCTTCCTTCGGATGAGAATATTCAGAGAATAAGTATGGTTTCACAGAATATCAACTTTATGGATAAGTTGATAATAAACATTGCTTTAAGCGATACTACTCTGAATTCTGATCCACAAAAATTAATTGATTTTGCCGATCAGTTAAATGCTAAAATTTCGATTTATCAACCAGAATTAATTAAAGATATAAACTATCAGGTTTCAGATAAAATCATGTACGATGTATATGATACTTTCTTTGAAAATTTGCCTGTATTTCTTGAAGATAAGGATTACAAAAGAATTGATAGTTTAATTCTACAATCTGCAGTTGAAAGCTCTGTAAGAAACAATTTCAAAACGCTTATTTCTCCCGCAAGTATGGTAATGAAGCAGTTCATTATGAAAGATCCGCTTCACTTTACTCCTATTATATTAGATAAGTTGAATACTTTTCAAATTGGCGATAATTATGAAATTTATAATAGCAGGATCTTTACTAAGGATAAAAAGAACCTGAGCATTTTTATTACATCAGCATTCCCATCAGGAGAAACTCAGAAAAACGGAAAACTAATTGAAATTCTTGATCAAACCATTGATAGCCTCGAAATACAGTTTAATCAGGAAATAAACGCACAATATTATGGTGCTGCTGCAGTAGCTGTTGGAAATGCAAATCGCATTAAAAAAGACATAAAACTTACAGTTACCATTGCATTAATTGTGCTTTTGGTATTTATGAGTTTGTTTTTCAGGAAGAAAAGCATTTTTCTTATTCTATTTCTTCCTGCAATTTTTGGAGGGAGCTTATCTCTCGCAATTCTTTATTTGATAAAGGGTTCCATTTCAGCAATATCGCTGGGAATAGGATCTGTACTTCTTGGAATTACGGTTGATTATTCTTTACACCTATTCACACATTACCGAAGTGTAGGCGATGTAAAGAAAGTAATGAAAGATATTGCAACTCCTGTCTTAATGAGCACCTTAACAACAGCTTCTGCATTCTTATGTTTGCTATTTGTTAGCTCAAAAGCATTGCAAGATTTAGGAATGTTTGCAGCAATTAGTGTAGTTGTGGCTGCTCTTTTTTCATTAATTGTGCTTCCTCACTTTCTTAAGAAAAGAGATTTTGATAAAGCTCAAAAAGACAACAGGAAATCAATCATCGAAAAAATCACATCTTACCCTTACGAAAAAAATAAATATTTAATTCTTGGAATTGTAGCATTTACAATTGTTTCCATGTTTTTCTCTGGAAAAACGTCATTTGATGGTGATATGGATAAAATGAGCTATTTGTCCGAAGATTTAAAAGCAGCTGAAAATAATCTGAATAAAATAGCTAATGTCACACTTAAATCAGTTTATCTTATAAGTACTGGAGATAATCTGCAAGAGGCATTAATGAATAACGAAAAAGCTATTCCTGAGCTTGAGAAGTTAAAGCAAGAAAACATCATTAATCAATATACTTCGGTAAGTAAAATTCTAATTTCAGATTCACTTCAAGAAGAAAGAATCAAGAAGTGGAATTCTTTCTGGACTACCGAAAAAGTAAATAAATTGAAATTAAATCTTCAGAATGTAGGAGGAAAGTATAAGTTCAAGCCAGAAGCTTTTTCATCGTTTTATCAGTTATTAGAAAAAGACTTTGAGACTATCAATCAAGAAGACTTAGGTGAATTAAGAAAAATGTTTTTAAATGAATATATAACCGAACATGATGATATCACTACAGTTGTGAGCATATTAAAAGCAGATGAGAAAAATAAACCAATCATATACGAATCATTTAAAAATAATGAAAGCTTAGTTGTTTTTGATAAGAAATATATGACCGATAATTTGGTGCGTGTTCTGAAAGATGATTTCAATTTACTAGTAAAACTTTCGTTGGGAATTGTTTTCTTAATCCTGCTGTTATCATTTGGAAGAATTGAATTAGCATTATTAACTTTTATTCCTATGGCTATTTCGTGGATTTGGACTTTAGGTTTAATGGGAATATTCGGAATAAAGTTCACAATCTTTAACATCATTATTTCGACTTTCATATTTGGATTAGGAATCGATTACTCGATTTTCATTATGCGAGGAATGCTTCAAGAATATAAATACGGAGTTAAACATCTTAACTCTTATAAAACATCCATCTTACTATCAGCAGTAACAACAATAACCGGAATCGGAGTTTTAATTTTCGCTCAACATCCTGCCTTGAAATCAATGGCACTGTTAACAATTATAGGAATACTTTCAGTGATTATTATTTCGTATACAATAGAACCTGCATTATTTAAGCTGTTTATTTTAAATCGCAAGAAAAAAGGGAAAATTGCTTTTTCATTTCAAGAGTTAATAAACTCAATTATTGCATGGAGTATATTTGTTTTAGGATCAGTAGTGAATTCAATTATAGGAATAATTATTTTTAAAGTATTTCGCTTAAAAAATGCTCGGGTAAAACTCTTCTATAATTACCTGATTAATTATACCACAAAGGCATTATATCATGTAATGTTTAATATTAAGAAAAGATATATAAATCCAAATAATGAAGATTTCAAAAAACCATCTGTAATTATTTGTAATCACCAGTCGCACTTAGATTTAATCTATAATTTATCGATGCATCCAAAACTCATTATTCTCACAAATGATTGGGTTCAGAATAGTAAAATATATGGAAGCGTTGTTCAAATGGCTGAATTCTTTTCGGTTACAGAAGGATACGAAGCATTATTACCTAAACTTCAAGAGAAAGTTAACAATGGATATTCAATTTTAGTTTATCCGGAAGGAACACGATCCGTTAATTATAAAATGAAACGTTTTCATAAAGGTGCTTTTTATATTGCCGAAAAACTAAATTTAGATATATTACCAATTATATTGCATAGTACAGGTTACTGCATAACAAAAGGTGATGATTTACTTGTAAAAAACACGACTGTTACGGTTCGTTTTTTGGATCGAATTACTCCTAAAAATAATGATTATGGAGAAAATTACTCTGAACGTGCTAAGAAAATCGGGCGATATTTCAGGGAAGAATATAATCAAATGAGAATAGACTTGGAAGGTCCAAAATATTACCGAAGTCAACTTCTAAAGAATTATTTATATAAAGGACCAGTTTTAGAATGGTACCTGAAAGTAAAACTCAGACTGGAAAAAAACTACGAATTATTTAATTCGCTGGTTCCTCGAGAAGGAAAAATATATGATATTGGATGTGGTTACGGTTATCTTTCCTATATGCTTCATTTCGTTTCTGAAGATAGAATAGTTACCGGAATAGATCACGACTCAGAAAAAATATTGGTTGCAAATAACTGTCCATCGAAGAATGAAAAGATAAATTTTGAAAGTGCTGATATCACAAAATACAATTTTGAACCTGCCGATGTTTTCTTATTAAGTGATGTACTACATTATATACCAAAAGTAGATCAGGAAAAAGTAATTTCAAACTGTATTAATAATCTGAATGATAATGGAATGATTATTATTCGTGATGCTAATACAAAACTGAAAGAAAGACATAAAGGAACTCGTTTTACAGAGATATTCTCGACTAAAATATTTGGTTTTAATAAAACCATAAGTAAATCAAAAGAACTATATTTTGTATCTTCAGATGATATTTTCGAGATATTTAAAAAGCACAATATGCAAGTTGAAATTGTTGATCAAACAAAATTGACTTCTAATGTGGTTTATATAATTAAGAAGAAATAAATAAAGTGTTAAGTAATATTGGAATAGTTGTTTATCTTTCGACAAGCTCAAGATGACAACTAACCTAAATTAGGGCTGTCACACTGAGCCTGTCGAAGTGTGTTTTATGCTTCTATAAATTTATAAATTAAGTACCGGTTTAAAAATGCCAAAATACGATGTAGTCATAATAGGAAGTGGATTAGGCGGTTTGCTGTGTGGTAATATCCTTAGCAAGGAAGGAATGAATGTTTGTATTTTGGAAAAGCAAAATCAGTTTGGGGGGAACTTGCAAACCTTTAAGCGTGATGGAAAAACTTTTGATACAGGGATTCATTATGTTGGTGGATTAGGCAAAGGCCAAAATCTACATCAGTATCTTAAATATGTCGGAATTATTGATGATCTAAAAATTCAACAATTAGATCAGAACGCTTTTGATAAAATAAATTTCGAAGGAAAAACATATTCATATGCCCAAGGCTTCGACAATTTTATAGATACTCTTGCTACTGATTTTCCAAATGAAAGAGAAGCACTAAAAGAATACGTAAAGAAAATAAAGGAAATATGTAATGAATTCCCATTGTTTAATATTAGACCAAATTTGGGATTAGATAATGAAGAAATGTATTTTGAAGAAAGCGTTGGTAGTTTTCTTCAATCAATTACAAAAAATAAAACTTTGCAAAATGTTTTAGCTGGAAACAATATGCTCTATGCAGGAGATCCTTTTAAAACACCTGTTGCCCTACATGCTTTAATTACATATTCATTAATTGAAGGCGCTTATCGTTTTGAAAATGGGAGTCAACAATTTGCTGATTTACTTATAGAAACCATTCAGAATAATGGTGGAACATTAATGAATAATAGCGAAGTCCAAGAACTAAAAGTAACCGACAGAAAAATTGAATCTGCAGTTTTGAGTAATGGAAAAATAATTGAAGCAGATAACTTTATTTCAGCTATCCATCCATCCGTTACGCTTGATATGACAGACACAAAGTTGTTACGTAAATCATATCGTTCCAGAATCAATGACCTGGAAGAAACCATTTCTGTATTTACTGTTTATATCTCGCTAAAACCAGATAGTTTTCCGTATTTAAATCATAATTACTATCATTTTAACGAAGATAATGTTTGGAGCATTCCAAATTATAATCTTGAGAAATGGCCACAAGAATATTTGTTTTTCACATTACCTAAAGCTAACTCAACAAAATATGCTGAAACAGCAACTGTAATAACTTATATGAAGTACGATGAAGTTAAGCAATGGGAAAATTCACAAGTTGGTAATCGAGGTAAAGATTATGAAGAATTTAAAAGACAAAAGGCTGAAATATTGATTGATCAAGTTGAAAAACAATACCCAGGCTTTAAAGCAAGTATAAATAATTATTACACCTCCTCTCCTCTTACAATGAAAAATTATACAGGAACTAAAAACGGTTCCATGTATGGAATAGTACACGACAGTAATGATGCATTAAGAACACGAATATCACCAAAAACAAAAATCCCTAATTTATTGTTAAGTGGACAGAATGTTAATATTCATGGTGTTTTAGGAGTGACAATTGGTTCCGTTCTAACATGCACTGAATTACTTGGAATGGAATATTTATTAGAAAAAATTAAAAATGCATAGATTAAAGAAAATATTAAAAGCACTGTTAAAAACCATAGCTATACTGGTAATTCTCGTATTGATTTTAGTTGTTATTTTCAAAATAACAACTAAACTTAATCCACCTGAAATACAGAATTCAATAGTTGAAAATTTAGAAAGAACAACAATTGATTCTAACTTTTATTCTATTAATAAAAACTGGCTTCAAAAGAATGATCATGGATTATGGGAAATGTATATTGAAGGTGCTGCATATGAGCGTGGAATAATTAATGGTAAACTTTCGAAAGAACTCATTTACAAACAAGAAAATGCTTTTGTAAACCAAATTAAGGTGATGATTCCATCAGAGCGTTATCTTAAATTTCTCAAAAGCTTTATTGCATTCTTTAATCGTAATATTGATGAACACATTATTGAAGAATATCAGCAGGAAATTTACGGTATTTCACAATCTGCTTCTAACCAATTTGATTTTATTGCTCCCAATTATCATCGTATTTTAAATTATCATGCGGCTCATGATATTGGCCATGCTTTGCAAAATATGAATTTAGTAGCATGTACAGCCTTTTCAGGTTGGGATTCACGATCAGCCGATAGTTCATTAATTATAGGTCGAAACTTTGATTTTTATGTTGGTGATGAATTTGCTGAAGATAAAATAGTCCTATTTTGTGATCCGGAAGAAGGACACAATTTTATGATTGTTACTTGGGGCGGAATGATTGGTGCTACATCTGGCATGAACGATCAGGGATTAACTGTAACATTAAATGCAGCAAAATCTGATATTCCTTATAGCGCGGCAACTCCGGTTTCACTGGTGGCAAGGGAAATTCTACAATATGCTTCTACCATTGAAGAAGCATATGAGATTGCTAAAAAAAGAAAAATGTTTGTATCGGAATCTTTATTTATTGGATCTGCAAAAGATGGCAGAACAACAATCATAGAAAAATCACCAGACAATCAAGCATTATTTAAAACCGATAAGGATTTTATTATTTGCAGCAATCATTTTCAGAGTGAAGAATTGAAAAAGGAAGAATTTGCCAACGCAAAAATATGTGATTACGCTACAACTTATCGATATAAAAGAGTTGAAGAACTTTTAGATCAGAATTCCCAACTGAATATTAAAAATGTTGCTGAAATATTACGTGATCAAAAAGGCTTGAAAAATGAAAATATCGGAATGGGAAATGAAAAAGCGGTAAACCAATTAATAGCACATCATTCCATTATTTTTAAACCAGAAGAATTAAAAGCTTGGGTTTCAACTTCTCCTTTTCAATTGGGTGAATATGTTTGTTATGATCTGAACGAAGTTTTTGCGGAAGCTAAAGAGATTAAAGAATCAACAATTATTTATAATGATGAACTAACTATAACGGCAGATTTATTCTTATCTTCCTCTGATTATAAAAACTTTATTCGTTTTAAAGATATTAGATCAGAAATTAAAAATGCTATAAAAACAGATAATCGAATTCCTGACGAAGCTTTTATTTTCAATGAAATGATTGCATTGAACCGCGAATTCTTTGAAACATTTGTATACATTGGCGATTATTTTAATCATTTTAAAATTAAGGATAAAGCGGTTTTAGCATACAAAAAAGCATTAACAAAAGAAATCCCTAATATTTATCAAAAAGAGAATATTCAGGAAAAAATAAACGACCTGGAAAACTAAAATAGAATTATTAACATTCTAAATAAACCTAAATGCCTGAACAATTTAACCAAACAGATTACGACATTGCCATTATCGGAGCAGGAATTAGTGGATTAACCGCTGCAGCTATTGCCGGTAAATTTGGATTAAAATGTTGTATTCTTGAAAAAGAACCAAAAGCAGGAGGTTATTTAGCAGGATTCAGCAAAGATGGATTTCATTTCGATACTGCTATTCATTGGCTGAATCAGTGCAACAAAGACGAAATGGCAGGGCGAATTTTCAATATGATTGGCACTGATGGTCCGAAAATAAAAACCATGAAGAAAATTCACCGCTTTAAAGGTGAAACATACGATTATCTGCTTACGAACAATCCTGATGAACTAAAAGAAAAACTAATTTCAGATTTTCCACATGAAGAAAAAGGCATCAGAAAATTCTTTTATGCAGCAAAAAAAATTGGAAAAGGCTCTTTAAAATATGCCAATCTTTTTAGAACAGAAGAAAGCATGTCGGCTTTTGAAAAACCTCTTTTTAAGCTTAAGCTTTTAAAATTCGTTCTTCCGCTTATTAAATATGTTTTTTATAATGGCGAAAAAGGTGTTCCTAAAGGATTAAACAAATTCTTTAAAGATAAAGACTTACATAAACTATACAGTTCTGAAAAAGATCTACTTTCATGCCTATTCCCAATTGCATGGGCGTATAATAATGGTTATCAGATAATAGAAAAAGGTGGTGCAAGAGTTTTTATTCAGTGGCTTACGCATATAAATAAAAAACTGAGAAATGATTTGATTCTGAATGCTGAAGTTAAAAAGCTTGAAGTCAACAACAAAATCTGTGAAAGCATTATATATCAGCAAAAAGGAAAAGAATATAAAATAAAAAGCAAATATGTAGTTTCTACCAATGATATTGAAACTTTGTACACAAAAATGCTACAAGCAGATGTCGCTTCTCCTAAATTTAAATCAAAATTAAACGATGCTATTTTATACAGTTCGGCGGTTACTGTTTCTATTGCCATAGATTGCCCTGCTGAAGACTTAGGAATTAATCAGGAATTAATCAGCTTGACAAAAGAAGGTATAAAACGAGATGATCATAATGGTGGAGATCCTTTACTAAGTGATATAAGTATAATTGCACCATCTGCAAGGGACAAATCACTTACCCCTGAAGGGAAAGGATTAATTACATTGTTAATTCCCGCATATATTGATTATAATGATTATTGGCAAACGGAAAAAGATGAAAATGGAAAATTTATCCGTGGGAAAAAGTATAAAGAACTTAAAAATAAAGTTGCAGAAACGCTAATTCAACGGGTTGAAAAAGAATTATCCATTGATTTAAAGAATCATATTCTATTTTATGATGTTTCCACACCAATAACTTATTACCGATACACAGGAAATAAAAACGGTACCATGATGGGTGCACGACCCGGAAAAGAAAATATGCAGGCTGGAATAGCCCATCATCAAACTCCTGTAAAAAACCTGATATTAGGCGGTCACTGGGCTGAATTAGGCGGTGGCGTTCCAATTTGTGCAAAAACAGCCATAAATTCCATACTACTGATTCTTAAAAAAGAAAATAAAGAGTCCTTCAAACTGCTGGCAAATTATATGGATGGGGAAATGGGTATTGAAGAATTAAACAGCTCATCTCTTGTTACGAATTATGATAATTCTTGGACAAATTAAGAGTTTCTTAATTTAAAAGAATAAAAATTTATCCTATTTTTGCCCACCTTATAAAACTTATACAAACATGAAATTTTCTAAATTAATTCTATTAATAATTTCAATTATTATATTTCATTCTTGCTCAATAACAAAGCTTGCAGATGAGGGACAATTAGCATACCAAGAAGAAAACTATGAAGCAGCACTTGCAAGTTGGGACCAAATTATTGAAAGTGCCGAAAGTAAGGGCAAAAAAGCAAAAGCACCGATTTATTATAAAAGTGGAATCTCTGCATATAAATTAGAACAAACAGATAAAGCCCAAAAATATCTTGAGTCAGCAAAAGGATTGGGTTATTCATCACCGGAATTGTATGCATCTTTAGCCAAAATATACAAAAACATTGATAACTTATCAAAGGAAATAACTGTACTTGAGATTTATCGCGAAAAATATCCGCAAGGGAATGAAATTAACAACATTAGTGCTCGTTTGCTTGAAACATATGCAGAAAGTGAAAACTGGGATTTGGGAGTTGGTTTATGGTCAGAAATTGAAGAACAAGCTCAATCAGATGCAGGAATGCTCGCGAGTTACTTAATCATAAATAAGAATTTAAATAATACCTCAACAAGCGACAAACTTGCACAACAAATTATAAAACTGGAAGCAAATAATATTACAGCATTGGAATATTATGCAGAAAAATATTTCTGGAAGGCTGAAAACCTTTATGTTACAGAAATGAAAGCTTATAAAAATAAGAAAACTTCAAGTCAGTATAAAAAACTGCTAAAAGCATTAGATAAAGTTTGGCCTAACTTTAAAAAATCGCGTAATTATTTCCTAAAGCTTTATAAAATAGATCCGAAACCTGAATATGCTAAATACCTCGGAAATATTTATACCCGCTATGATGACAAGAAAAAAGCGGCATATTATTATAAAAGAGCTAAATAAATTAATCTTCTAAGATAAAAGATGGTATCCAAAGGTTTTCACACTTCAACATCCTTCGACAAGCTCAGGATGACATTGCTTAGTGTGACAATGCATATAGCAAAAGGTATCATCTTGAGCCTGTCGAAAAATAGACACCATAATCTTCATTCTTTTTAAAATCTCTATTTATTCAAAAAAAATACATAAAAATTTAATAAATAAATTCTTCGTTTTTTCCTTCGTTTAAGCTAAAGATGTTAAATTTGGGTTTTATATAAAAAATCAACATGAATATATTCCCCGAAGATATCGATCACAAATCAACCGATGAAATTAGAACATATCAGGAAGAGCAATTAAAAGTTCTACTTCAATATGTAAATAAAAATTCAAAGTTTTATTCTGATCTTTTTAAAGAGAACAATGTTGATATTAAAGATATAAAGACACTTGAAGATCTTCAAAAAATACCTTTTACAACCAAAGATGATCTTTACGAACAAAACGATGATTTTATTTGCGTTGATAGTCGTAAGATAGTTGATTATATAACTACTTCGGGAACTTTAGGTGATCCTGTAACTTTTGCAATGACCGATGCTGATCTGGAACGATTAGCTTACAATGAATATATTTCGTTTTTGTGTTCTGATGGAAGTCCTGATGATATTTACCAATTAATGGTAACCTTAGACCGCCGATTTATGGCCGGATTAGCTTATTTCTTAGGAATTAAGAAAATGGGTGCTGGAATGGTTCGTGTTGGTAATGGTATGATTGAATTACAATGGGATACCATTCAAAGAATAAAACCCAATGCTCTGATTGCTGTTCCTTCATTCATTCTAAAACTAATTGAATATGCAGAAGCAAACGGTATTGATTATAAAAACTCAAGCATAAAAAAAGCAATTTGTATTGGTGAATCATTACGAAATTCTGATTTTACTTTAAATACATTGGGTCAACGAATAAAAGACAAGTGGGATATTAAATTATATTCTACTTATGCTTCAACAGAAATGGGTGCTGCATTTGCTGAGTGTGGACAAAGTATTGGAGGACATCATCGTCCAGAATTGCTAATTGTTGAATTTGTTGATGAATATAACAATCCTGTTTCTGAAGACGAAGCTGGTGAGCTTGTTATCACTACTCTTGGTGTTGAAGGAATGCCTTTAATCCGTTTCAAAACCGGCGATGTAGTACAACACTTTACTGAAGCTTGTGCCTGTGGACGAAGTTCAATGCGTTTAGGTCCTGTAATTGGTCGTAAAAACGAAATGATAAAGTATAAAGGAACAACACTTTATCCTCCTGCATTGTACGATATTCTAAATGATATGGAATATGTAGAGAATTATATTATTGAAGTTTCTACAAACCAAATTGGAACCGACGATATTTTAATTCGTATTGCTACCAACGGAAACAAACCCGAAAACTTCGAGAAGTTTATTAAAGACCATTTTAGAGCAAAACTACGAGTTGCTCCTACCATTCAGTTCGAATCCAAAGAAGAAATTAACAAAGTTAAATTCCCGGAATTAAAGCGTAAACCAGTTGTGTTTATTGATAAAAGAAGGAAGTAGTTTTGATCTTAGCCATTAGCTTTTGGCTTTTTGCTGTTAGAAGTGAGTAATCAAAAAACGAATGTCATTCTGAACGAGACTGCCGGGAGGCAGATGAAGTGAAAGAATCTTAAAGACACAACACGCATCTACAAATACTTTTTTTGGTTAGAATTCAGAAGTCGGAATTATAAGTAAGGAATTCATATTAATTATTAATACTTCTGTTCTCAAAAACATAGATTCCCGTCTTTACGGGAATGATAACAGAACAAAAAAACCTTTGTCATTCTGAACGAGTCTGCCGACAGGCAGGTAAAGTGAAAGAATCTTTAAAGCACAACAAACATTTCTAAAGATTACCTGCCTTCAGCAGGCAGGCTACTTCATCCCTAAAGGACTCATCGTAATGACTCTTATGTTTTTCTTTCTCTGTCATCTTCCACTTGATCGAAGATCTAATAATAGATTGAATTACTTTCTAATATGAGATTCCCGCTTTTGCGGGAATGACAAAAACAAAAAAGCCTGACAAATTTTGCCAGGCTTTTTATGTATGTAAAGTTTTCTATTCCTTTATAATCTTAGAAGAATAATTTCCTTCTTCTGTTTCTACTATTATGATGTACATTCCATTAACAAAACCCGATAAATCAATCGTTTCATTTTGTTGCACATTCGTTTTCTCGAATACAATTTTACCAGTTATATCAGAAACTTTTAGTTTTTGAATATGGTTTTCTGCAAAAAAAAGTTTTACAATACCCTCTGTTGGATTTGGGAAAATTAAAATACCTGCTTCTTCTATGTCTTTAATCCCAACATTACTGTGTAAGCTAAATACTCTTACATGACCAACATCAGCATTATTACTTATTGCTCCTATAGCAATAAATGACCCATCAGAACTTAAACTTACTGAAAAACCTGATCCATCTCCTACTGCTTCTCCATCAATATCTGAAATTATTTTTGTCCAGTATCCATCAATATTTTGGTATACTCTTACATGACCAGATTTTGTACCAATTCCATAATTATCTTTAGCCCCAATTGCCACTATTGAACCATCGGAACTTAAGGTTACTGAAGTACCTGAATGATCCCAATTAGCTTCCCCATCAATATCTGAGCCTATTTGTGTCCAGGCTCCTGCATTATTTTGGTATATTCTTACATGTCCTGCGTAAGATCCATTTCCATCATTATTAAGTGCTCCAATAGCTACAACAGTACCATCTGAACTTAAACTTACTGAATGACCAGAATAATCATTTTCTGCTTCACCGTCAATATCAGCTCCTATTTGTGTCCAGTTGCCTGCAATATTTTCATAAATCCTCACATGACCACACAAAGAGCCGTTTACATCATTTCCAATTGCTCCAATAGCTACTATTGATCCATCAGAACTCAAACTTACAGAGCAACCTGACTTATCCTCTTCTGATTCACCATCAATATCTGCTCCGATCTGTGTCCAAGTTCCGGAAATATTTTTATAAATTCTTACATGACCAGAATTATGACCATTTCCATCATTCTCATGAGCGCCAATAGCTAATATGGTTCCATTGGAATTCAAACATAACGACGCACCAGAAAAATCATTCTCTGCCTCCCCTTCAATATCTAAACCTATTTGAGTCCACGTTCCTGATATGTTTTGATAAACTCTGACATGACCTGATTGAATACCATTTCCATCATTCCATGATCCGCCAATTGCAACTATAGAACCGTCAGAACTTAAACTTACCGAAGTACCAAAATAATCTTCTGACGCCTCCCCGTCAATATCTTCTCCAATCTGTGTCCAGATTCCGGAGATATATTGGTATATTCTTACATGACCAGCATTATAACCATTCCCATCATTTCTACATGCTCCAATAGCCACAACGATACCATCGGAACTTAAACTTACTGAACAGCCTGATTTGTCACCTTCTGCCTCTCCATCAATATCTACACCCACTTGTGTAAATGTTTGCGCATTTAATGTTGTTGTTATTCCAATGAATAACAGAAATACTAAAAAGTAATTTTTTCTCATAATAATATATTATAGTGACTAAATAATTTTCTCATTTTGAATGAAGTACACGAAGTTAATTATATTAATTTCATTTGCAAATGCTTTTTATTAACAGAATTAAGAATGCAGAATGAAGGAGTCAGAATTAAGAAGACAGAAGATTACCTGCCTGCAGTAGGCAGGCTTCTTCGTCCCAAAGGGACTCATCGTAATGACACTTGTATTTAACATTAATTAATTTTACTACTTCATAAATACCAGCTTAGCATTACGTCCAACCTATTCTTCAAATAAATTGTTAGACTGTTTTTTGAATTCTTCGATAAAAGATTCAAGAATATCTTTGTCTTTTAATGAAAGCCTTACCCAACTTAAAGCTGCTTCCACCGTACTAAAGACTTTAATTTTTACTGGCAGCTCTTTATTTAGTGTATCGAACTTGGTTCCAGCTACAACTTGTTTCGGTGTTTTTGTTATATGTGCTGCGTATCTTGTCCCAAAAAGTTTTGGATTATTTTTATGAAATTGCACCAGTTCCAGTACATCTTTTTTACTAAGACGTATATCTGCATCTCTGAAATCTATTAGTAAATTATAGTTTGGGTTGAAATCTTTATCGTTACTTTTTCGTTTATGAATTCTAATAAAATCTTCTATCTGTATTATGCCATAATAATATTCTAAGATTAGTTTCTTATCCTTAAGTATAATAAAATCTATATAATTCTTCATATTGCCTTTTTGCATATAATTGAAATACAATAGCTATTAAATAACAAAAATTTAAATAAGGTGTTCAAAACAGTTTACTATCCGTTGTGCTTTTTGAAGACTAATGTAGCATTATGGCCTCCAAAAGCAAATGAGTTGCTTAAAACTACATTTAAATCTTGTTTTCGGGCTTTGTTTGGTACATAATCTAAATCCAATTCAGGATCTGGCTCGTCGTAGTTCATAGTTGGTGGAACAATTCCATCTTTAATTGCCAAAACACTAATCACACCTTCAATTGCTCCAGCTGCACCTATGGTATGTCCGGTCATAGATTTTGTAGATGAAACCGGAATTTTGTATGCTTTATCGCCAAAAACTTTTTTAATTGCCTGCGTTTCGTATATATCATTTAACATGGTTGAAGTTCCATGCGCATTAATATAAGAAACTTCATTTTTTGAGATACCAGCATTTGTAAGTGCTAATTCCATCGTATCTGCCATTCCTTCACCATCTGGTTTGGGAGCCATAATATTATACGATTCGTTGGTAAAAGCATAATCAACTAATTCAGCATAAATCTTTGCTCCACGTACTTTTGCCGATTCTTCCGATTCTAAAATCATGATTCCTGCTCCTTCTCCTATTACAAAACCATCACGGTTTTTTGAAAACGGACAACTTGCTTTTTCTGGATTTTCATTTTTAACTGCAAGGGCATAAATCCCATTAAACCCTTCGATTTCTTCTTTATTTATAATGGAATCGGCACCACCCACAATCATCATATCGGCACGACCTGCTTTAATAGTATCGTAACCCAAAGCAATAGCAAAAGCCGAAGATGAACATGCTGATGAAGTTGTAAAGTTTGGACCTTCAATATTGTAACGCATTCCAATCCAAGCAGACATGGCATTATTCATTCGCTTTAAAATCAAGTTTTTAGAACTAGTTCCTTGTTCCGTACTTGAATCACCGGTATTAACAACTCCAAGAATAACACCAACGCGTTTTTTGTTTAACTGATCAAAATTGATGTTGTGTTTTTCAACCGCCTCAATAGCACAAACGTATGACATTTGCGTAACACGAGTCATTTGTTTTGAAAGTCGCTTTTTAATTAAAGAAGCCGATTTTTCTGCGAATTCAGCATGAAGTTCTGCTGCAATCTGAGTTTGATTTTCTGAAGCATCAAATAATGATATTTTCTTAATACCACTTTTTCCTGCCTGTATATTTTTCCAGGTTTCTTCCCAATCAAGACCCAATGCTGTAAGCATATTAAACCCGGTTACAACTACCTTCTTATTCATTTATTCTTAATCGTTTACAAATTAAGTATTTCAGAGCTCAAAAGTAACAAAATAAATGATAAAATCGATATAGAGTCTGTCTATTAAGTGATACAAACAAGCTGAAAATGAAATTCCAAATACCAAACACCAAATTACAAATAATATACAATATCCAAATCCTAATGATTCAAACATCTAACTTTCAACTAAATATTTACAAGGTTTGAGATTTTGGACATTGGGTTTTGAGATTTACTTGCCTGCTGCAAGAAGGTTTATTATTTGCTTTTTTGTTATTTGGTGCTTTAATTAGCTGCGCTGAGTACTTTGTGGTTCAAAAATCATTTCACTTTATGGACTGGACAAGCTATATATAGTCATTGTACACAAAGTCAGTTTTATACCGTTTATTATTCAATATGCCATATTTGTTTTTAACAAATTATGGATTGAATATATAACGGCATTTGGTTACATCCCGTGTTTCGGGGAACCATTCTAAATTTCAAAATATAAGCAATGCTACATTTTGAAAAAGAATTGGTTTTACAACATAATTCCACAAAATTCTACCAGAGCTTTCTTAAGGCTAAATAAGTTAATCTGATAATTTTCTGAATACTCTTTAATATATTTATTGGCCATAAATCTTAGTGTTTCCTGAATGTAGTTTTCCATTTCACCGGATACTTCGAACATCTCAGTTTCGGAATCATAGAACTTGTATGTTGATTTTTTTTCTGATAAGGTTCGGTGTTGAAGTTCTTTAAGCAAAGGCTCATACTTTCTCTTATCTGGATCTTTTCTTGAGTAATTCATTATTGCGTTGTGCATGGTATTGTGTCCAACCTGATCCATCATTTCAAACAAACCAAATTCAGTTACAGTCTTTTTAGCAATAGTATCAAGTTGACTATATTTTAAGCCAATTTCTTTGATAAAACCAAACGCTACTAACTGAAGTTGCAATAATATTCTATTTAAAATAAATGCACTTTGCTCCTTTTGTTCAATATAAAATCTTTTAATATCATCTAAAAACAACTTGGCTTTTTCAAGTGAAATTTCGTCGGTATATTCCGATGATATTATTTCCACAACATTCTTAAAAGCTAACGGATAAAAGAAATGCAGTCCAAGAATTCTGTTTTTTCTTTGAACGTTTTCGCATAATTCAGAAGGCAAAATAGAAGATGAATTAGAAGCAAGAACACATGAAGGCTTTATAATTTTATCAAGCTCATGAAATAATTCTGATTTTACATCCAACTCTTCAATAACTGATTCGAGAATTAAATCACAATCTGAAAGTTCAATCAGATCATTTGTAATTCTATATTTATTCCTAAAATCGAATATTTCCTGATTAATTATACCATGTTTAAGTTGTCTCTTTATCTTTTTCTGATATGTATTGCGAAGAACCACTTTATGATCTGGGTTTCGTGTAAACCAGATAAGATTAAAACTAAAATCAGACAAATAATTAAAAATATCCGATCCCATTTTACCACTACCTATAATACCTATGTTTTTAATTTCATTCATCGGTATAATTTTAAGATTTCGATATATAAATTTAAGCGTTCTTTTTTAATAAAAAAAGCCACTCATATTTGAGCAGCTTTCATATTTTGTATTTATATCCTCAGATTAAAAGAATCCAAATTTAAATCCAACGTTAAATGATAAATCAGAAAGATCTTCATCTTCTAAACTATAAAGCGCTGTTCCTTCTATTAATCTATAAGATGCTCCTAAATCAATCCTGAAAAATTTGAATAAATTAAGTTCAATATTAACACCTGGTTCAACAACAAATGCTGCGCTGTTTTCAATTTCGTTAAACTGATCAGAAAAGAAATCGCCATCGTCCTCGTAAACATAAATTCCGGCAGCACCAAGCACAACAGGAATTGTAAAGTGAATTTTTTTATTACTAAAAAATGTGTATTCCAGGTTCAACCCACCATAGCCCATTCCAATTCTTGCAGGATCTAAAGGATTATCATTAATATCAAAATTACTGTTATTGGTTAAACCAAAACCAGCTATTCCAATTGTAAAATGGTCATTAAAGGTAAAACCCATTTTCCCACCTATGATAAGAGAAATATCCTCGTGTACATTACTTACTTTAACCTCAGGAGCAAGATAACCTCCGGTAAATTTTAAATTATCTTTATTAAAAAGCGTCTGCATTGAATCTTCTTCTTTGACCTTTTCATCTTTTTCCTGTGCAAAAGATACTTGTACAATTAAAGCCAGAAATAATAAAGTAATAATTTTTTTCATAACCCTAAGTATTAAATTAATAATTGTTTATAGTTAATAAATATTTTAATTTTTCATGGTTCAATAATCATAAATTGTGCCAAACTAATAATATTTTAGCATATCCGATCTGCATAAATATTTCAACACACAATTACACAGTTAAACTACTAACTATCAAAACTTTTATCGTTTAAAAAAAGCAAATTTTAATGTTAGATTATATGAAAGATCAGATAAATCTTTATCATCTAAAGATTCTAAGGTTGATCCATTTACATATCTGTATGATGCTCCTACATCAACTTTAAAAAATCTAAATAAGTTAAACTCTAATGCGAGCCCTGGTTCAATAACAAAAACTGATGATTTTTCAAGTCTTTCCAGAAATATATCTTTTTCTCCTTTAAGGGAAACTTTTCCAGGTCCTACAACAACAGGAATATTAAAATGAACAACTTTATTACTAAAGAATGAATATTCTAATGCTAATCCTCCATAAATAAATTTTATAGAAGCTAACTCTTGTGTTGGATCAAATCCAGACCAATCAGAAGGTCTTTCAGCTATTAGATCACTATTGTTTATTAATCCAAAAAATCCTATTCCGAGCGAAAATTGATTATTAAATGACACTCCCATTTTCCCCCCTGCAAATAAACCATTATCCTCATGAACATTTCCTAATTTGACTTCTGGAGATATATAACTTCCTGAAAATTTAATGCTGCCTCTTTTAAATACTGTTTCTGTATCTTTTTTAGTTTCTTCTTTCTGTGCAAAACATACCTGAGTTATCAATAATAAAAGTAATGATGTAAAAAAGAGTCTCATAATCTAATCAATTAGTTTTTGTTTTTATTATCATATTGTAATTTGCCTAACTAATAATATCTTAAAATATATCCTGCCTGCATAAATTTACTAACTTCTGTAACAAAACTCAAAATTATATCACCTGCATATAATTTTTCTTCTTTACGTATCTTATCAATAGAAATAAGAGCCATTGGTGGTCCTGCATAACCCATTGTAGACATTTTGGTATATAAAGTATTTCTGTTAATTCCAAGTTCATCGCATTCATCCATTATTAATTCTGAAATATGCTTTGAAGGAAAGTTTACCTGAAAATATTTTAATTCATTTAAATTAATTGGATATTTATTCAACATTCTTTTTAATCCTTTCAAAAACACACTTCCGTCCTCATCATGAAAATGGGTTCTTAGTTGATCGTTAAACATTTGAGCCAAATGATGATAGCCAAGTTCAAACTCTTCTTTAGGATTCATCCAATATGCAGGTCGTTTATTCATCATTGCCGAAGGTTTTTTACCTCCAATTGATTCCATATATGTTTCTTCGACAAATAAGCCGTTTTCTTTTTTATCTGTAGCTTGTAAAACCAAAGCTCCTGCTCCATCGCTTAAAAAATAACGCAAAAACAATTCTTCCTTTTTTACAATTGCTTGATTATAATATTCGGCTCTTAACTCAGATGATGACATTCCCGAGGAAATTACTAATGCATTTTTATATCTTCCTAATTTTAAGAAATCACTTGCTACCAACAATGCTTTGTAGGCAGATGTACAATTTGCATGAATAGATATCTCACCACATTGTTCAATTCCTAATGCTTCCTGTATACGAACAGAAGCTGTTGGCATCTGATCCTGATGTGCACTTCCGTATACTATCAAGTCAATATCTGTAGCTTTCAATCCTGCCTCTTCTAAAGCACTATTGGCGGCTTTCACAGACATTGTGATATTATCTTCAGTAAATTCTCTGGTTTCCGGATCAATAGCAAAATGATAATACTCTACCTCAAGCATCTCGTTCATAAGGCTTTTCATTCTATGAAGCCATTTCTGGATTTTTTTTGGTGCTTCGGTTAATTCTCCCAGATAATTATCAACTTCATGTATAGTTATAGGTTTTCCGGGTAAGAATGAGCCCGTTCCTATCAATTTTATATATTTTTCAACTAATTTATTCTGATTCATTACACGAATTATCTTAATTTCTTGAATTCAGGATCAAAATTTTCACTTACTTTCTTTGCAATATCTGTTGCCAAATTTAAAACTTCTTTTGATGGTGCAATTTTATGTATTAAATCCCACTTTAATGCTTCCTGAGGATTAAATGTTTCTCCACTCAGAATCAATTCAATTGCAAGAGATTTTTTTATGAGATTTGGCAATATATATGTTCCTGTACAGCCAGGGATGAGTCCGAAAGTTGTTTCGGGTAATCCCAAAACTGCCTTTTCACCGCATACAATATAATCTGTACACAAAGCCAGTTCAAAAGCAGAGCCAAAGCAAACTCCTCTGACAGCAGCAATTACCGGTATTTTCAATTCTTTAAGCGAAAAAAATATCCTGCTATTTTTATTTAAAAATTTACTAATCTTTTCAGTATGTCCGTCTTCGACATGACTTCTCTCAATTATTCCAAGCAAATCATTTAAAACTGCTCCAGAAGAAAAGTGACGACCCTTTCCGTGAATAATAATTGCCTTTATTTCTGCTCTCTCAACGATTTCTTTTCTCCACCAATAAAACTCTTCAAAAAAAGTAGAATCCATAGGATTAGAAGGCGGATTATTTATCTCTAAATATCCGATTTCATCTTTTATATGCCAGTTTAGTACTTTAAACATTTTCTTCAATCACTACTAATGTCGATATATAATTTTCTGAATGAGAAATTGAAATATTTATGTCAGTAATATTCATTTCTACTGCTTTCTTCAAAACTTCTCCTGTATAAGTTAAAACAGGTTTCCCATCTTCCTCATTTTTAATTTCGATGTCGTGATATTTATTATCTAATTTTAAATAATTCAAAATTGATCTTTTTATCAGATATCTTGCACCAAGACTTTTAATCTTATTTTTATCTTCAACGGATTTTAATTCTCTATCACTAAAATAATTATCATCTAAATTTTTTGATAAAATTGCTTTGATTTCTTCAAAAGACTCTACTTGTACAATTTCTTTATACATAATAATCCTACTGATCTTTTTTAACATTCACTGCCAACTTGCAAAACAATTCTGTTTCGATTTTTAATGCCTCATCTTTTTCAAGTAATGTGGCATTATGAATGGCTTGCATTGCGGAATGAATTAGCTCTATTGTACGATCTGCGGTCAAGCTTTTTAACTTATTTAAGGCAAATTCAAAAGAATCCTTTTGTTCTGAAATATGATCAACTATTCCTATTTCATAAGCTTTTTCTGCGTTAATCATATCTCCGTTTAATAGAATTTCTTTAGCTTTATTTCCAAGTAATTGTATTATTCTATAACTTCCACCCAAACCAGGAATAAAGCCATGATTTGTTTCAGGGAATGCAAATAAAGCGGTTTTCGAAGCAATACGAATATGACATGCCAAAGCAATCTCTAAACCCCCACCAAAACACACTCCATTTATTGCAGCAATTACAGGAATATTCAAATCTTCAATAAAATCAAGGATATTTTTTCCTTCATTCATTTTATCTTGTAAAAGAACCGGATCTTTAGCTAATTCAACAAGTTTTTCGATATCGGCTCCAGCAGAAAAATTACGTCCAACTCCTCTAATTATTATTCCTTTCAATCCCTTTTCTGATGTCCATTTCTTTAATTTATCAAGACTCACAAAATCAGGATTATTCAAATAATTCTCTCGACCGTTGGAAATAGATAAAATCCCCAGTTCTCCTTGCCTTTCCCAAATAGTGATATTCGATTGTTCCATTTAATATTTCTCTATTTTACTATTGATTTCAATTCTTCCGGAATATCCTGAGGAATGCGGTCTTTATCAATCAGTATTGTTTTAACTTCAGCTTTTGCAGCTTTAGTTTTTTCAGTCAAATTCAATATATCATGATAAAAAACCAGATACGGAGCCTCAATCTTAATTGTTGTTGAAATCTCTATTTCATCAAACAGCTTTAATTCACGCATATATCTAATATTGGTTTCTGTTACTACCAATAATAAATTCTTATCAAGGAATGAATTTAAAAGTCCAGCATTACGTAGAATCTCCCATCTGGCTTGCTCCGTATAATTTAAATAAACAGCATTATTTACGTGTCCGTATGAATCGAGTTCGTATCCTCGTACTTCTGTTTTATAACTGTATTTCATTTTACTCTGCGAATTAAGAGCTTAAAAATAATCAGAAAAAAGGAGTTTTTTTAATTTTCGTCAATTCACAGGCAGTTTTTATCTAAAAAAGTTTTCTATTTTTATAAATTCATAGGAAACCATAAAATGCAAGAAAAAATACAAATCCAAAAATATCCACCTGCAAAAATACTTAAGATTTTTGAGCACTTCAGATATTTTTTAGTACGACTATCAAAAAAATTAACTCCAGCTAATGTGGCTATTATTGAAATGGTGCAAGGGTTTTATGTTACTCGTGCGATTGGAGTTGCTGCAGATTTAAATTTAGCTGAACATCTTAAAAAAAGCGAAAAATCAATTTCTGAATTAGCCATATTAACTGATTCGCATGAAGATGCTCTGTATCGTATGATGCGAATGCTTGCCAGCCAGGGTGTTTTTATTGAGAAAAAGAATAAAGTATTTGCTAATAACAGATTATCCAAAACTCTGCTTGATCAACAGGACTCAATGAAGCATATGGTTATTCATCAGGTTAATGGAATAAACTGGAAAATGTTTGAAGAATTAGATTATGTAGTTAAAACCGGGAAAAATGCTGCTCAGAAAGTTTTAGGTATGGATGTGTTCGAATATCTTGAAAAGAATCCTGATAAAAACGAACTGTACAATAAAGCCATGACTAACTCCTCACTTATGTTGAGTTATGCGATTCTTTCCAAATATAATTTTAGTAAAGCAAAAACTATTATTGATATTGGTGGTGGGCAAGGCATTTTGCTTGCTATGATTTTACATAAACACCAGTTAATTAAAGGGAAAATATTTGATTTACCTCATGTAGTTGAAGGTGTTAAAAAAATTGCAGATCAGTTTAACGTAAGCGGTAGATTAGAAACTATTTCTGGGAACTTTTTTGAATCAATACCTAAAGGTGGTGATATGTACTTTCTTAAAAGCATCATTCATAATCTATCTGATAATCAATGCATACATTTATTAAAAGACATAAAAAAGGTATTGCCTGAAAATGGTAAAATTCTAATTTTCGAACCTATTATCGAAAATGATAACAGGTATTCTTTTGCAAAACTATACGATATTCAAATGTTGGTTGGTAGAAGCGGTGGAAAAGAGCGAACCAAAGAAGAATTCTCAGAAATTATTAATCAATCAGGTTTAAAGCTTAATAGAATTATTCAAACTGCCGCCCCTTTTTCAATTATTGAAATAAAGAAATAATACAATTCATAAAAATTTGATCAGTTTTTATACTTTAAAAACTTAATATTTCTGAAACTATACTTTAAGCTATCATTTGGGCAAACTTGAACACATTGTAAACATTTTGAGCAGCTAAACTGTTTTGCCGGATCTTTCTTCCCTTCTTTATGTATGCTAAAATCATTATTAAAGGTCGAAATATAACAAGCTTTATCGCAAGCTCCACAATGAGTGCAATCACTATCATCAAATTGTACTTTAAAAATACTTATCTTATTTAGCACACCTGAAATCCATGCAATTGGGCATCCTAACTTGTGATATTGATATGTTTGTTTAAATTTTTCTTCAGGATTTATATTCATAAAAACTTCCATAATAAATCCTAATGGACACATCCACCTGCAAAACACTTTTCCAAAAATCAAGCCTGTAATAACTCCTGCTAATAACGCGTACCACAAACTTATATGATAAAACTGAATTGCAATAAAAACTATAATACCAATTACAGCCTGAATTATTCTTCTGTTAGAAATAACAATACTTTTTTTAACTTTCACTTGATCTTTCATCACCAATTAAAATTTGAGTTGCAAATATATATTAATTTCATATATCTACATATCTATATTTATAATTTTGTGATTAGGTATCAAAAAAAGTCCTGCCAAATATTACTTCAGCAGGACTAAATAAATTTAGTTTCTAATTAAAATTAAGGTAATTGCTGTCCTTCAAACCAAGGAGCTCCCGCTGATACCAATTCTTTTTCTATTTCAGGAATCTTATTTGTAATAATATCCTCAATTTTATTCTTTATTGGCAAAAATTGTTTCTTAGCAATTTCCAAACTTCTTATATGTGTTGGCGTAGGACCATATGTAGAACTCATTGTTCCCATTTGAGCTGCACTCATACGATTATAAACAGTTGGATTACCTCTTTCTCCCACTTTACCTTTAGCTTGGCTACCATAAAATTCTATTTGAATACTAATTATTTCTTGTTTTAAATTATAAAGTTTAGTTTCCAAACTTCCAGGAATGTTATGTGCGCGTCCGGCAGCTTTAATCATTATTTCAACTTTTTTCTGTGCATTTTGCAATGACATAGATGCTGCACTTGTCGCTCCTTGCATTTCAGCAATCTCTTTCCAGAATGCCACTGTTTTATCAGGTGTAGATCCTTCTAATGATCCTTTTCTTAACTGCTCAACTTCAAATTCCATAGGTTCTGATAAATCAGTTATAACACCATCAATTTGTTTAGAAAGTATTACCGTGTACTTACCTGGTGCTACCATTGCACCTTCAGGTAACCATCCTGAATTTTCGCTTTTATTTGAAACTGCTCTTGTTGATGGATATTTTAAATCCCATGCTGTTCTATGAATTCCTTTACTTGTAGATCCTTCTAACTTCCGGACAACATTTCCATCAAAATCCTTAACAGTTAGCAATATTTTTGGTTTATCCTGATTGAGTTCTTTATCTAAAGTATCCCATCCCGGAAATGGAATATTTTGTTTTTGTTCTTTCAGTTTTTTCTCTTTTTTAGTTCTTAACTCTTTTTGAGTTTTGTAATCAGCTCCAATATAGTATGTAAACTCTGCTCCAAAAGGAGGATTTGGTGCTGTAAACAAAGATGCTCCCATTGATCCTTTTTCTTCGAATCCAAGTGGTGATCGCTGTATATACCACCATGCTTTTCGCGATGGAAACAATGTTGCTTCGTTGCTTAACTGAGCCTCAGAAATGTTACGTAATGAAGAATAATCGTCTAAAACAAAAAAACCTCTTCCAAATGAAGCTCCAACAAGATCATTCTCGCGACGCTGAATTGCTAAATCCCTAAACGAAATGGTAGGTATTCCTCCTGTTAGTTTTGTCCATTTAGAACCACCATCAATTGTAAAATAAATTCCAAACTCAGTTGCTGCAAACAATAATTCTGGTTTTACATGATCCTGAACCAATCTCCAAACAAGTGTTTTTTCAGGTATATTCCCTTTTATTGATTTCCAGTTTCTTCCTTTATCCGTACTTTTTAATAAGTAAGGATTAAAATCCCCGAATTTATGATTATCCAAAGCAACATAAACTATATTTTCATTAAATAAGTCAGCTTTAATATCATTAACAAACGCCGTTTCTGGCACTCCTGGCAAGTTTCCAACCTCTATTTTCCTCCAATTGGCACCACCATCCTCAGTTACTTGTATATAGCCATCATCGGTACCTGCATAAATTAATCCTTCTTTAACAGGTGATTCAGCCAATGATGTTATTGTATTGTAATTAGACATGGCATCCATATCCCATGGAGAATTAAAACTCCAGGTTTTATCCATTATTGGTAATGTAATACGTTCCTGATTTTTTGTAAGATCACCAGAAATTGCAGTCCAACTATCACCTCTGTTTTCAGATTTCCACACTCGGTGAGAAGCAAAATATAATCTTGTTGGTTTATGCGGACTAACTAAAATTGGAGCATCCCAATTAAAACGTTCAGAAACTTCACCTTCTTCAGGTTGAGGTTGAATATATACAATCTCTCCAGTTGTTCTGTCTGCTCTTACCAAATTACCTTGTTGCCATTCCGCATAAACAATATCAGGGTTTCCAGGTTCTGTTGCTGGTTGGTGACCATCGGCAAATAAAACAATTTCCCAATCGGCGTTTCTTATTCCACTAAGATTGTCAGTTCTTGAAGGACCTCCCTGAGTATTGTTATCCTGTGTACCACCGTATATATTATAAAAAGGTTCAGTATCGTCAACAGCAACTTTATAATATTGAGTAATCGGTAAATTAGAAATATATTTCCAATTCTTAGTCAAATCAAAAGTTTCGTAAATCCCTCCATCTGTTCCAACCAACAAATAATTCGGATCATTTTTCCTAAATGCAATAGAGTGATTATCAGAATGTTTAAACTCCTCTTTCATTCTATTAAATGTTTTTCCACCATCTTTTGATATCTGCATCCTAACATCTACCAAATATATTTTATCAAATTGGTGAGGACATGCATATAATTCCTGATAATAGTGAGGCCCAGTAGCTCCAGATACAGCATCAGAACGCTTCTCCCATGATGCACCTCTGTTTTCAGAACGATAAACAGCACCAGTGCGTTGTTCCAATTCAATAGCAACATATACAACATCTGGCTTTTGAGGTGAAATTGCTAATCCAATTTTTCCCATATCTGAATTTGGCAAACCTTCACTTAACTTCTCCCATGTTTCGCCACCATTAACCGATTTATGAATACCTGAATTTGGACCTCCACCCATATACGTAGCTATAGTTCTATGTCTTTGCCATGTTGCAGCATAAATAATATCTGGATTACGGGAATCTATAACTATATCTGTCACACCAGTCCATTCACTATCGCCAAGTGTTTTCTTCCATGTTTTTCCTCCATCAATAGACTTGTATAATCCGCGATCACCACCTTTTGACCATAATGGTCCTTGCGCTGCAACCCAAATAATATCTGAATTTTCAGGATGAACTACTATTTTTGAAATATGTTGAGATTCTTTTAAACCTACATTTTCCCAACTACTTCCTCCATCAGAGCTTTTATAAATTCCATCTCCAAATCCTACGTGACGACCACCAATATTTTCACCTGTTCCTACCCAAATAATATTTGGATTCTGAGGATCAATTGTAATACATCCGATAGAATAAACACTTTGACTATCGAAAATAGGTTTCCAGGTTGTACCGGAATTTGTAGTTTTCCAAACTCCTCCGGAACCAACTGCTACATACCATATATTATCATTCTCAGGATGAATAGCAATATCTGCAATTCGTCCTGACATAAATCCTGGACCTATATTTCGAAATTTTAAACCAGAAAAAGTAGATTCAGAAAAAAGTTTGTCTGTTTCTTTATCCTGAGAAAATCCTGAAAAGGAAAAAGTCAGTAATAAAACGAATAAAAAAATTATCTTTCTCATATTAAACAAGTTATTTAATTATAATTTAATAATTAGTTTAGTTTTTCAATTTATTAGACTTTAATATATAGATAAAAGTTTAATCTATAACCTAATGATATCTGGAACTTATTGTAATAGAGTTGATACTATATTCGAATTTTCTATGCGCCAGAATTGTCAATTTAAATGAGGTTTTAAATCGTCAATGAACTTAACCTCAGTTAGGCAACAGATCAATACATTTTTTCAATTAACTCGTTATATTGCTGAGCTATTATCTTTCTTCGAATCTTTAGTGTATTCGTTAAAGTTTGATTATTAATATTAAATGTTTCTGGTAACAAAGTAAACTTTACAACTTTTTCATAAGAAGTAATATTTGCTTGACATAAATCAATCCTCTTCTGCATCAAATCCTTAATCTCATTATTTGACACAATCAATTCATTATTATTAGGGTTTAATCCAAATTTCTCAGCAAACTCTTTTAAATATGCAAATGAAGGAACTATTAAAGCGGTGATATATTTTTTGTTATCACCTAAAATAACTATTTGTTCAATAAATTTATCCTGACCAATTAATAACTCAAGTTTTTGTGGAGAAATATATTTCCCTCCGGAAGTCTTTATCAAATCCTTTATACGATCTGTCATAACCAAATATTCATTTTCAACAATGAAACCCTCATCTCCTGTTTGGTACCATCCTTCATTTAATACCTTTGCTGTTTCTTCAGGCTTATGATAATAACCTTTAAAAATCGTTTTCCCTTTTACAAATATTTCTTGATTCTCGCCAATTCTAATAGATACTTCTGGCATAATGCTTCCACAATAATCAAAATTATAAACGCCAGATTTGAAGCAAGATACAGTTGCAGTAGTTTCTGTTGCTCCATAGCCGTAATTTACAAATATTCCTGTTGCGTGGAAAAACCTAATTAATTTTGGATCAATTGCAGCTCCTGAGCATGGCATCACTTTTATTTTCCCACCAAAAATTGATCTTAGTTTCTTCAACACTAGCTTATCAGCAATTGAATTTTTAAGTTCAAGTATAGCAGGTGCTTTTTTTGACTTTTTTAAGTATTCTATATATTTATGTCCAATTGAAATTGACCAGTTAAAAATTTGTTTCTTTAATGATGGCCATTTCTCTGATTCTTGCTGAATTCCATCATAAGTTTTTTCAAAAAATCGAGGAACGGTACACATTGCAGTTGGCTTAACCACAGGAAGTTCTGCAATAACATCTTTGGGATTTTCCAGAAATACATTTGTTGCTCCGCAATACAGTATAAATAATGTCCAGGTACGTTCAAACACATGACTTAAGGGCAAAAAACATAATGAAATATCAGATTCATCGATATTTAATCTCTCATCGTTTATTTTAAAGGCATTCATAAAATTATCATGTCCCAGCATTGCTCCCTTTGGCACACCCGTTGTTCCAGAAGTATAAATAATTGTAGCTAAATCATCAGGCTGAACCTCTTCAGTAATCTGATCCAGTTTTTCATTTAAGTGATCATCGAATGATAAATCAAGAAAAGCTGACCATTCAATAAATCTATCATCATTTACAGGAATACTCCCTTCAAAAGCTACAATTTTCTCAAGAGTTTCACAGTTTTCCAATAACCAAGAAGCCTTTTCGATTTGTTCATTACATCCAACAAACAGTAATTTCATTTTGGTTTCATCAACAATATATTTAATATCATTTTTTGAAGCTGTTGCATAAAAAGGTACCACAACACCACGAATACCTAAAATCCCCAAATCAGTTATAGTCCATTTTGGCTTATTACTACTAAGGATACCAATCTTATCATTATGTCCAAAACCAAGATAAATAAGAGATTTTGAAACCTTAAAAGTCAAATCAAGCAAATTATTCCAGCTAATTGATTTGTACTTTCCGTTTGTTTTATTTTTATATTGAAAAACCTGGCGATTTCCGTAATTCGAAACGCGCTCTCTAAGCATGAGAGAAATGTGTTGTTTCATTTAAGAATGCTATTTATGAATGTTCCCTATTTACTTGAGTAATGTAATGATTTTTTTTGATATCATAAAATCATCTAAACGTTATAATTTAAAATCAAACAAAATCCTGCAGCAGAATTTTAAAATTGTCGTCTTTTGTTAAATCATTAAAAAGTAAATTATGAAAAATTTGAAAAACTCCTTGATTATTGCATCAATGTTATTATCATTGAGTTTTGCTTCAATAGCTCAAAAAGAGGTAAATAAGACATTTGATGCGAAAGAAATACTAAAAATTTCAACTGTAAGTGGTGATTGTATTATCAAAAAAGGTACTACTGATAATATAATTGTTAACTTAAAATACACATACTCTGATGACTGTTTTGAGTATGATTTTAAAGAAGGAGATAATTATTTAAGTATTAAAGAAGATTTTCATGGTAGAAATTGCGATGGAAAGTCAGAATGGATCATTACAATTCCTTCAAATATTAGTGTTAAGTTCAATTCTGCTTCTGGTAATTTAGAATTAAATGATGTAGATAATAACTTAAATGCAAATACAGCATCAGGAGATATTGAAATTAAAAATGTTGGAAAAAAAATTAAGATCACAACTGCAAGTGGCGAAATTATACTTGAAAACATTAATGGGGAATCTGAAATAAGCTCTGCTTCAGGAGATATTTCTGTCCGCGATTGTAAAGATGGTGTAAAAATATCAACAGCAAGTGGAAACATAGATGCTTATAATATTACAGGTGAAACAATTCTTAAAACAGCCTCTGGAGATATAAAACTAATTGGTGCTAAAGGTGATTTTTTGTTAAGAGCTGCAAGTGGAAATGTTGATGTAGAAAACATTGAAATAATTGGTGAAAGCAATTTCAAAACAGCTTCGGGAAATGTTAAAGTTGTTTTGGCAAATACACCAGCTTATGACATGGTAATATCATCTGCATCAGGAAATTCTATTCTGGATTTTAATGGAAAGGAAATTAAAGGAACTTTTGAATTTTCAGCCAGAGTCGATAAAGGTGAAATTATATCTCCAATAAAATTTGATAAGGAAGAGATTATTGATAAAAACGGAAAAGATTATAATTTTAAAACCTTTACTAAAGGTGATAGTTCTCCAATAATTAAAATAAAAACTGCTTCAGGCAAAGCTAAATTAATAAAATAATCAATATTTGAAATTTAAAATAAACCCTGATGATATTACATCGGGGTTTAATTTTATATACTTTTTTCTTTCCAGTTTCCAAATTTCAAATATACCCATGAAAATAGACCAATAATTATTCCATAAAATATTTCGATAAGCCAAACTAATTCAATACGTGGATTCTGAATATTAACAAGCAAATATGTTCCGGAAATATAGAGAACAATAACTACCAGCTCTATTAAGAAAGAAATCTTTGTCATACCAGTTCCTGAAACTCCATTAAAAAGCACGAATCCCATTGTAAGAAAAACAGCAGCTATACTAACTACATAAAGAGAAGGTAGAGAATCCTGAATTAACACTAAATTGTTGGTGTAAATTGACAAAACCTTATCAGGAATAATTATATTTATTAATACAATTGCCAATACTGCAGGAATACAAAGCTTTAATATTTTTAAGATAACCGGAATTACTTCATTTTTTCGATCACGTCCAATAACAAAACTTACCAAAGTGTTTGTAGCTGATGTAAAACCCCAGATTGGAATAAGCATTACAACATAAATACTTCTTATTACATTTGATATTGCAAGTGAATGCTCACCCATCTTTTCTACAAAAAGAAAAAAGAAAAACCAGCCTATAAATGAAATAAAATTTTGAAGCATCATAGGTAATGATACCGTTAAAATTCTTTTGAATAAATCAAAACTAAACTTTTGAAAAGTAAATAATCCGTAAAACCTGAAATCTACAAATTTAAGGGTATAAAATATGAAATAAATACATGCAAATATTTCTGCAATAACAGAAGCAATTGCGGCGCCTGCAATGCCATATTTCTGAAATCCAAAATTACCGAAGATCAATGCATAATCAAGAAAGACATTGGTAATTGCCATAAAAACAGTGGTATAAGTAATTACCTTTGTTTTTGCAATTCCTATATAAAAAGCTCTGAAACCAAAATTAATGCAGGCAAAAAACAACCCAATAATTCGATAGTTTAGATATTCCTGAGTTGCAATCCTTATTTCATTAGATTCTAATACTTTGCTAAAGATAAAAGGCATTGCACCTTTCATTGTTGTAATCAAAACAATAGCTAATACAATTAAAAAGTAATGCGAATGCTCAATGGTTGTACCTATCTCTCTAAACTTTTTTTCACCATGTCTTCGAGCAACAATTATCTGAGTTCCAATTGAAAATCCAAAACCCAACATCACCAAAGTAAGATAAAATACTCCTCCAATAGCTGCAGCACCTAACTCTGTTTCTCCAACTCTTCCTAAAAAAGCTGTGTCAGTTACGCTTATTATATTTTGCACAACACTTCCAAGAATAATAGGATAAGCTATTTTCCAGATTTCTTTATATGTTACTGAGGTTTTTAACATAATCTAAAATTGGTCCAAAAATATATCAATTTTTATTCTTATCAATAAAACATAAATAATATGAATTCTCTTTCATAAATTTGAAAGTAGCTTTTTCATTAAATTCTGAATTATCTATATTATTGTTGATTTCGTCAGTAAAAAAACTACATTAAACAAAATATATGTACATAACATAAGTCCAAAACATTAATCTTTGTATATTTGATATTTGACCATAAATTAATATTGTATTGAACTTTTTTAAATCGTATATTACATATATGTTTCGTAATTACATAAATACCAGAATCTTATATATAGTTTTATTTACAGGACTTACTATTTTCTCTTGTAAAAATCTTACCGAAAAAGAAAACGTAGAAACAAAAAATTCACATCGGGAAATTGATACATCAACCGTATTGTTAAAATTTAATAATACAATTTTCACCTTACCATCTCCCTATCAGGCTACTTATTCAGTTAAAAAAAGTAATCTTGAATTCAAAAAATCAATACTAAACCCTCCTGATAATGTTTCAAACTATACAACAAATTTTCAGCAATCACTAAACATTGGTATTTATGGAACAGATCTGGGATATTTAAATATATATGATCAAATTCCCGAAGTTATTTCATATTTTACAGTTATTAAAAAGTTAAGTTTTGAGTTAGGAATTCAGAATGCGCTCCAAACAGATATTATTGATAAAATAGAAGATAATATCGACAACCAAGACTCACTACTCACCTATCTTACAAATACATACAAGCAATTCGATTCGTATTTAAAAAGTAATAATCGAAAAGAAATTGGAACATTGATTGTTGCAGGAGGTTGGATCGAAAGTTTATATATATTATCTCAAGGAGCTGTTGATAGTAAAAACAGACAGATTATTAACAGAATTGGTGAACAGAAACATCCGCTTGATAATTTAATTGAAATTCTTTCACCATATTATTACAAATCAAAAGAGTTTTCAGATCTTGTAGATTCACTTGTTGATCTTGCATATGAATTTGATGGAATAATATATAGTTATACTTATGAAGAACCAGAAATTGAAATAAATAAAAAACACACATTAGTTAGAAGCACGTCAAATGTTATTATATCAGAATATCATTTAAAAACAATAGCTAATAAAATATCATCAATCAGAAACAAAATAATTTATTAATTTACCTAAGGATGTCTCAAATTCTGAAAAATATAGCACTCATTACTATTACCTTACTTATTGCTTGGAGTGCAAAATCACAAGAAAATTCTATTAAATCATGTGATAACTTCTTAAACTCTGGATATGTATCCGATGGACAAGAATATATAGCCAAGCCTGATGAGAATAATAAAGCAAAATTTCATACAACTTTTTTTGGAGGTAGCCAATACCGGATTGTTGCCTGTTCTGATGTAGAAGAGATTCCTTTGATTTTATCTGTTTTTGATACCGAGAAAAACCTTCTTTTCTGTAATAAGTCTTATGATTATACTCCATACTGGAACTTTACGTTTACTTCAACAATAGACTGTATAATTGAAATTGAGTTTGACAACGAAATTTTAATACAGAATGAAGTTATGCTGTTAATTGGTTTTAAAGAAAAATAATCGTATTTTCGTTTATCGACCTGATGGTCAGTCACAACATAATAAAATTCTATGAGTGAGCAGATTTTAAAAGCTTTAATGCAATTATTTGCGATTATAGCTCATCCAACAAGTGATGCTAAAGACAGAAAATCTATCGTTGAATCTTTCCTTAAGCGACAATTAAATCAAGAAACCGTTAAAGTTTATCTGAAAGTTTTTAGTGATTACTATTCTATACATCAAGAAAAACTCAGTGAAAAAAGCAAACATAAAAAAAGATTCTCTTCGAGTTCAGTACGTGTACTTAAAATTTGTACTCAGATTAACGAAGAACTTACTCAACGACAAAAAAATGTTGTTGTTACTCAACTTTTAGAATTTGTAAAATCAGGTGGCGAAATTACTGAACAGGAAATGGCTTTTGTAACCACTGTTGCAGATAGTTTTTACATTGAACAATTTGAATATCAAGAATTAGAAGATTTTGTTTTTTATGGTGGCGACAAATTACCTGATACAAAAAAGCTTCTAATAATTGATAATGATGATAGCTTTGAGCACGAGAATATATTTCATATGACGAATCCGTTACTTTACGGACAGTTAAGAGTACTCGAAGTTAGTTCTGCAAACATGTATTATATAAAATACATAGGCAAAAGTGAATTATACTTAAGCGGGCAGTTGCTTGAACAAGAGAAAGTATACGTTTTAAATAATGGTGCTTCAATAAGAAATCCAAAAATAAGGCCAATTTATTATGGTGATATTATTAGTCAATATAATGTTGACAGAATTAAATCAAAAATTGTATTTGATGTAAGAGAAATTGGGCACAAGTTTAAATCCGGAGCCATTGGTCTCCAGACTATGAGCTTTACTGAAGAATCGGGCAAATTGTTAGGAATTATGGGTGCCAGTGGTGCCGGAAAATCTACTTTGCTCAATGTTTTAAATGGGAGTTCTGCTCCTACTTCCGGGGGAGTTTTTATAAACGGAATTAATATACATACTGAAAAAGATAAAATAAAAGGTTTAATCGGGCATGTTTCTCAAGACGATATTCTTATCGAAGAGCTTACTGTATATCAGAACCTCTACTACAATGCAAAGCTCTGCTTTGAT
>DAOWGM010000185.1 GCA_030637515.1 Bacteroidales bacterium
GTAATTCTAAGCAATCCATCGTCAATATATGATATCCTTTCTGGAGGCAAATATTTATAAATAATAGTATTCATTTCTCATTCAAATTAGAATCAAATTTTCATAGACATCGCGCAATATTGCCCCTAACGGTCTTCGGGTATGAAATCGTGCGGGATTTCGCCGCGTTTCATTGTCCACCGTTGAACAACATTACTAAGATAAAACTTAGTCAGCAAACCACAAAACCCCGCATTGAATTTGAACGCGTGTTATAAATTGGCCGCCAACAACAACCTTGTCAGTTTAGTAGTAAGAATCAACTAAGTACTAAAATTGTTTTAGTTTTTAGAAATAGCAAATTGCCTGAAAGGCAAAAAAGCAAGCTCTTTTACATTTTCCTGTAAATGTGCTTGCTATTTGTTTACTATTCATATTTAATCTATTATTTTAACCCTTACCTCTTTAGATGAGATCGGCTCTGATCCTTCAATCCCTGTAACTGCAGTAATAGCAAGTCCTCCAGTATTTCCTATTTTAAAATACCCAACTTTCCTATTATAATTCAGCCTTATCATCTTTGTAATATCCCATTTTTCAGAATAAATACCTAATGGTTCAATACTAACAGTCCTTTTTTCATAATTTGAATTGGTTGGAATTTCAATAAATTCGCTTTCTCCTAAAACATAAACACCAAAATTTGGAATTTCTTCATAAAGATTTAAATCCCTTTTAATATTTAACTCATTCTCATATATAAACTCTATTTCTATTGGTTCACTTCTATTATATGTTTGTTTCGATAATTTAATTGAAAATTTCCAACCTAAGCTTCCTTTCAATAATTTACTTTTTAAATCATTATATTTACTTAACTTTTCTTTTGCCGCAAAATCAGGAAATTCCTTTTGTAATCTATCATAAATTATTTGTGCCGAATCAATATTTAGAATTCTTTCCTGAATAGAATCTCCGCAATATGTATATAGATAAGCCATATCTTTTAGGACTTCTGGTAAAAATTCGCTCTTTGGATAATTTAAGATAAAACTGCGATAAAAATCCAAAGAGTTACTACTATAAATCCGCTCTTCAACTCCCTCATTTCTAAACACATTACTAAATTTTTTATTAATCCATTCAGCATTATCCGCATATTGACTCTGTGGATATAACAATGCAATAGAGTCTAAGAAACAATACTGAAATGGTCTTGACAACCACGGTCCAGCAAATAGCCTACTGAAAGGATACTTTTTATATATTTCATATTTCTTCCATAGTTTGATGTCATTTGATATTTTTTCAGTATTTATTGATTTTAATTCTTCGCTAACTGCATTTAAATTATCAATATCTGATTGTTTAAATTGTTTAAGAAAGTTAGATTCTGGATACTTGGATTTTAGTAATTTATAATATTTTAATGATGAATCTACCCGTCTTTTCATTCCATGATGTACAGATAAGCTATATAAAAGAATATCTTCAATATCCACATATTCGTTTGAGTCTAATTTATTGATAACAGTTGTATAGTCTTTATCAGAAATGAATTTTATCGTATTAACTATCTTTTTATGCTGTAGTTCTTCTATTTTTTTTCTTATCAGTTTATTTTCTGAATTTGCAAATTTTCTTTTAATTTCTCTAAAAACTTCAATAACCTTAATCGGTTCATTGTTATATTGTATTACCTTCATATAAACCTGAAAATCATTCTCTTCATCTTCAAACTTCTTATTTAGTATTAAATTACTATTTACAAAATCCTTTGATAATCTTGTTATTCTATCTCCATGATTTAGAAATAAGTAATCATCGGATGCTGCAATATTTAAAATTTTTGAGAATTCATCAGGATATCTATAAACTAACTTATTAGTTTTATCTAACTTAAAGATAAAATCTTTACTTATGAACCAGGCAATACTATCTTCATGAACAAATGCACCTGCAGGAGTATTTAATGGAATAGTTTCTAATACATCACTATCATAATTATAATAAGTTATTCTACCAAAGATATCCCACAATTCATTTCTATAAATATTGAAATCATATCGTGGACGATTATATTTAAAAGTTTTAACTCTTCCATTTGGGAAAATTATTTTTGTAATATTCCTTTTAAAGGAAAATGCAATTACGCCATCAATTTCCCTATAGCTGGTAATTAAATCATATATTGAATCATTTACTGATTGAAAAGGCTCATATTTATTCGTTTTTGTGTTTAATATATAATTATCATTTACAATTAATTTATCAGAACCTTTCGGAAGAATCTTTTTAATCCAAATGTCTGAAAATACAGAAAGTTTTCGAATTTTGTAATCTCCTTTACCTACACTATAAAGTCCTTTCGAGCTACCAAACCAAACATAATCTTTTGAAATATAAAAACATGTTAAAGCATTTCTGTCAAAATATTCAGAATTAGAAAATTCCTTATTTTCTTTAGTAAACTTATTATGTACTATTAATCCTTCATGAAAACCAAAAGCCCATATAAGACTGTCATTATAATTGTCCTGTAGAATACTGGTTTTTCTTACTCCTTTACCAAAACCTCCAATTACATCAACCAAATTATCTAATTTCAAATTGTTAATGTCAACTTGATAATTAGGTCCATTATAATTAACAATAATTAATTTACTCTTGTCAAATGGAGAAATAAAAAGTTCATCAATTCGTAAGTTGATTTTAGGCGAAAATAAACAAGAATCATGATCAAATTCTTCAACTATAACTTCAGGCTCACTTTTTTTTATAAGAACCTTATCATTTTCTTTCTTATTTGGAGTGCATGAAAAAATGCATAATACAATTAATAAAATAAATAATTTATACATAAAAGTAGGTTTTGACATATTTAGGTAATTTTCTGTTTTGTGAAAATAATAAAAATTTAAACTTTTTTGGCGGCGAAGCCGCTAAATGTGTTTAAATTGAAAAATAAGTTGTGCGAAGCACAAAAGCGCATCGGGAAAAACAAAAACAATTTCTTGTCACACTTACCGAACCTATCTCGACAAATTTAGTATCTAATAGCACGAATAAATTACACTTTCATTGTCAAACAGTAAAAACTACACTAAACGAAAAAACTGTCAGAATACAACTTAATATACTAAAAACTAAAACTGACTTTAAAAGAGCAGAATTGCTCAAAATACTGAATTTTTAGCGGCTTGTTTATAACGGTCTTTGGGTATGAAATCGTGCGGGATTTTGCCCTGTTTCCCTATCCCCGGTTACAAAAATTTAAAAGTAGTAAAAAGCTCGCGAACCACCAAGAACCCGCATGTATTATGACCCGATGTTACAGGTTGTAGCAGTTTTAGTTCCAAAAATTCCACTTAGTTATCCTTTTTATCCTTTCGTTACCTTTCTTCTTAAAAGTAATCCTAATTCTGTCAATAAGATTCTTTGGTTTACGTTTCAACGGATTATAATTACAAATTTGACAACGTTTGGTATCAATTGCAACTTCAACAGTTCTATAATATCTTTTAGCTCGAACATCATAGTCAGTTTCAATAAAAAGTTTATCAGAACCGCACTGAGGACAAGTTTCTTTTTCAGATTGTTTGTCAAATGGTGTATTAAACAATTCAACAAGTTGAGCTTTGTCAAAATTTCTCTTTTGGGTTTCCCTAATAATTTTCTCTCTTGAGTTTCCCAAAAAGTCATCATATCTATATCCTGCGAATTTAGCTAATTCATGGTCAGATAATGATTCTAAAAATGTTTCAAGTTTTTCCATAAGATTTAAAACAAAATGCAAAGTAAAGTTATAATTGCTACTGCTATTAAGACTGGTATTTCAGGTCTAACTTCATATTTCACAATGAATTTTTCTCTCATAATTAAGATTAAGATAATCCTGAAATCAATTAACCTATTAGCTAAAATTCTATCAGTTTTTTCAGTTCCAAATAATTCCAACATATCATTCATAATTGGCTTTGGTATATCTTTTCTATTATCCATATTTTCCTAAAAATGCTATTACCTGTAACGGTCCTTGTTTAAGATACGTGCGGGTTTCCCCGCCTTACTTATCAGTCCCCCGTTAATAATTACACTAAGATAATATTTAGTCAGCGAACCACCAAACCCCCGCATGTAGTTTGAAACAATGTTACCACCAAAGTGCCGCTACGAAACTTCCAGTTTGTTTTTAAACTTTCAAGTTAGTTGAAAAATTGTCAGACCCCCGCCCTGTTTCACTGTCCCCCGTTAATAAAATTAATTAGAACTTCTTAAAAATAAGAAATGATAAACCAAACGACATAATGTGGGTAAAACTAAATTAGAACTAATGCTTTTGAAAGTTTGCACGAAGTGTGCGAGCCAAGTTGAGTTTTTTACGAACCCAATAAACCTTAGAATAATCTTGTAACTAAGACTATACATTCATTTGGATTGTCAGAGAACTACAAAACCTTTGATAAATTCCTTTATCAAACCGATAAAACTAAAGAGAAATTGCGAGTATATAAATTTATCAGACCAATAAAACTATAACCGAAAGATTTGCTTTCAGTTTTATAAAATTATCAACGAAGGTTTTATATACTTTTTTAAGTTTAGTAAAAAGTGAATTACAGCTTAAGAAACTTTCAGGTAAATTCTATTTACCAATTTAGTAAAAAACGAAGCTCCAAAAGGAGTTCTTTGAAAAAATTGCGGCATTTTTGGTAACGGTCCCGCGTTAAATTTTGTGTGGGTTTCCGCCTTGTTTCATTGTCCCCCGTTGAACAACTTTACTAAGATAAAACTTAGTCAGCAAACCACAAAAACTTGTATGTAATTTGAACTACTGTTACAAATTGTACGCAAAAAGACCAACCTGTCAAGTTGGTATAAAGTTTACGATGAAAAACTAAAAACATTTTTTTGGAGGGGGAA
>DAOWGM010000071.1 GCA_030637515.1 Bacteroidales bacterium
CGAATGTAGCTAAAGTATCAATTCCTACAGCACAACCAATAAATAACTCACCTTCATCTTCTGAGTCAAGATTAATTAGGATTTTACCTTCAAAAAAACCTGATTGTAAAGCAAATGCACCTGATAATCCTGTTTCTTCATCAACAGTAAATAAACACTCAATAGGTCCGTGTTCAATATCAGTTGCTGTTAATAGAGCCATTTGAGCTGCAACTCCAATTCCATCGTCTGCTCCCAAAGTAGTACCTTTAGCTTTTACCCAAGTGCCATCAATAACAGGCTGAATTGGATCAGTTTCAAAGTTGTGATTTGTACCTTCATTAGCCTCGCAAACCATATCAATATGACTTTGAATAACAACAGTTTGTATATTTTCTTTACCCGAAGTTCCTGGTTTAGAAATTAATACATTCCCAATTTCATCTCTTTTAGTTTCTAAATTATTTGCTTTTCCAAAGTCTAATAGGAATTGAATAATTTTTTCTTCTTTCTTAGATTGACGAGGTATTTGACAAATATCTTCGAAATATTCCCAAACAATCTTTGGTTCTAAATTACTTAGTATTTTCATTATAATATGTTATTATTAGTTAATATATTTTTAATTTTTGTAAACATACAAAACAATATAAAACGTGCAAATAAATGAGTATAAAATAATTATTGAGAAATATTTTTCTTATCAATTTTGCTGGTTATTAACATCTTGAAAAGATGTTAATAAACTATTTGCTAAAAAGTTAAAGATCATTTTGTTTGAATAAATTTTATTCTATTTTTACGATGTCTTAATTTAAATTTATAACTAAATCAAAAAAAAGTTAACATGGCAAAAAGGACAATAGTATCGATGCCTGGTGATGGTATCGGAAGAGTAGTTTTAGAAGAAACAATAAGAGTTCTGGGAGCTGCAGGCTTCGAAGCTGACTATGTTGAAGGTGATATAGGTTGGGAATTCTGGTGTAAAGAGGGAAATCCACTTCCTCAGCGTACTCTTGATTTGATCGAGAAGCATAAAATTGCATTATTTGGTGCTATTACTTCAAAACCAAAAGATGAAGCTGCAAATGAATTAATTCCTGAATTACAAGATAAAGGTTTAGTATATTCAAGCCCTATCGTTGGTTTACGTCAGCACTTTGGATTAGATATTTGTATGCGTCCTTGTAGATCATACACAGGTAATCCATTGAATTTTATTCGTCGAGGACCAAATGATACAATTGAAGAACCAGAAGTTGATACGGTAATTTTCCGTCAGAATACTGAGGGACTTTATGGTGGCGTTGAATGGAGTAATCCTCCTGATACTGTTTATCATGCCTTAATGACACATCCTAAATTCGTTAAGAATTTTGGTGAAACTCCGCGTGAAGAGCTTTCTGTTTCTACTCGTATTTTTACTAAAAAATATACTGAAAGAATTCTAAGAGCTGCTTTCGCTTATGCTAAAGAGAATGGTTATACTAATGTTACAGTTTGTGAGAAACCAAACGTAATTAGAGAAACATCTGGTATGATGTACAAAATGGCTCAACAAATTCAAAAAGCAGATTATTCTGAAATTGATCTTTGGAACACAAACATTGATGCTCAAATGATGTGGTTAACAAAGAATCCTGAAAATTATGGAGTAATTGTTGCCGGAAATATGTTTGGTGATATCGTTTCTGATGGTTTTGCAGGCTTAATTGGTGGTTTAGGATTTGCTTCAAGTGCACAAATGAACCCTGATTCAGGGGTTGCTGTATTTGAACCTACTCATGGTTCAGCTCCTAAATATGCTGATTATGACGTATCAATTGTTAATCCAATTGCAATGGTTGAATCTGCATGTGCAATGCTTGATTTTATTGAAGAAAAAGAAATGGCAGCAAAAATAAGAAAAGCTGTTGCTGAAGTTATTGCTGAAGGAAAAACTCGTTCTTACGATATGATGAAAATGTCTGGACGTCCTGACGTTGTTGCTAAAGGTGCTGCTTCTACTATTGAAATGGCTGATGCTATTATTGCTAAATTAGCATAATAAAATAATTATAAAGAGGATACATTAACAAAGTGTATCCTCTTTTTTTACCCTAAAATTTAAACTACAATTATATGAACGCAAAAGTATTAGAATTATGGCCTGAATTAGAATGGATTCAGAATCAGGAGTTAAGAGAACAAACAGCAAAAACTTGGGAGTTAGCTCTTGAAAGAAGTGTTTTAACTCCAGAAGATTTAAAACGTATTCCGTTTACATTATTATGTGGACCTGATTTAAAAGTAACTTTCATGGATCACAAACGATCAGTGGTACATATTGCTAAAGATGCCGGTAATACTGTTAATGCAATGTATCATGGTGAATTGCCTGTGGATATGGATGTACTAATAGCCGGTGCTATTTTAGCTGATGTTGGTAAATTACTTGAATACGAAATGAAAGATGGTAAATCTGTTCAGGGGAATTATGGTAAATATTTACGTCATCCATTCTCAGGTGTATCAATTGCAGAAGAATGTGGTGTACCTGCAGAAGTTTGTCATATTATTGCTACACATGCAGGTGAAGGTGATATGGTAAAGCGTACAACTGAAGCTTATTTAGTTCATCATGCAGATTTTATGACTTTCTTACCATTTAAAAGTAGATTACAAGTTTAAGACTTTAAATAAATGATATTTAAAACCGCCTGATTTGGCGGTTTTTTTGTATCCCTGAAAAAGTTACACATGCACATAAAAAGTTATTTTTGCAATAAATAAAATTAATTTACGTTGGAATTTATATAATAATTTATAATTTTATTACTCTTAAAATATTAATCTAAAAAAGTTAAAAGAAAATGAAAATCATGAGAAGTTTATGTGGAATAATTCTTATTCTATTTTTATTTAGTTGCCAAAATTCTGGTACATACAAGACAATCTCTAAAGAGGATGCTAATGGTTTTAAATATGAAACTGTAAAAGGAGATCCTTTAAATGCAAGAATCTACACATTAGAGAACGGACTAAAGGTTTATCTTGCTCAGAATCATGATAAACCTAAGATTATGACTCTTATAAGTGTAAGAGCTGGTTCTACAAATGATCCTCGTGAAACAACAGGCTTAGCTCATTATTTTGAGCATATCATGTTTAAAGGAACTGATGAACTTGGAACAATTAATTGGGAAGAGGAAAGCAAGTTGATTGCTCATATTTCTGATTTATTTGAAAAAAGAAAGAATACTGATGATCTTGAAGAAAAAACAAGAATTTATAAGCAAATAGATAGTTTATCATTAAAGGCTTCAACATATTGTGTTGCAAGTGAGTACGACAAGGTGGTTGGGCTATTAGGAGCAAGATATACAAATGCGTTTACGGATTATGAAACGACTACGTATATGAATGAAGTGCCTGCAAATGAGTTAATGCGTTGGTTGAAAATTGAAAGAGAGCGATTCCAGGATCCAGTTATGCGATTATTTCATACAGAATTGGAAACCGTATACGAAGAGTTTAACATGTACCAAGATTATGATGATGTTAATGCAGATAACGCACTAAAGCAAGAATTATTTAAAAATCATCCATATGGTGTAGATATAATTGGACATGGTGAACATTTGAAGAATCCATCTATGGTAAATATTCAAAATTTTAAAGATACATACTATGTTGCCAATAATATGGCAATTTGTTTAATGGGTGATTTAAATTTTGAAGAAACTATAAAATTAATAAATGAAGAGTGGGGAAGTTTTGCATCAAATCCAAACTTGCCTGAATTAACTTTTGAGCCAGAAGATCCAATTAATGAGGTTGTTGAGAAAGATGTATTTGGCCCCGATCAGGAATTTATAACGATTGGATTTAGAACTCCTAATAACAAATCTCAGGAATCTAAATATCTTCAATATATTGATATGCTTTTAAATAATTCTCAGGCAGGACTAATTGATCTTGATTTGGTGAAAAATCAAAAAGTACAAAAAGCATATAGTAATTTCAGAGGAATGAATGACTATGGAGTTTTTGAATTAATTGGTTATCCACGTAAAGGACAAACACTTGATGAAGTTAAAGAACTATTACTTGCTGAGTTGGATAAAATTAAAAAAGGTGAATTTGAAGAATGGTTAATGGATGCGGTAATTAATGACTTAAAGTTTAGAAATTTAAAACAGTACGAATCTAACTGGGGCGTTTTTGCATTTATGGAATCATTTATTGCAAACGATCCTTGGGTTAATACAGTAAAACATATTGATGAATTAAACCGGATTTCAAAGGAAGAACTTGTAAAATTTGCAAATGAGTTTTTTAATGATAACTGTGTTATTGTATACAAAAGAACTGGTGAGAATAAAAACAAAATGCTGGTTGAAAAGCCACCAATTACTCCGTTTGATGTTAATAGAGATCAAGAATCAAAATTTTTAACAGATATAAAATCTATTGAAATAGAGGATATTAAACCTCAGTTTTTAGACTTTGAGAATGATATTGAGAAAGAGGAATTAGCTGAAGGAATAGAGTATTTCTATACACACAATCCTAAGAATAATTATGCTAATGTAAGTTATATTATTGAAATGGGTAAAAACCATAGTAAAACATTACCATTAGCAGTGAATTATTTAAAATATATAGGTACAGACAGGTATTCTTTTGAAGAGTTAAGTAAAGAGTTTTATAAGATTGGTATCAGATTTAGAGTTTCAACTGGAGATGAAAGAAGTGTAATTTCCATTTATGGACTTGATGAAAATATTGATAAGGGAATTGAACTTTTAGAGCATGTTTTATCAAATGCTAAAGCGGATAAAGAATCTTATGATAAATATGTAGAAGGAATACTAAAAAATCGTTCAGATGCAAAACTTGATAAAGGGAAAATCTTATGGAGGGGCATGTATAATTATGCTAAATATGGTGCTAAATCTGCATTTACCAATGTTTTTTCTGAAGATGAACTTATAAATTTGGATCCGAATGTATTGACCGCAGAAATAAAGAATGTTCTAAATTTCAAACATAGAATACTATATTATGGTCCTAGGGAAAACGAAGAATTTAAAATAGTTTTTTTAGCTAAACATGATGTTAACAAGAAATTTGAAGATATTCAGGAACCTGTTTATTATGCCGAGCTGGATAATATAAAAACAGAAGTTTATTTCTGTAATTATGATATGGTTCAGGCTCAAATAATTTTGTTATCAAAAGATTCGAAATTTGATGCAGCAAAACTATCAGATATTAAAATGTTTAACGAATATTATGGTGGTTCAATGGGATCAATTGTATTTCAGGAAATGAGAGAAGCACGTGGATTAGCTTATACCGCTTTTGCAAGCTACTCAACACCAAATAAATTATATAAATCAAATTACATATTTGGATTTATTGGTACTCAACCTGATAAGATAGATATTGCTTTAAACAAGTTTGACGATTTATTGAACAATATGCCGAAATCTGAAAAAGCATTCAATGGATCAAAAGAAGCAATAATTAAAAAGATAAACTCGGAGCGAATTATAAAAGATCAGATTGTTAGAACTTACCTAAGAAATAAAGATTTAGGAATTGAAACTGATTATAGAAAAGAAATATATGATCATGTTAATGATTATACTTTAGAAGAATTGAGTGAGTTTTTCAATGAAACTATTAAGGGCAAAAAATATAATATCCTTGTTCTTGGAAATAAAGATAAGATTGATTTTAATATGCTTTCTAAATATGGAAAGATTCAGGAATTAACACTTGAAGAAGTATTTAATTATTAATGTTCAATTTTAAGATAAGAAAAAACCGCCTGATTTGGCGGTTTTTTTGTATTATTGAATATTAAAATCTATTAATAGATGAATGCTTTATATTTAATAGGATTTGTACAATCTATTTTTTTTATTGTTTTAATCTTAACAAAAAGAAAGAAGCAATTAAAAGATTATTTACTTTCAGGGTATATACTTATTTTAGGTTTGAACCTAATTTTCATGTATTGGATGGAAACTGGTTTTCACGATACTAACCCATTGGTTATCATATTAGATTTTGCTTATTGGGTGCTTTTAGGACCATTATTATTTTTATACATTGAAATCACAACCGCGAAAAAGCCAAAGCTGAAATGGATTCATTTAATTCATTTATTTCCTTTAGTATTTATTTTAATTGCATTTTCAGATTACTTTAGAACTGGATTGAATAGCAGCTTTTTTAATTACAGAAGTAATTCACCATTATTTATTGCAGGATATTTGGTTTGGATGTATAATTCACCAATTTATTATATCATTCTAATTTTCAAGTTAAGGAAGCACCGTAGAAATATAAAGACTTACTTTTCTACACCAAAGAATGTCGATTTAAAATGGTTAAATTATCTTTTACACGGTTTTGCAGTATTTTTATTCTTCCTGCTTTTTAGTGGATTAATTATTAGATTATTAAAACTTGAAGTTACATTAAATAGCTATCATTTTACATGGCTCATAATGGTTATATATATATTTGGAATAGGATTTTACGGATATAAACAAAAAGGTATTTTTTCTGAGTTTGAAATTAAAAATAATGAAGAACCTATTGATGAAAAAATAAAAGAAACAGAACAAAATCTTAGATCAAATAATAGACAATATTTAAAAACGGGATTGCATGACGAAGAAGCATTAATAATACAGAAACAACTGGAATTAATAATGAAACGGGATAAACCTTATTTAGATTATGAAATAACACTTCCTAAATTGGCAAATCTGTTAAATACTTCATCACATAAGCTTTCTCAGGTTATAAACGAAAAATATAATACAAACTTTTTCGAATTTGTAAATTGTTTTAGACTTAACGATTTAAAAATATTGCTTACTAAAACAGAAAATGCAGAGATCAAGATTATGGCGCTTGCTTATGATTGCGGTTTTAATTCTAAATCAGCATTTTATACCTTCTTTAAAAAAGAAACTTCATTAACTCCAACAGAATACAGGAATAAACAATTAGCTACAGTGGAAGTCTAAAAAGAGTCCTGACTTATAAGAAAGAACCTAACAAATAGCTTTATCATTTAGTTTTGTTACTGAATTTTAAAATTAAATGATTTAGTTATGAAAAAAAGAACAATTATTTTAAGCGTGCTGATTAGTGCAATAAGTTTGATTACAGTTGCACAAAATAGCAATATCCAGCCAGGTTATGTTGGAAAAAAAATATCCGATTTTAAACTCCAGACTTATCAAGGAACTGAATTGGCAATTTCTGATCTTGAAGGTAAGAATGTGTTATTGGTTTTTCCAAGAGGGAAAGTAATGGAAAATATATGGTGTGGATTATGTATGTATCAATATGCAGAATTAGCTTATTTAGAGCAACATGAGAAGATCAGAAAAACTTACGATTTGGAAATTGTTTATGTATTAATGCTTGACCAGGACTCAACTGAACAGTGGTATAAAGGCTTTCCTGAAAGATTAGCCCGTATTGAACAATGGAAATACCCCGCAGATACAACCAACCAGGCAGTAATGGATTGGGCTTATTTTTGTCGTGAAGCGTTTCCTCAAAAATTTGAGTACACTGAGAAAACAATTCCAAGAGATTTTCCTGTTATGATGGATGTTGATAAAAAAGTTTCAAAAGCATTTGGTTTATACCGATATCAGTGGGATGGAACAATGACCGACCAAAATATCCCAACCATCTTTTTATTAGATAAAGACGGAGTTATACGCTTTAAATATCACAGTCAGGCAACACAAGACAGACCTTCTGCAGATTATCTAATTGAAATGATGGACAAGTTATTGTAAATTCAACTACAAAGTACAATTGAACTGTTCTGATTTAATTCAGAACAGTTTTTTTATTTATATATAAACTCTAATCTTAAAATTTCGTATATTTAAAAGTCTAACTCAATGTTAAAATATTATGACTTATTACGAAAAAGCGAAAAAATTATTCAAGATGATAGAAGAAGGCAAATTGCTTGAAGCTCTCGATAAGTATTACCATAAAGATGTATTAATTATTGCTGATGATGGTACAGAGCGAAAAGGTCTTGAACAAGCTAAAGCTTACGATGAAAAATTTTTAAAAGAAATCCAGGAAGTAATGGGAGGTGAGGTTTATACAATAACTTCTGATGAAGAAAGAGGAATTACAATAGTTGAGTTTTGGATAAATTTAAAATTTAAAAATGGTAATAAAAAAACTCTAAAAGAAGTAGCCGTTCAGTATTGGGAAGGAGATTATGTAATAAAAGAAAACTTTTATTCGAAAAAGTAATAATTCCATCAAAAATTAAAGTCTTTGTTTAAACAAAGACTTTTTTTGTATTTATAAATAGGTTAAAAATAGAATTGTTTATCATATTAGATATAACAAACTATAATAAAAGAGGAGCTTTTAGTTCCTCTTTTATTACTTGAGAAATTACTATTTCATCAAATCTTTTAACTTATTTTTTGCATAAGGATATCCAGGATAATATTGAAGACATTTTTCATAATTGATTCTTGCTTTTTCAGTTTCACCTTTTGCAGAATAAACATCAGCCAAAAAAGCATAAACTTGTCCGTTATTTGAGAACTTGGTTACAGTAAACTTCATTAATTCTAATGCTTTTTCAAGTTGATCAGAATTGATTAGCTCCAAAGCAAACATACTCAAGGTCATGAAATCACAAGTAAATTTTAATTCTTTTTGTTTTAGGTATTCTATTGAAGATTCATTTTTTAAATAACTAATTTCCCATTCGTTAAAATGTAGATTGTTAATGATATAGGAATCATTTTCAAGCTTAATATTTAATTTGTTTTCAGCGGTATTTTTAAATATTTCAAAATCAGCAATTGTTCCTATTTCTTTGTTATTATTTCTAAGCCAATTATCAAAGAATAAGTTTGTTAATAGATTTGTGGAGATAACTAAACCGCTATTATTGGTTTTCTTATAATCATCAACAAAAGAATTAAAGGAATTAAAGCTTTTTTGTTGATTGTTCTTTTGTAACCAATGCTGATAAATGATTTCCCACAGATAATCGGTTGAGCAAGGTGCTCCATACCATGCTTGAGTTTCATTATCGTATTTCCAAGTTGAAACAATTCCTAAAAGTTCCTGTTTTTTATTTATTACAGGAGAACCACTTGTGCCTGCTTGAAAGGATCTGATTAAATCCTGAATTAATATACTTGGTCCTAAGTATTTATGTATTTTGGATATGTATGTTTGCTGTGGTACTTCTTTATCTTTAAAACTCCAACCAATTTTATAAATGGTATCGTTAGAGTGTGCTCTTTCCGATGCTAATTTTAAAGCTTTAACATTAGAATGATTTTCTTTTACAGTAAAAACCAAATAGTCCTTGTCGGTATTCCATTCACCAATTTTCTCTGAAGGATTATTATTAATTAGCTTATCCAAAACTACATATTGAGATTGATCGTTTCTAACAAACATCTTCCAACTTGTAATTTGATCATTTATGTTAACTGTAGAGACATTTAGAGGTTTGTTTTCCCATAATACATGTTTACAAGTAACAGCAAGTATTTCATCACCTATATCAATAAGAAATCCACATCCGGGATGATTATCCTTAAAAGACGTGTCTATGTATTCAATGCTATTTACTAAGGTAATACTCGGAAATTGAATATTTTCTTGAGCTCTTGCAGTCAAAGAAATTAAGAGAATAATTGATAATAGATATTTCATAAAGTTTATTTTTAGAAGGTAAGTAGTGAATAAACTAAGATTATTACATATCAAAAATTAAATTATGTTAATAATTGCAAAATTTATGTAAACACGCTTTATGTATTTATCTGATGTATTTAAATAAAAAAAAGCCACACTTAAATAGTGCGGCTTTAGAATATATAAGATTTTATATTACCAGATTGAAGCTCTATTTTCTTCAGGTAAATACAATGTGTTTCTTTCTTTTACATCAAATGCAGCATGGAATTCAGCAATATTAGCTAAAGGACCATGAACGCGATTAATTCCAAGTGAATGAACATCTTCTGTTGTTCTACGAATCATTTCTTTTTCGCGAACATTTTGAGCCCAAACTCTTGCCCAGCTTAAGAAATATCTTTGATCTGGAGTAAAACCATCAATCATTTCCGCTTGTGGGTTTGCTGCTTGTGCATTTTGGAAAGCAGTGTAAGCAATAGTTAAACCTCCTAAGTCAGCAATATTTTCACCTAAAGAAAGTTCTCCATTAGCATGTAAATCATCAAGAACTACAATTTCATTAAATTGATCAACTAATACTTTAGTTCTTGCATTAAAACGCTCAGAATCTTCATCAGTCCACCAAGTAGTTAAATTACCTTCTTTGTCATATAATCTTCCTTTATCGTCGAAACCATGTGACATTTCATGACCTATAACTGCTCCAATTGCTGCATAATTAATTGCATCATCACCATCTAAATAAAAGAATGGAGGTTGTAAAATACCTGCAGGGAAACAAATTTCATTTAATTGTGGTGCATAATATGCATTTACAGTATGTGCAGGGAAGAACCATTCTTCTTTATTTACTGGTTGTCCAATTTGACTATTATTAAATTCTCTATCAAATTTATTTGATGCTAAAACATTTAAAACAAAAGCTTCACGTTTAACTTCAAGATCAGAATAATCTTTCCATTCGTCAGGAAATCCAATTTTAACTCGCATTGAAGTTAGTTTGTCATTTGCTTTTGCTTTTGTTTCATCACTCATCCATTCTAATTTTTCTATGCGTTGAGAATAAGCGATTTTCAAGTTTTCAACTAAAGTTACCATTCTTGTTTTGGCTTCTGCAGGGAAATATTTCTCTGAGAATTTCTTACCAATTGCATCACCCAAAGCTCCATTGGTTGTTCCAAGAACTCTTCTCCAACGAGGACGCATTTCCTGGCTACCAGACATTGTACGACCATAAAAATCAAAGTTCTGCTCTTGAATTTCCTGTGTTAAATAGTTTGAAGTTGTATTAATGAAATTCCAATAGAAATAATCTTTCCAGTCTTTAACAGGTATCTCTACCATCATTTTATTTACTTCGTCGAAAAATTTTGGTTGACGAACAACTATGTCTCCATCATATTCAACACCCAAAGAAGTCATATAAGTTTTCCAATCAAAGTTTGGATATAGGCTCATAACTTCTTCTTGTGTCATTTTATTATATGTAGCATGTGGATTTCTATTTTCTAAACGAGAGAAAGATGCTTGTGCTAAACGTGTCTCTAAATTAATAATTGTTTGAGCCTTTGTTTTAGCATCTTCTTCAGAAATACCTGTTAAAACCATCATTTTAACTAAATGTACTTTATAAGCTTCACGGATTTCAACAGAACGTTCATCATCTTTTAAATAGTAATCTCTGTCTGACATACCTAAACCACTTTGGCTTAAATGAGCAATGTTCATAGTGCTATTTTTACTGTCGATAGATCCATAAAATCCAAAAAGCGATCCAATTCCATATGTGTGGAAATGAGCAATTTGAGCTTGAACGTCTTCCATTGTTGCAATAGAAGCTATCTTTTCGAACTCAGGTTTTAATGGTGTTAAGCCTTGTTCTTCAATTTTAGCTGTATCCATTCCCATTGCATAGAAATCACCAATTTTTTGTTCATTAGAACCTTGTTCATATTTTTCGTTTGCAAGTTCTTCTAATAAAGACTGAACTTTTACACTAGTTTCTTTTCCTAATTGATCAAAAGATCCGTAACGACTCTCATCATCAGGTAATGGATTGTTTTGCATCCAACCGTTGTTTGCATAATGATAAAAATCTTCTGCAGGATCAAAAGTTGTGTCTATTAAA
>DAOWGM010000102.1 GCA_030637515.1 Bacteroidales bacterium
ACAAAGGTAGGGCCTTGGAAAAAGGATGCAGATGAGGTTCAAAGAAGAACTGACGAACTTTTAGAGTATATACATGGATTAAAAAAAGAAATAATTACTATCAATGGACAAGGCGGTATTGATGATGGTGTTATAGGTGAGGATGGAGAAATAAATGGTGAGAATATAGAAGGAAAAGATAAATATGACGGTGCAACTAACTTCCTAATTGGTGAAAATGATGGTAAAGCATTCGAGTTGAGAGAAAAATTAAAAGAACATCGTGAATATTTACTTGGATTGATTGAAAATCCAGAAAAACATCTTGCAGTTGCTCATGCAATAGAAACAAATTTAAATACCGACGATCCTCCAAAGTCGGATGATGGTGAAAAGAAAAGCTGGGAAGTTAAGTATTTTTACCACATGCCTATAGCTGCGGTAATGCCGCTTTTAACAAAGATGCAACTAGACATAAGGAATTCGGAAGCAGAAATTGTTCAGTACTTATTTAGTCAAATTTCTGCTGGATCTATTCCATTTAATAGTTTAGAGGCAACTGTTATTCCTAATACTAGTTACGTATTACAGGGGAATCCATACAAAGCTGATGTATTTGTTGCAGCAATGGATACTACTCAACCTCCTATTGTATTTATTGGAAGATATGACTCAACATTTAATGAAGAAACTCAAGACTGGGAATATGAAATGATTGGGAATTATGATTCTTTAGAGGTTGTTGAGGGTAAAGGTAAGTTTGAAAGATTAAGTTCAAGTCTTGGAACTCAAAATTGGGGAGGAATTATAAAATTGCAAAAACCTGATGGAAGTTTTATAACGAAAACTTTTAGACAGAGTTATCAAATTGCTAAACCAAATTTAGTTGTTTCGCCTACTAAAATGAATGTATTTTACGTTGGTGTTGATAATCCTGTAAGCGTTTCAATTGCCGGAGTTCCTGGAAATAAAATATTCCCAACTATTACAAATGGAACTATAAAAAAGCAAAGGGATGGGGAATTTATTGTTAATCCTAAACGCCCGGGAAATAGTTTAATTTCTGTTAGTGCAGAAATTGATGGAGTTAGAAGGAAAATGGGAGTATCTCCTTTTAGAGTAAAAGCATTGCCTGATCCAACAATACAAGTGGCAGGTAAAAAAGGTGGTAAAATTCAACGAAATGTTTTCTCTGCTCAGGCGGGTGTATTTGCAGTAATGGAAGATTTTGATTTTGATTTAGAATTTAAAATAATTGAGTTTACTATTTCTACAACTGATAAAGGTGGATATTTTATTGGACAATCTACTAAAGGAAATATTTTTACTAAAGCACAAAAAGGTTTAATGAAAGACTTAAGGAGAGGCCAAAGGGTAAATATTGAAGATGTGAAGGCAATAGGTCCAGACGGTAGTGTAAGAAACTTAGCTCCTATTGTATTTGAAATAATTTAAAATTTAAAAATAACTGTTATGAAAAGATTATTTGTTGTTTTCGTTGTAGTCGGGCTTTTTAGTACAATAATTAATAAACAACAATCTTTTGCCCAAAATGTAGTTGACGGAGTATATGTTAAAGAAAATATACCAGGCAAGAGACCTGTGCCATATCCTGATTTAAGAGAAGCGGATATATTATGGACAAAAAAAATATGGCAAATAATAGATTGTAGAGAAAAAATGAATCATCCGTTTTACTACCCTATAGTTGATATGGATGATAGAAAAAGTCTAATAAGCTTGCTCATTTATGGTATAAATAATGAGGGATTAACCGCATATAAAGATCATGAGTTTAAAGAAATATATACTCGTGATGAGGTTTACTCTACATTTGATGCGTTGCCGGACACGCAATATGTTCCTGATCCAAATACAGGAGAACTGGTGCAAACAGTTATTGAAGGAGAAATAAATTATGATGAAGTGGATCAATATGAAATAAAAGAGCAATGGTATTTTGATAAGCAGCATTCAACAATGAAAATACGAACTCTTGCTATATGTCCTATCAGAAGATATTTAGATCCGGAAACAGGACAGTCAAGAAAGGTTAAAGCATTCTGGATTTATTTCCCAGAGGTTAGACCATTATTAGCAGGACAGGAAGTGTTTAACAGACACAATGATGCACAACGAATTAGCTTTGATGATATATTCTTTCAGCGAAGATTCAATAGTTATATCGTTAGAGAAACAAACGTGTATGATAACAGAGAGGTTGTAGGTTATATGCAGGGACTGAATACTTTGCTTGAAGCTGAGAAAATTAAGCAGGAATTATTTGAAATGGAACACGACTTATGGGAATATTAATATAAGATATAAATTAAAAAGGCGCTTTAAGCGCCTTTTTTTATAAGTATTTATCTCCTGATTTTAGCTTAACATCATTAACATATTGTTTTATCTCCTGTTCATCTTCTTTTTTACAAATAAGTAAAACTCCTTCAGACTCAACAACAATATAGTTTTTTAAACCCTGCAGCACAACGAGCTTTTCTTCAGGCATGTTAACAATACAATTCTCTGTGTTATATGAAAATACATTTTTCCCTATTATCGAATTATTATTTTCATCTTTTGCAATATTGTCATGTAAGGAACCCCATGTTCCAAGATCAGCCCATCCAAAATTACTTCCGTATACATATACATTATCAGCTTTTTCCATTATTCCATAATCAATAGAAATATTTCTACAATCATTATACGTATTCTTAATAAATGATGCTTCATCTTTTGTATTATAAACATCAATACCTTCTTTAAACAAAGAATCTATTTCAGGTAAGTGAGTTTCAAAAGCATTCATTATTGTTTTAAGTGACCAGATAAAAATTCCGGCATTCCAAAAGAATTCACCGCTATCAAAAAATATCTTTGCTAATTTTTTATCCGGTTTTTCAGTAAATGTTTTAACCTTAAAAATGTTTTTGTTTTCGATATGATTCTTATTTCCATTTACTTGTATATAACCATATCCTGTTTCAGGTTTTCCAGGCTTGATGCCTAATGTTAACATTGCATCTTTATTAGATACAAACTTAAGTCCTTCATGAATAACTTTAGTGAATTCGTTTTCTTTAAGAATTAGGTGATCAGAAGGTGTGGTTACAATATTTGCATTCGGGTTTTTTTTGAAAATCTTATAATTAGCGTAGGCAATACAAGGAGCTGTATTTCTTCTGGCAGGTTCGAGTAATATTTGTTCATCAGATAATTCAGGTAATTGCTCTTTAATTATTTGTTTGTAATTTGTACTTGTTACAATATATATATTTTCAGCCGGACAAATTTTAATAAAACGATCAAATGTCATTTGTAAAAGAGTTCTTCCAGTACCAAGAATATCTAAAAACTGCTTAGGCTTATTTATCTTGCTTAATGGCCAAAATCTACTTCCGACCCCACCTGCCATAATAACACAATAATTGTTTTCCATGATTTTTAATAAATTCATTAGTTTTTTACTAAGTTACAAAATGAAAAAAGAATTAAAAGGTTTATTATAAAAAAGTGTATAGAAACCAATGTGTTTTTATATAGGGTTTAATATTTGCTATATTTGTACATCAAAAAATTAATATATGGGATTATTTAATCAAGTTGGAAAATATTTTTTGCTGCTTTCCAGGGTTTTTTCTAAACCTGAAAAAATGAAAATATATTATAGAGAGACTATAAAAGAGTTTGAGAAACTTGGATTAAACTCGATCGGAATCGTTGCTATAATATCTGTTTTTATGGGCGCTGTAATTACAATACAGACTGCTTATAATACTGAGAACCCTATGCTTCCCACGTATTTAATTGGGCTAGCTGCAAGAGATTCTATATTGCTTGAGTTCTCATCTACAATTGTAGCACTTATATTAGCAGGGAAAATTGGTTCAAACATAGCATCTGAGATTGGAACAATGCGGGTAACTGAACAAATTGATGCTTTAGAAATTATGGGAGTTAATTCAGCGAGTTATCTGATTCTACCAAAAATAATTGCTACAGTTCTTTTTTCTCCTTTTTTATGTTTGTTGAGCATGATTGTTGGGATATTTGGTGGCTGGGTAGCTGGTGTCTCAACTGGAGTTACAACAACTCAGGATTATATTTATGGAATTCAGTATGCATTTATTCCATATTATATTGTTTATGCATTAATTAAAATGGCAATTTTTGCTTTTTTAATAACATCTATTTCTGCATATCATGGTTATTATTCTTATGGCGGTTCACTTGAAGTGGGGAAGTCTAGCACAAAAGCTGTTGTTCGGAGCAGTATTTTTATTTTACTTTTCAATGTTATTTTAACACAATTATTACTTTCATGATCGAAGTAAAAAAAGTATCTAAATCTTTTAACGATATACAGGTATTAAAAGATATTAATGTTTTGTTCGAGAAAGGGAAAACAAACCTTATTATTGGACAAAGCGGATCAGGTAAAACAGTGTTGCTTAAATCAATTGTAGGTTTATATGATGCTGATTATGGTGATATCATTTTTGATGGAACAGTTTTTAATAAATTGGAGTTTGATGAAAAGAAAGAAATGAGAAAGCAAATAGGAATGCTTTTTCAGGGAGGTGCTCTTTTTGATTCATCAACTGTGGAGGAAAATGTTATGTATCCATTAGACATGTTCACCAAATTGTCTTCGAGCGAAAAGAGAGATCGTGCAAATGAATGTCTTAAACGTGTGAATATTATTAATGCAAATAAATTATATCCTTCTGAAATAAGTGGTGGTATGCAAAAAAGAGTTGCAATTGCTCGGGCTATTGCTCTTAATCCAAAATATTTATTTTGTGACGAACCAAATTCAGGACTGGACCCTAAAACAGCAATTCTAATAGACGATCTAATTAAAGAATTAACAATAGAGTATGATATGACTACAATTGTTAATACGCATGATATGAATTCTGTAATGGAAATAGGCGATAAGGTTATGTTTATTTATAAAGGTGAGAAATGGTGGGAAGGAACAAAAGACGAAATATTTGATACTGAGAATGCAGAATTAAATAATTTCATTTTTGCATCAAAGTTGTCACAAAAAATAAGAGATTTAAAGAAACAGTAATAATTAACCTAACTCAAAGATTCTTTCAAGGCGCTTTAAGTCTTTTATTTCAATATTTTTACCCTCAATCTGAAGAAGATTATCTTTTCTGAACTCAGATAATACTCGTATTACATTTTCAGTGCTCATATCAATTAACTCAGCCACTTCTTTCCTACTAATAGGGAGATTGAATGTTGTAGAATCGTAAATGTGCTTAGCAAAAAATAGTAGAATGTATGCTATTCTTCCACGCAACTGACGTGTATTTATATCAATTCTGGTTTTTATTACAGAGTCAGAAACGGCACTTATCTTTTCGAAAAAATCTAATGCAAATATGCCGTTTGTTTTTATAAGATTTTTGATAACATTAAGGTCAACAAAGCAAACAATAGAATCTTCAATTGCAGTTATTGAATAAATATGTTTTGTATTTGAAAAAATACTTAATAGTCCAATAAAATCTTTTGGTTTGGCAATGCTTATTATATGCTCTTTATTATTTGATTCTGTTTTAAAAAGTTTTACCAGACCATTTTGAAGATACATAAATGATAATATTTCATCGCCTTCAAAACATATATTTTCTCCCTTTCTGAAAAGACGTTCTTTTTTTTGGTCGTTTATTTGTTTTAAATCGTTATCAGATAAATTTTTAAAAGCCCAGGACCTGTATATACATTCCTTGCAATTATTGATTTTATGCGATAATTCCATGTTTCCGGCTTTTATGAATAGTGATATATATCACTTATGATATATATCATAATATATAATTATATTAATATGTTTATATCTGTTATTTTTGTAACAGTAAAAAACTAATATTTATAAAAATAATATAAAAATTATCTAAAATGAAAAAGATTCTGATTTTAGGCGCAGGAACAGGCGGAACAATAATGGCTAATAAACTTAGAAAATCTCTGGATAGAGAAGATTGGGATATTACAATAGTTGATAAACACAAAACTCATTATTATCAGCCAGGATTTCTTTTTATACCATTTGGCATTTATAACAGGCATGATGTAATAAAGCCTAAAGCAAATTTTATTCCTGCTGGAGTAAATATTATTTACAGTGATATTGATAAAATTGTTGGCGAAGAAAATAAGGTGTTACTAGAAGGAGGAAAAGTATTAAACTATGATTTTTTAATTGTAGCAACAGGAACCAGAGTAGACCCAACAGAAACTCCTGGACTAAAGGATGAACTATGGTATAAAGAAATATTTGATTTCTATACCGTAGATGGTGCTGTAGCTTTAAGAGACTTTTTTGAAACATGGAAAGGTGGTCGTTTAGTTATGAGCATTGCAGAATTACCATTTAAATGCCCAGTAGCGCCACTTGAATTTGTGTTTTTAGCCGATGAGTATTTCACTAAAGCAGGAATCCGTGATAAAGTTGATATAACTTATGTTACTCCTTTGCCAGGTGCATTTACTAAGCCAATAGCGACTAAAATGTTGGGGAATCTTTTAAAAGAGAAAAATATAACTGTTATTCCTGACTTTTATCTAGAAAGCGTTGATAATAAAGAGAAGAAGATTAAATCTTACGATGGTCAAGAAATTCCTTTTGATGTATTAACAATTGTACCTGTAAATAAAGGTGATGATATGATCGAAAGAAGTGGAATGGGAGATGATTTAAATTTTATTCCAACAGATAAGCATACATTAAGATCAGAAAAATTTGAAAATGTATTTGTTTTAGGAGATGCATCAAATATACCAACTTCAAAAGCAGGTTCTGTTGTTCATTTTGCTGCTGAGGTATTATTTGATAATATGATGTGTGCAATGAAAGGAAGAGAACTGAGAGCTAAATTTGATGGACATGCAAATTGTTACATTGAAACAGGATTTGGAAAAGGATCTCTGATTGACTTTAACTACGAAACTGAGCCACTTCCAGGAACTTATCCATTACCAGGAATTGGTCCATTTGGATTATTGCAAAATACAAAGATGAACCACTATGGTAAAGTAATTTTCCGTTGGATATACTGGCATATGTTATTAAAAGGAAAAGAGCTTCCTGTTGATAATCATATGACAATGGCAGGAAAGAAAAAATCATAATTCAAAATCGTTTAGAAATGGAAGTTAAATCAGATAATGTTCAGGAACAAATAAATCAGATCAATCAAAAGCTTGACCTTTTACTTGAGTATGTTACCGAACAAAAATTGAAGAGCGAAACGATTGAAGATTTAGTCTCTGACGTTTCAATAATAAGCAAAGACGCATTTTCAAGCGTTGTTAGTGAGCTCGACAAACAAGGTGTAGAGCTTAATGTAGACGATATAAAGATACTTGCCTATAAACTTATCAGGAATGTGAATAATTTTTCACAGGTAATGGATATGTTTGAGAGTATTACCGACTTATTAAAGGACGTTGGTCCGATGATAAATGAAGTGGGTATTGATTTTACTCATAAATTACATGATTTTGAGCAAAAAGGATACTTTGAGTTCTTTAAAGAACTTGCCAATATTATGGATAACATTATTTCAAGTTATCCACCTGAAGAAGTAAGGGCATTAGCAGACAATATCGTTACAATCTTAGATACAGTTAGAAACATTACTCAACCTGACATGCTGCACGCAATTAATAATGCTGTTAGCATATTTAAAAATCTTGATACAGATGAGATTCAGCCATATTCATTGTGGAAAGTTTTCCGCGAAATGAATACGCCAGAAATGAAACGTGGATTAGGATTTATAATGACATTCTTAAAGAATTTATCGCAAGAACCAATTAGTAAATAAAATAATTAATTAATAAAAAATTATAATTATGGCGCAAAAAACAATAGCTGGTGTAAACCTTGAAGTAACTGATGAAGGGTATATCGTAGATTCATCAAAATGGAATGAAGAAGTTGCAAAAGAAATTGCAAAAGAAGAAAATATTGAACTTACTGATAAACATTTTGAAGTGATAAAATTTATCCGTGATAATGTTGATGCAGGATTAACAATACGTAAGATAGGAAAATCCGGGATAGTTGACATAAAAGGATTTTATGACTTATTCCCTGGTGGACCATTAAAAATTTCAACTAAAATTGCCGGAATAAAAAAACCTGCAAGTTGTGTTTAATTAATAGGAGACTAAAACTATGACTGAAAAGAAAGATACACAAGTAAAAAAAGTTGCTATGATATGTGCTAAAGCTTCAATTGAAGACGTATATGCAACATTAGTTATGGCTAACGGAGCTGTTATGGAAGGTATGGAAGCAAAAGTTTTCTTTACATTCTTTGGCCTTGATGCTATTACAAAAAAGCACATGAATAAACTTCATACTGCTACAGTAGGAAATCCTGGAATGCGTATGCCGGGTGGATTGCCTTTCCCAACATTATTAGGAACAATCCCAGGTGTTGAAGCTGGTGTTTCTGCTATGATGAGAAGCCAGATGGATAAATTAGATATTCCACCTGTTGATGAATTTCTTGATATGATTACCGCTGGTGGTGGTGAGATTTATGCATGTAAATTAGCTATGGATATGTTTAAATTAGAGAAAAGTGATCTTAGCGATCATGTAATTGATGTTTTAACTATTGGCGATTTTTATGCAATGGCTGGAGGTGAAGGTTCTCAAATTATCTTTACCTAGTCAAACTAATAAATATGAAAAAACCGCCTCAAGGGGCGGTTTTTTTATTCAACACTTATTGTGTTTTCTAACTCCGTTATAAAAGTAGCTTTATCTTCAATGTCCGATTCAAGTAATTTATCATAGAATTCTTGGGCTTTTTCGTTGAAGCCTTGTTTCTTATAGATCACAATCAAATAATAGTAAGAAAGTCCATAAATTTGGGATTGGATTGTAATATCTCCATCTAAAACCTTTTCGAAATATGAAATAGCTTTCTCTGTTTCACTATTCTGATAGAATTCAAATCCCTTTTCAAATTCCCTTATTTTTTCATTATGGATATTATCTAATATTACTCCACTAAATGAGAAACATGCATTGCTACAATTTTCTACAAGATTAATAAATTGAATTTTATCTGATATTTTTTCGAAATAGAGTTTGAACTCAAGTATTTCTCCAGTATATGCAAATTCATGTTTTTCTGGGCAAACAGGAATATTTTCTGAGCTCAATAAGTAATATGTTTCCAATCCGTTTGAGTTCTTTAAATAGATGTTTTTATCTGCACAAAACCAGCCCCCAGTACTTAGTTTATTAGTTACCTTTAATGAAACTATAGTAGAGCTATCGGTAATTTCAATTCGTGTAATTTCGAGGTCAGGATGACTTTGTTTTCCGGCAATAGGCTTTTCATATACCTGAGATAATATAACTTTTGAAAGCAGAATAAAAACTGAAATGAGAAGGATATGTTTTTTCATGATTTAAAATTAAAAATGCCCTTCAAGATACTCGAAGGGCATGTAAATATCAAATTATTTTATATTTATTCAGACTTCTTTTTTCCGAAACTGAAATCAAGTCCTAAAGCAATAAATAAATTGTCTTTGTTATAAGTTTCTGTAGTTGTAATATTATTTACATCATATATATTTCTTGCTTCCTGATACATGGTATATCCAACTCCTAAATTTATATCTATCATTTGAGAAATTGAATATGCTCCACCTAAACCAATGGTATTAGAATGATTACTGTAGCTCAAGTCAGTCTGATAATCTTCAGTAACACCTGTTTGTGTCATTAAGTAACCAATACTAAGTAACATTTTTTCTGAAACATTGTATTGCAATCCTAATGCAAATTCAGTAGCATTTCTATCTATAACATCGCTGTTCTCAACATATATTCCATTAAGTTTTCTACCATAATTGGCATTCTTATCAAAATAATAGTGAAATCCACTGGCAACAGAAAATTTATCTGTTATTTTATAATCGAAACCTACACTGAACATTGCTGGCATATCATTGTTGAATTTATCACCATCATTATACAGATAAATAGGAGCTCCAGTAGTTTCATCAAAGCCAGTTAAGAATCCTTTTCCATCATCAACACTATTTTCGAGTTCTAATGTGGTTTGAAACTCATACTTTAAACCAATGTTTAATTTGTCATTAGGGCTAATATTTACACCGATAATTGGAGTAATACCTGTTCCTGTCTGAACTATATCAGCATCCTGATCAGCAACTAATAGTGCAGTAGCTTCAAGTACAGCTTTGTTTGTTTCAAGTTTAGTTATATTACCTTGTAATGTTGGTGTAGCTCCTGTAATAGCATCACTTGTTTGTTGAATTGTAATTGCAGAAGCATCTGTAATTCCAATAACACCTAAACCTGCTACTATTCCAGCTCTTTGCTCAGCAGTAAGCACACCTCCAGTAACTGCCTGATCAAGAGTTAGGCCACCGTAACCAAGCAGTATAGCAGGTTCTACATTGTCAGGAATTGCAATTATACCATTAAGGTTTGTAACAGTTCCGTCAATTGTAGGAATTGCTTTAAGATTAATAAAATCAGTAGCAGGCATCATAACGCCTTCATTTTCTACTGTAATATCTTTTAAATATCCGGTATAAGTATTTTTTGCATAAACAAATCTACCTCCTAAATACACTGAGAAAATATCGTTAATTTCATAAGAAACACCAGCCTGGAATCCCCAGAAAACAGAGCTTCCATCTAAATAAGCATTTAAACCATATCCTGTTACACCAAGATCAACGCCTGCAGCTGCACCAACAGGTGCTAAATCTGCAAGACCTGGAACTAAATTAGAAATAGGCATTTCAAATGAAGGTAATCCGGTATCAAAAGTAGCACTACCACCACCACCAACAGGATTAATACCTAATGATATTGCAAATTTTCCCGTTTTGTAAGCAGCATAAATGCCAGGGAATAACGGAGCACGAACTTCGCCCAAATATTCAGTAGTAGTTCCGTTTAAATACGTATAATCTGAAATAACTGATTTATTCTGTGAAATGTACTGATTATTCAATGAAAGATAGAATCCATCGTCAAGTTTAGTTAAACCTGCAGGATTAAAAAATACCGCATCAATGTCAGTAGATGCATCGCGTGCAAACATTCTAATATAGGCAGCACTTTGATTCTGATTGGTTACAATACCACCTGAGTAAGAGAAAAATGGAAGGCTTAATAAGCCAACAAAAAGTAAAGTTAGTCTTTTCATAATGAGTTCGTTTTGATTATTGCACTAAAGATAATTTTTCTGTTAAAAAAAAAGAAGAAAAGTTCGACCAAAATTTAAATTAATTTAGAGTAAAAGTCCTGTCAATCAATTAATATGTTAATATATAAGTATTTATAAGTTTGTATAATTCGTATAAATACATCTATTTTTTAGACCGAGCTGCTTTGTAAGTCGAAAAAAGTTATTGTATTAGTGGGTTCGCGTGTTTTGTACCAACTAAAAATTAAAATACAGATTTAAGCATTGGTTTATCTTTCGATTTGGTTTTTTGTCTACAACCAAATGCAATGTTCATCCCAAACCTAAAATTGAAAGATGATGTTTTATGTCCCCAGAGTGCTGCAGAGGCATTATCAGAAATAATGTAAAGTTGCAATGGAGCTCCTCCTAATACCAATCCAAATCCAATATTATTATAAGTTCCGTTCATAATAGAATAACTTAGACTTGCTGATAATCCATTGATTGGTCTTACATTGGCTGAAAAAGTAAATGCCTGATTAATATTACTGTTATAAAAATATGTGCGCGATAAAAAGCCAACATCAAATTTTTTGGAAAGAGCATAAGATCCTCCAACATATATTTTTGCACCTAGACCAGTAGTATATGATTCTGAATTATTTGATACAGTGAAACTATTTGTAAGGGAATCTAACATCGTATCAAACCCACTATCTAATGTGTCAGATCCGCCAATTTCATTACTAACATCAATACCTGTAAAAGAGTAGTTTCCCTTTAGATCAATGTTTGTAACATCTTCTTTTTTCCATTTTATATAACCTAGATCAATAATGCTTAAAGAAAGAGAAAGCTTGTCAATAGGTTTATAATAAACTCCTAAGTCAATTCCTAATCCGGTATTTGTATGCGCAAGTGCTAAGTCAATTAATGAATCTGTTTGCGAGTTTTCTAAATAAGATGGAATTTCAAAACTTTCAAAATCCCCATCTGCATTTGTTGTTGCTATTAAGGGTGACGATGTATTTATTGTTGCATCAGCATTCAGGTAGATAGAATCCCGACTTGTATACATTGTAAGACTATTTTCTTTGTAATCTGAACTTATATTAGCATGTCCGAATAAAACTTTAGCCCTAATTCCAACAGATAGAGTTTGATTAATTTCCTTTGAAATACCTAATCCGTATTCACGGTAAAAAGTAGAATTAATTCCTAAATATGCTAAATCTGCATTTGTGTTAACAAACTGGCTGTTACCTTCTAATATTAAAGACATTAGGTCTTTAGGGTAATTAATTGAAGTTGATAATCTTTCAGATAAGTTAAATGAAAAATACCATGTATTTAATCTAAAACCAAAAGAAAGTAAGTCTGTTCTGAAATCTTCATAAAAGAAATTATTATCATCAAGTTTATTGAGAAAATCGGTAGTATTAAACTCTGCAGCGGGATGTAAAAATGTGATTAATGAATCTTGTGTTGGATGTTGCATAATTACGTCTGTTAACGACAATCGGTTGTTTCCAACATCGAGCTGTAACGATGAAACAACAGGTAGTCCAAAAAAGAAATTGCATGCTGGTTGCATAGCAGGATTCATCATTGTTGCCTGAGGAACGCGATTCATGTAATATAAAGTCTGACTATCCTGGGCCATTGTATTTCCCCAAAAAAGAGCAGAAATAGTAATAGAGAGAAAAATCTTTTTAATTTGATTCAGATTCATGAGTTAAAGATTTAATCATTTATATTAGCCTTCACATCCACACTAACACTTAAGTTAAAATCAACCGTATAATTTGAATAAAATTTAACAGGAATAAGATCTCCTCCATCGTCATCAGGTGTTTTAAGTCCTGCTCTTAGTAAACCATGACTTACATTTTCTAATTTCCCAATAATATCTGCACCTGTAAATTCTATTAAGGATGTTTTAATTCCAGGCTCATTAACTGTATCATCACTATTTAATGTTGCTGATGGAATAACTGGTTGATAAGTTGCTTCAAATAAAGAATCGACAATGTTGTATAGAGAATCCATGAACACTATCTGAAAATCAATATCAATTGGCAAGCCATTTGTAACTTCTAACATAACTGTTATCTTTTCAATAATATCAGCATCTTGGAAAAGATCAAAAGGAATTGTATCTGTTAAAGCAAAACTATCGGCTTTAAAATATAATGGTAAAACAAACTCAAAGCCTACATTAATTTCACTTTCCTCTGAAACAAAGTTATATGCTGTTTTACCATCAGGATTTGATTTTGCCGACATGTTATATTTAAGAGATGAAGGCATTGTTGCTAAGAATTCAGGAAGATTAGAATTATCTTTGTCTATTGAGACTGTTGTATCTTTAATTATATCAGAGTTATTGTAATCGCTTATTCTTGGATAAGCATAGTTGAAAACAAGAGAATCATCTGCTCCAAAATCGAGATCTGTGGAATCTCCATTGTTATTATAGCCCTTAAAATCTTTCAGTATTATTGCAGCAGGAACACCATATGAGTTTTCAATATTTAGGTTTATGATTGGGTCTTCAAATTCAATGTAACCTTCCATAGGACCGTCAAAAAAACCAATTTGCAATTCACCTGTCTCGCTTAGAAGATCATAATCTCCTATGTAACCAAAAATAGATTCAAACTCAAGAGCAGATATTTTAGCTACAATATTTATGCTATCTGTTGGAGCAGGATCAGGATTCCCTCCAGTTTTATTTATTACAATATTAAAATCAACAGGTAAGAACAAAGAATCTGAACCAACAGAGTCATTTAAATGAATAGTATATCCGTCAATAGGTTCACTTATATTTGCTGAAAAATTACCACTTGGATCATCAATATCAACTATTCTTTCTAAAGGACTACCGTCACGCGTAATATTTGGGAAAGTCATGGTGATTTGTCCGGTATGTTGAAAATCAGAGCTTATTTCGAAAATAAGATTGCCTGTTTTAACAATCATACTATCTAATTCTTCATTTTTTTCAAAAGTAAAAGGGAAATTTTGAGTTGAATCAACAGAAACAGTTGTCCATCCCGGAAAAAAACCAAAATCGGTTTGAATAAAAAACTGAAAAAAGTTTTGTTCAGGAATATTAAGTATATCATTTGCAACAAAGGAAATTAAAGAATCGGCGTATGTTAAATACAATAAACCATCGGCATCTTCTGATAAAAGGCCTGTGTTATCGAATTCACTTACAATATTATCAAAGGAAAGGGAACCATATGCAAGTGGCATTAATATGCCTGAATTTATCTCTAGATCGGTACTTAGTTTATTGAATTCAAATTCATCTCGCATACATTGCCCGAAAATGAATATAGTAAAAACCACTATGGTGGTTTTGATGATTCCGGAAAGTTTTAATTTGCCCATAATTATGAAATTTAAAAACGTAAACTAATTTACGGAATAATTATATAAAAAGTTATATTGTGTACCAACAATTAAGTTGAACTTGTTCACTGCATTTTCAAGATAACCTATTGTAAACTGTGTATTTCCTTTTAAAGGAAATCCATTATACAAACTTCCGTCGCTATTAAACAAATAAATTTGCTTAGTTGTTTTCGAAACAACTCCAATTTTTCTGTCGTCGTATGAAAAATAGTAATAAACCGGGGAAGAATCAATGTTTTTATCGAATTTATAATCAAATATTTCCGACCTGTCTTTTTTAAACACTTCGAGTTTATTCTTATTTATGAAAATGTAATCTTTGAATCCATCGGCATTAATATCATGAAAACTGAAAAAATGATTAGGAGAATAATTCCCTATTTGTTTTGTTTCAACAGTTCCATCTAGATTAATCTTTTTTACTAAGCCTGAGGTATCTGTAGTAACAAATCCAGCATTTATGCTTTTCCCTGATTCTGAATAAAATAAATTATTGGTAGATTTAGCAAACTGTGTTTTTAAATTGATCCGATCATTTCCTCGTCGATTCAGAATATATACTCTGAATCGATCGGCAAAAACAAGATAGTCATTTGAGCTTATTCTAAAATGTTGCACAGGCTTAGTAACTTGTGTATCTGTTTGTTTAAATTCCCATCCGTTTATAAGACTTCCTTCTATGTTGTACATGTAAACATTCTTATTCTTACAAGGAATAACCATTCGGTAATCAAGATTTTTATCATAATCAAAAAGAGCTATTCCAGCAGTTGACGGAGAACGCAATTTTACAGGATAACGCTCAATGTAGTTTCCATTTCTATCAAGGATATGAATTTTATTTTCTGTACTAAAAAGTATTTGAAGTTTGCCATTTTTATAAAAATCAACCTGATAAACTTCACTATTAATTTTTTCGTTTAGCTGCAGTTTCCATAAAATTCTGCCTACTTTATTAATTAAGTATATTTTATTATTTAAATCCTGAACAAATATTTCGTTTTCTTTAGTGTAATGATTTGTAACTAAAACAGGTTTAAAGTTTGTTGTTGTATCTAAATGACTTTCCCAAACAGTTACAGCATCTTCTTTTATTTCAGGAATGTATTGAAGATATAAGTTATTGTAAATCATGTCGTTGTTTTGCTGAAATTGTACAGCAAATGCCTGAAATTTCTTAATGCTTTTTACGTGCGTATTTAATCCCTTTTTAAGATTTGGATTTAAAAATTCTGAAATATATTCGGGCGAACGAAACAGGTTGGTGTAAAAGTAAAAATTTGATTTAGATGACAGATAATCAGAAAATTGTTTGAATTTAATATCGTTTTCAAGTGTTCTTTGTAAAATGTTAGAATGGATAAATTTAGATAAGGAGTTTTTACTATTACCAACTACCATGAAATTGTCGATAAATGTTAAATATTGATTTTTAAAATCAGGGAAAACATTTCCGAAAAATGTACTATATAAATTGTTAACAGGCAATAAGTAAACTTTGTATGTTGTTTCCTGATCTATACGCAGGTCACTTATATAATCGGACTTTATTTTTTTATTGATAGTAGCATATTTTGTTATAATATCTTCAATGGTTTCTTCTGAAATGCTTTTGCTTTTAGTTCTTACAACCACAAAAGTATTTTCGTTTGTTTTTCCTGCAGGATCATCTGTTACGACAACTCCAATTTCTTCATCGAGAAGTGTTTTTAAAAACGACTCCAGATCAATAGCATATTTGTTTTTATACTGATCAATTAATAGCTGGTATTGATTAATTTTTCCTTGTTTCTCAATATAAGATTTGTAGGATTTTAAATATTGCTCGGTGTTACTTATTCCAAAAGAAACAAATAAGGAAGTATTAGAAGGAAGAATGCTATTCATCTTATGATCGACTGCTTTCTGATCCAGAAAAATATTCAAGTAATTATTCAGTGAATCGCTGCTAAACGTAAAACCATTTAGTAAAACGGCATCGTTCTTTAAATTGACATCTAATTCTGTCCAGTTACCTAATTTCTCCATATTCGAAATAACCGACTTTTGTTTTTTACTCAAGGCATTCGAAATAACTTTATTGAAATTAGAAAGATTCAAGTAGATATTGGCATCGACATTTTTACCTGATGTTTTTTGAACTTTTAAAAATGCATGATCATTAAGAATTGACTCTTTTGCCTCGGATTGCCTAATCGCATTTTCTATTAGAATTGAAGAAGAACTATACATTAAAATTCCTTTACAGAAAGAAAAATGAAGTTCTTTATCTTTTGTATTTATCTGATAAATCTTGGAGTTATTATAATCTCTTGTTCTTAAACTATTATCGGAACTCAACAAGTTTGACATTGTTTCCAACAAAAGTTTTTTATCACGAAAATTTTGTAAACGGAGTAAAAACAAAAAGCTTAAGTCGGCTTTGCCTAATTTATGTGCCGAAATTACAAGTTGATTATTCTTTGTTAAATCTTTAATAATTTGATTCTGATCCGATAATTTAATAAGGAAATCGAGTTCGGAATCAAGTTCTTTTACAGAGGGAAACTGAATAAGTTCTTCGCGGATTTTATTTTCTTCTTTAATTTCAGATATTTTATCTAAAAAATCATAGCTTTCAATTATTAAACTTGCGTCTAAAGGAATAGCTTTGTAAATATCATATTCGGGTAATTGTTGCTTTTTTATGTATTTGTATCCCAAGAAAATAGAAACAGGAAGAATGAATACAGCTATTCCAATTAAAACTTTTTTCAGCATAAGATTAGTAAAGGTTTTCAGTTCTTATCAAAAATATTAAATAATATTCTATAAGTAAAATATATACAGGTAAACATACTTAAAAAATGATTAAACCAACAATATCAAATATGATCTAACATTAAATTTGTAAAAAAGATAATGTCTTCAATCAATAATATAAAATATAAATCGATATACTTAATTTTTATTGGGTTACTACTATCTATTTGTTCTTTTAGTCAGACTCTTTTAATTAAAGATGCAGAAACTAAGTCTCCGGTTGCTGAACTTGCAGTTTTTAATAAACAAAAAAATAAATCGGCAATATCAAACTCCAAAGGAGAAGTTGTTTTAAGTGAATTTTCTGATGATGAACTAATTTATTTTCAGCACCGTACATATGAAGAAGTTTTTCTAACAAAATTGGATCTTCAAAAACAAAATTGGATTATTTATCTCACGAAAAGAGTTATTGAGATAGAAGAGTTTGTGATTTCTGCGTATAGATGGGAGCAAGATGCCACGGAGATTCCGAATAAAATAACACGAATATCGCAAAAGGAAATTAGGTTTGATAATCCTCAAACTACAGCTGATTTACTGGAAAATTCAAATGAAGTATTTGTTCAGAAGAGTCAATTGGGAGGTGGAAGCCCAATGATTAGAGGTTTTTCTACAAATACTGTGTTATTAGTAATTGATGGTGTTCGAATGAATAATGCCATTTATCGAGAAGGAAATTTGCAAAATATAATTTCGCTGGATGCAAATGCAGTTGAAAGTAGTGAAATTATTTTTGGTCCGGGCTCTGTGACATATGGAAGTGATGCTTTAGGTGGCGTAATAGACTTTCATACTTTGAAAGTTAAACTTTCTACAAGCGAAAAAATGCAGTCTTCAGGAAATTTCTTCACAAGATTTTCATCAACAAATAATGAGAAAACAGGACATATTGATTTTAATATAGGACTTGAGAAATGGGGTTTTCTTACCAGTGTAAGTTTTAGCGATTACGATGATTTAAGAATGGGAAGTAGAAATAATGCTGAATACCAACGACTGGAATATATAACTCAAATTAATGGTGTCGATTCAATTGTTAGTAACAGCAGCCCAAATGTTCAGGTTAAGTCAGGATATAATCAAATAAATCTGATGCAGAAGATTCGATTTCGACCAACAAAAAACCTAAATATGGTTTACGCTTTTCATTTATCCGAATTGTCAGATGTTCCTCGTTACGATCGACTTATTCAATATAGTGCCGGTTCTCTGAAATATGGTGATTGGTATTACGGACCACAAAAATGGATGATGCATGCTCTTAATGTAAATTATTCAAAATCGAATCTGCTTTTTGATAATTCGAGATTAACTTTTGCATATCAGGATTATGAAGAAAGTCGTCATGATAGAAGATATAGAAGTGAGGAGCTTACAGAATCAACTGAAAAAGTAAATGCATATTCTCTGAACCTTGATTTTGATAAAAGTTTGAAACGCGAAAATCAATTGTTTTACGGATTTGAAGCTGTTTATAATTCTGTAAATTCAACGGCGCATGTAAAAAATATAGTAACGGGAAATACGGAAGCTGAGCAAAGCAGGTATCCTGATGGGAAAAATAATTACATCACATTAGCTGCATATTTAAGCTACAAAGAAAACTTAAGTGAAAAGCTTACAATAATTACTGGTGCTAGAGCTAACTACGTAAGTTTATTTTCAACCTTAGTTGACACTTCTTTTTTTGATTTTCCTTTTAATGAAATATCAGTAAATAATAGTGCTGTTAATGGTTCTGTTGGATTTGTGTATAAACCAAATAAAAAGTGGCAAATTAATCTGAATCTTTCATCAGGCTTTCATGCGCCAAACATTGATGACATGGCAAAAATCTTTGATCCGGAACCGGGAACTATTATCATACCAAATAAAGACTTAAAACCCGAATACGCTTATAATATCGACCTTGGAATTCAGAAGAATTTATTGAAAATAGTAACGATAAATTTAAGTGGATTTTATACTTACTTGACAAATGCATTCATCCGTAGAGATTTTACATTTAATGGACAGGATTCAATTATTTATAAAGATGAAATGAGCCAGGTATTGGCTATTGTTAATGCTGATAAAGCTTACTTATACGGATTTAATGCTTCTATTGATGTTGAATTCACGGAAAATATAAATCTGAAATCAGTAATAAATTATACTCATGGCGAAGATCAAGATGGAGTTGCTTTGCGCCATGTTGCACCATTATTTGGAAGTACAAGATTAACATACACAAAAAAGCTAATTACTGCATCGATATTTGGCAATTATAATGGTGAAATTAGTTATGAAGGATTGGCTCCAAGCGAACAAGGCAAATCCTATATGTATGCAACTGATAAAAACGGAAATCCTTATTCTCCGGCTTGGTGGACACTAAACTCAATGTTTTCATATAAATTCAATGATTGGGGTTCAATTAATATTGGTTTAAAAAACATTCTTGATAACAGATACAGACCTTATTCTTCCGGAATTGTAGCGCCGGGCAGAAACTTAATTGTTGGTCTTCGTGTAAATTTCTAATTAAAAAAATAGAGGAACAGAACTTTTTGGTTCGAAGATTGTAATGATTTTGATTAAATTGGTGCTTTTAGTTTTTGATTATCGGATTAATCTTTTTGAAATGAAATATATAATTGCTTTTATAACAGTATTGCTAATCGGAAATTCTTTACTTTTTGCACAAGAAGTAAATACCTCACAATTAATTGATGAGGATAAGAAGAATTACGAAGAAAATGTTTTTAACAAGGAGTTTGGTGAATATGAGGATAGTGTTGAAGCACAAAGAAGATTATACGACAGAATTCCTGAGAAACTTCCTGACTGGGTTTTTAATCCGGTTGATTTTAGCAATCCAATACGAGTAGTTGGGTTTTCAGATCCCAATATGGAAAAAGAAGAAGCCTATGAGCAAGCTATTTTAAGAGCAAAAGCTATGTTTGCCATGATGAATTATGGTACAATAAGCAATATTACCGATGATTATACCAATTTGCATGAATCGGGAAAATACTCGCTTTACTCAACTAAGTTTCAGGATTTTTCTTTATCAAAAGCAACTATTGCTTATGATAATTCAGCTATTGTTTTAGTCGATACTTTTTATACAAAATACAACGAAGGAGTAGTTTTAATTGAATTTGATTACGAAAGTAATTCTGAAAACAATTTGGACACAATAGAAGTGAAAGGTGAACATCTGCAGGTTTTCATGGAAAGAAATTTCAGAAAAGAGAAAATAGAGTTCTTTAATTTTTTTGTAAAAGATAACTTATCAAACAACGATTCGGTTGATTTAATATCACAGTATAATTATAAAGTTGTAAATCGCGGATTCGATATTTCTTCGATTTATGGAAATAAAACAATTGAATTTAAAGAAAGAACATATAACTACAGATCCGAACTTGAATTTGTTAAAGATAGTACTGATTCAGACCTAAATACTTTTCGACTAACACGTGGATTGTGGAATGGATATGTTTCCGGGATATTAAGCAATGCTACAGTTTTGTCGAAACTACTTGCAAGCAAAATCAAAAATAGCAACGATTTTTATACTCTTAAAAGCGAAGGTTTAATTCGAACCATTGCTCGCAATAGGGTGTCGTTTGATTTTAACGATTTTAAAATGTACGAAAATCAGTTTTATATTGATTTGAACGGGCAAATTAAGTATTGATGTCATACTTCGATAAACTCAGTATGACTTTTACTATATGTGTCACACAGTCCCGATAGCTATCGGGATGTCGAAGTGTTTTTATAACTTCTGAATTACCTTAATCATTTGCTCTCCAATTCCAATGGTATAACCTTCGGACAAGAAATAAATCTTATTGTTAATCATAACTATAAATACAGGTAAATCTGTTAATTCCTGATTCAGTTTTTCCGACAATTGGTTTAAAATACCAAAGTTATTATCGACTAAATATTTTGTTTTAATGGGTAGCTTGTATTTTGCTTTATCAATTTCTGCCGAATTTGAAATCAAATAAATATTTGATTTAGTTTTGTCAAAACTTGAAGCAATTTTTTCAATATCTACCATACTATGCTTTGTTGGTTCTTTTTCAAGGTCAAGAAAACCAATAATATTTATCGCATCAGCATTGATTTTAATTTCATTCCCGGAAAGATCTGATAATTTGTTAGGGAAAATAAATTCAGCTAAAACTTTGAGTTCCTCGTTACTGGTCCTGAGTTTTATTATTATTTCTTTTTCTTCTCCAGACTTTAGATTAATAAACTCCATACTAGTTAAAGTACTTCCTCCGTTTTGTCTGTTTCCGGTTAACAGAAGATAATTTCCTTCTTCGAGTTCTAACTTTTCGTTCATTTCGCTAATCGGAGTATCCCATCCATAATCCAAGGTATGATATTTCCCGTTTTCAAATTTTGACAATGCAAAATGAACCCTGTATTTTAAATCAGTTCCATTCTCAGGATTATTAATGAGCTTTAATTTCCCAGTTTTTTTAGCTTCTGAACTTTCAGTCTTATTGAAGCTTACATCAATCCACTCTTCTTTAAAATATTGTGGAGTTTTAGTTGCCGGCTCAAGTCTTGATGGAATGCCAAAACTTCTGCATATTGCCACAAAAAATAAATCACGCGAATATTCATCTGCTAACTTAATTTCAAAAATGCCTTTTGAAGTTAATGGAACTCTGTAAAAATTTTCATCTTTAAGGATGGTTATTTCATTTTGAATCCATTCAGTCAAATGATTAATATCCCGTTTAGTTTTTGTGATAAATTCTACTCCAAAAGCATTTTGAAGAAATGCTTTATAGGCAATTATCTTTTCATTAGCAATCCTTGGATTAAGAACATATTTAATAAATAGATCTTTGTTAACTTTAGGCAAATCACCAGCATAAATAAATGATTTGTTAATATGAGAAAGAAATATTTTAGCTTCACCATCGCGTAAATCTTTGGGTGCGATAGACTCAAGAAGAGGAATAGTAAATTCCGAATTTATTAAAGTAGCCTGTTCAAAAAATTGCTCTATTTCAGGATAATTTCCCTGGCTTTTATCAATGAAATTCCACACAATTTCATGTTCAAAATTATATTTCTGAGCTAATTCTATTGCCTCGTCCTGTTTCATGAATGTTCCTGCATAAGCCTCTCGAATAGAATCTTCCTGTGCAAGACGCTTCTTATTTTCTATCTTACCTTCAGCAGAAACAGCCTTAGGATCTTTTGCAATTGGTGGAACAATATCAAATATATCTGTGTAATTTTTGCCTTCTTGAGGATGTAATTTTAAAAGAACAGTATCTGTTTGTTCAACTGTAATTTTTTGGTAAGCATAATCATTGTCTTTATATGCCCAGATTATTAAATCGCCAAATCCAGTTAATAAAGAGCTAACTCCATTTTTATCAACTTGTTTTTTTGCAATCGGATAAAATTCAGCATAATTATACAACTGAAATTCCACAGTAGCATCTTTTACAATTTCATTGTTTTCGTCAATTACTTTGGCGTAGATAGTTTTAACTGGTGCATAGTTGCTAAGCATATTTACTTTTGTGTACTTTTCTTCTTTGCGAATAATTTCTTCAGGTCCTGTATATTTACCAAAGACATTTGAATTTACTAACATGGCTCTTAAAGCAGGAGCAGAAAACCATGCTATATCTAAATCTGGTTCAGGTTCGCAAGCACCTAGATAATGCCAGTTTCCATCAAGCCAAACTTCAACCCAAGCATGATTATCATCCGTATGAGCCCATCGTGGAGTATAACATTGTCGGGCTGGAATTCCGGCCGCACGCATTGCTGTTACAGTAAATGTAGATTCTTCACCGCATCTTCCGTAGGTTGATTTTACAGCATTTAACGGAGAAATAGTGCGTTCATCTGTAGATTTATAATTTACTTTTTCGTGACACCAATGGTTAACTTCCAAAATGGCTTCTTTTAATTCCATTCCTTGTAATCTTTGGCTTAACTCTTTGAAAAAAACTGTTCTTGAAGAATCTAAGTTTTCATTGTTAACCCTATATGGCAAAACAAAATGCCTGAAAATATCTTCCGGAATTTGGCTTCCCCAATTGAAAGTTTTATGGGTTTTTAAAGCTAAACGAACATTATTTAAAAAGAATTCTCCATTGTAATCAGCTAAGTCGCTTAATGGCATATAAGCATAAAGAAACATCAAAGCTTCTTGTTCTTCCAGTGTAATGTTTTGGTTAAAAACGTCAAACAACTGTGTTTCCCTATTTGATGCCAGCTCTTTTACTTTCTCGAAATCACTTATTACGGTTTCCCTATATTCCTTGTCATTAATAAAATGATTTTGATTTGAGCAGCTAAATGCTGTTAAGATAACTATGGCAACGAAAAACTTTTTCATGGTTTATGTATTTTGTAAATTTTGTAAGATCTGTATCATTTTTTTTACTCTTTCCGGATCGGTCAACGATATTTCAAATTCATCAATTTGTTGAATTCCACCCATATGAATACCTTTTTTTCTGTATTCCATTTTGCTTTTTTCATTTTTTCGCAAAGATGCATGAAATTCAGTGGTTCCAGTTTTCTGGGAAATCTCTTGAACGTTTGTTTCATTAATACCACTTCCGGGCATAATAATTATTCTATTTTCTGCTTTTTCGACAAGTTTTCTAATTAGAGAAACTCCATCCATAGTTTTATTTTCTTGACCGGAAGTTAAAACTCGGTTGCAACCACACTCAATAATATCTTCTAATGCTTTAAAGGGATCCTTAGTTACATCGAATGCTCGGTGAAAAGTAACCGACATAGGTTTCGCTAATTCAACAAGATGCTTGGTTTTATTCATGTCTATTGTTCCATCAGGATTTAGAACTCCGATTACAATTCCATCAACTCCTGACTCTTTTGCAAATTCAATGTCTTTTTTCATTATTTCAAATTCCAGTTCTGAATAACAGAAATCACCTCCTCGAGGTCTGATTATGACATTTAAATCAATATTTAATACTTCTCTTGCTTTTGAAATTGCACCATAAGAAGGTGTTGTTCCTCCTTCGTAAATATTATCACAAAGTTCTATTCTTTGAGCTCCACCTTTTTGTGCCATTAATGCTGATTCAACAGAGTTTGCACAAATTTCAAGGATGTATTTTGAAGACATTTTTATTGCATTTTGATGCAAGATAAAAATAATGAAGATATTTTGAATTCAATATTTATTCACTTCTTTTTTTAAAAGTAAATTAACAAGCTTAAATTTGTTTTAATGAAATTGAAATCTGGAATATTATCTGTTGTATTTATTTTAGCGTCACTTTTTGCAATTGCTCAAAATGATAGTCTGACAAATAATGAGAATTTCAAACTAATTAAACCGGTTTCAAAATCAATTCCTAATTTCTCCGGAGATCACCAAACTCAGACTGTAAGATTAAAATCAGATAAACCTATTAGAATTCAGGTACTAAATAATAGAAATGAACCTGCAAAGGATTTGGTAATCATTCTACAAAAATTTTCATCTCCTTCTGGAGAAAAGAGTTTTAGTATTTGTGATACATTAATTTACACAGACTCTTTGGGTTTGGCCGAAGCATATATTATTTTAGGTTCTAAGGAAGGGATGTATGAAATTTCAGCTCAATTATTAGATTATCCCGAAACTAACTTTCTAATCTATAAAGTTTTTGCACGAAAAACCAATTGGGTATTTCTGCTTATAGCCGGATTAATAGGAGGCTTAGGACTCTTCCTATTAGGAATGAACATGATGAGTGACGGAATGCAGAACGCTGCAGGTGATAGAATGCGTTCTGTAATAAGTCGAATAACGAACAATAGATTTATTGCTGTTGGAGTTGGTACTTTTGTTACAATGGTAATTCAAAGTAGCAGTGCAACAACAGTTATGCTGGTTAGCTTTGTTTATTCCAAATTGGTGAAATTTCGACAAACTATTGGGGTGATACTTGGTGCTGGAATTGGTACTACAATAACAGTTCAGTTGATTGCATTTAAGATAACAGATTATTCTCTTTTAATTATTGGACTGGGATTTATTATGAATTTCTTATTTAGTTCATCAAAAGTACAAAATGTTGGGAAATCAATTCTGGGATTTGGTATTCTGTTTTTTGGCATGCAAATTATGTCAGAGTCTATGTACCCTTTGCGTTCGTTTTCACCTTTTATAGAAGCAATTATTAAGCTGGAAAATCCCATTTTAGGTATTTTGGCCGGAACTATTTTTACTGCTTTAATTCAAAGTAGTGCCGCATTTATTGGCATTATGATCATTTTGGCAACTCAGGGATTATTGAGTCTGGAAGCATCGATAGCTTTAATATTGGGGGCAAATATTGGAACAGCAATTACAGCCATTTTAGCAAGTATAAAAACTGATAGAGAAGCAAAGCGGGTTGCGATAGCGCACACGCTTATCAAAGTTATTGGTGTATTGATTTTCTTATTTTGGATTCCTCAATTTGCTGAATTAGTAAGAATCATATCGCCTAAGCCAGTCGTGAATAATGATGAGTTCTCAATATTAGCCGAAACAGTTCCTCGTCAGATAGCTAATGCTCACACTGTTTTTAATATTGTACTTACTTGTTTAATACTGCCTTTCACAAATGTATTTGCTAAGTTGATTGAAAAAATATTACCTATAAAAATTATTGAAGAACCTGTTTTGAAAACGGTTTATCTTGATTACGGAATGGTAAAAAATTCTTCGTTGGCATTGAGCTTAGCTAAAAAAGAAACTCTTCGCATGGGAAGATTAGTTCAGAATATGACAGAGGATATCATAATTCCATATTTAGTTAAGAAAACAGAAGTTTTAAATGAAATAAAGCAAAACGAAGAAGAAGTGAACTTTTTGCGTGATCAGATCAATGATTATATATTAAAAATTACCCGTGAAAACTTGAATGAAGAACGAGTGAACGAATCATTTCAGTTGCTTTATACTGTTAAGGAATTTGAACAAATAGCCGACATTGTTTCTTCAATTATGATTAGAAAAGCTGAAAGATGGAGTAAAATGGATTTTAATTTTTCAACGGAGGGTAAAAATGAAATTGTAAAATATCATACAAAAACACAAAAACAATTAAGCAGAGCTTTGGAGGTTTTCGAAAATGTAAATCTTGAAAAAGCAAAAGCCATGAAAGAAAAATATAGGCATTACAGAAATATGGAAATTGAACTTGAAAAGCAGCATTTTGAAAGGTTGAAAAATGAAATTATTGAGACAATATCAAGTAGTAAGACTCATATTGAATTAATGACTATGCTTAGAGCAATTAACGGTCATGCTACAAATATTGCCAGAATCTTGCTTAAATGGTCGATAAAGGAATAATACCTTACAAGCAATTATAAATTGATAAATCTTTTCATAGTTTTGTAATTCATCTAACACTGTTTAAATGCAATCTATCCGCGAAATATATAAAATTGGTTATGGTCCATCAAGTAGTCATACCATTGGCCCAGTCCGTGCTTCAGTAATTTTTTTGGATAAAAATCCTGAAATAGAAAGTTTTAGAGTTACTCTTTATGGTAGTTTAGCAGCCACAGGAAAAGGTCACCAAACAGATGTTGCCATTGAAAAAGTATTTTCACCTAAGAAAGTTGAAATTATTTGGAAACCTGAAGAAGAATTGCCTTTACATCCAAATGGCTTGTTGTTTGAAGCATTTGCAGAAGATAAAAAGCTTGATGAGTGGACTGTTTATAGCATAGGCGGTGGTGATTTGCGTGATGACACAGGAATATTAAACGATGAAGTCGTTTATAAGCATAAAACACTTTCGGATATTCTTGAATATTGTTACCAAAATGGAAAAACTTTTTGGGAATATGTTGAAGATTGTGAAGGAACCGAAATTTGGGATTTCTTAAAAGATGTATGGGGAATAATGAAAAGCACCATTGTTCAGGGATTAGATAATGAAGGAGTTTTACCTGGAGAAATAAAATTGCCACGCAAAGCAAGTATGTATTTTATGAAAGCTCAGAATTCGAATGGAACTATAAAAAACCAGGGAATGCTTTTTTCTTTTGCCTTGGCGGTTTCAGAAGAGAATGCAGCTGGAGGGAAAATAGTAACAGCACCTACTTGCGGTTCATCGGGTGTGTTACCTGCAATGCTTTACTATTTGGAAAGAGAAGAACATATTAATGAATCAAAAATATATAGAGCTTTGGCAACAGCTGGATTAATTGCCAATATAGTAAAACGCAATGCATCAATTTCCGGGGCTGAAGTTGGATGTCAAGGTGAAATTGGTACTGCATGTGCAATGGCAGCAGGAATTGCTGCACAAATAATGGGAGGATCACTACGTCAGATTGAATATGCAGCAGAAATGGGCTTCGAACATAATTTAGGTTTAACTTGCGATCCTGTTTTGGGATATGTTCAAATTCCATGTATTGAACGAAATGCTATTGCAGCAGGGAAGGCGCTGGAATGTGCTGTTTACGCATTGTTTTCTGATGGTGGTCATAAGATATCTTTTGACGAAGCAGTGAAAACTATGGCTGAAACTGGTCGTGATATACAAAGTGCATATCGTGAAACAGGAATTGGTGGATTAGCTAAAAACTGGAAACCCTTTAATGACAAAAATTAAACTTTTTGTGAATGTTTTTGTTTGAATCTAATTGTTATACCAATTCTTCTTCAAAATGTCGTGTTGTTAACGATATTTTGAAGTTTAGAATGGCTAATGCCGTTATATATTCAATCCATATTTGTGTAAAACAAATATGACATTTTGAATAATAAACGGTATTATAACCTTAATAATTTGTAATATGATTACAGAAACAATACTATTTGCATTTGGTCTTACATTATTTGCCGGATTATCAACCGGAATAGGGAGCGTTATGGCTTTCTTTACAAAAACCACAAATACAAAATTTTTGTCGCTTGCTTTAGGTTTTTCTGCTGGAGTAATGATTTACGTTTCTATGGTAGAAATTTTTTTTAAAGCTAAAGAATCTCTTGTTGCTGAAATGGGATTAAAAACCGGATCATGGATTACTGTTATTTCATTTTTTGGAGGGATGTTATTTATTGCTCTTATTGATAAATTAATACCTTCAATCGAAAATCCTCATGAAATTCGTATGGTTGAGGAAATGGGTGACAAAGCTAAAAAAGAACATAAGAATAAGAAGTTAATGAAGATGGGAATGTTTACAGCTTTGGCTATTGCAATTCATAATTTCCCTGAAGGACTTGCAACATTTACTGCTGCTTTAACCGATCCCAGCTTAGGTATAGCAATTGCTGTAGCGATTGCTATACACAATATTCCGGAAGGAATAGCTGTTTCTGTTCCTATTTATTTTGCAACCGGCGATAAAAAGAAAGCATTTTGGTATTCTTTCTTATCTGGATTAGCTGAACCTGTTGGAGCATTAATTGGGTATTTAATTTTGATGCCATTTCTATCTGACACTTTATTTGGAATTCTTTTTGCAGGAGTTGCCGGAATTATGGTTTTTATTTCCATCGACGAACTTTTACCAGCAGCACGTGAATATGGCGAACACCATTTATCTATTTATGGTTTAGTACTCGGGATGGCTGTAATGGCTGTAAGCTTACTAATGTTTATATAAATTTAGTATCAAGATGTTAGTATCGAGATTTTCATCTTGATACTTGTTACTCAAGTCTAATATCTAAAAAGGCTTAAACCCAATTATTTCTCTTACTTCTTTTATAGTTTTGGATGCACTTTCGCGAGCTTTTTCAGCACCAATTTTTGCAACTTTTCGTAAATAATCATCATTAGATTTAATGTCGTTTATTTTTTCTCTTATTGGGGAGATAAAAATATTTATATCTTCTGCCAGTTGTTTCTTTAAGTCACCATATCTAATATCACAGTTGGCATATTTTTCTTTAAAGAAATCAATCGTACTCTTTTCAGAAACAACATCCATTAATGTAAATAGATTTTGAATTGGTTCTGGCATTTTAGAATTCATTTCTGTTGGTCCGCTATCAGTAACCGCACGCATAACTTTTTTCTTAAGAGCTTTTTCTTCATCAATAAGAAAAATACCATTTCCTTCTGATTTTCCCATTTTTCCTGTTCCATCTAAACCAGGAATTTTAATTAAATTCTCTCCGAAATTAAATGGTTGAGGTTCGGTAAAATATTCAACATTGTACATATTGTTAAAACGACGGGCGAATTTACGAGCCATTTCAAGATTCTGCTCCTGATCTTTTCCAACAGGAACTTTTGCAGCATTATGTATAATAATATCGGCAGCCATTAATACCGGGTAAGTTAAAAGTCCTGCATTTACATTCTCAGGATTTTTACGAACTTTATCTTTAAATGATGTTGTGCGTTCAAGTTCACCAACATATGCATTCATATTTAGTAATAAATATAATTCTATAACTTCAGGAACATCGCTTTGTAAGTAAATAGTTGCTTTTTCAGGATCTAACCCACAAGCCAAATATTCTGCTAAAACTTGTTTTACACTTCCGTGTAAATCAGCAGGTGTTGGGTGAGTTGTTAATGAGTGATAATCAGCTATAAAGAAAAAACAGTTGTTCTCATTTTGCATTTTTAAAAAATTCTTCATTGCCCCAAAATAATTCCCCAAATGAAGATTCCCTGTAGGTCTAATTCCACTTACAACCGTTTCCATAATATTTTGTTTAATTTATTGATTGATTATAGTAATTTTGCAAAAGTAAAAAATGTTTGTTAATAAACAGGCTTCTTCTTTCGCTTTTATAAAAGATAGACTGAAGTTTAAAAACTATTTGTAGAAAGTAAAAGTATTTTATTATGGCTTTAGTTCGATTTTTATTAATACTGTTTATAATTTATTTTGTAATTAGAATATTTACAAGGTATGTTTTTCGTTCTTATGTAAAGAATATGCAACATAATTTTGAGAATCAGCAAAATAAAAATAATAATAAAAAAGAGGGTGATGTAACCGTAAATACAAAACCGAAAACCGGTAAAAAGATAGACAAAGACGAAGGTGACTATGTCGATTTCGAAGAAATTAAAGAGTAGTTGTTATTATATTCTCCCGAGTTTTTAACATTTAACTTTAAACTCGAAACTAAATTACCACCCTCCACCGCTAATAATAAATCCTGTAGAATACGCTACATCGCTTATTTGAAAAGGCATTGCAATATATGGTTCCAGTATTGCATAACCAAAAAGGTTTATTCTTAAAGAAGCTCCCAAACTATAAATTGGTGTATAGTAATCTGTAGTTGGATTCCAATAATACCGTATATCGCTGCTTGGTAACCACGGAAATTTGTCTTTATTCCAGGTTAAGCCTGCGTCAAAAAATAGAACAATATCTGAAAACAAATATCCTGATTTAATCAATGAAAATCTTTTTACACCTGTAAATGGAATTCGAACCTCGGAATTAAAAGCAATAATCTTACTTCCCATTATTTTATATAAGTCAATGCTATTTTCTGAAGTGTTGTCTGTTTTAAAAAATGCATTAAAGTTATAACCTCTAATTATGTATTCATTTCCTAGGAATAGTGGATAGATATTACTTGCATCCCTACCATATCGACCATAGTGAAGTGCTCTGAAAGCTAGTCCGATATGGTTAAAATAAAAGTATTTTCGTACATCAAGAGATAGGTTTGTAATGGTATAGTGATCAAACATTTGACCGACTTGAAATCGATATCTATAACCAGTCATAGGAGAAGTTATACCAAAGGTTGAATTATCACCAACGAATGCAATATAAGCACTTCCAACATTAAAAGGATCGGGAGTGTTTTCAATATTTACCTTGGATTGATAGAAGCCATTAATGTATGTTATACTATCTATTCTGTAACTGTATCTTGCATATGACAAACCTCCTTCAAAGCGCACTTTTGTGGAAAGAGGATATTGTGAAAATAAGGATAGATTTTCTTCAAAAACTCGAACCTGATTGAAGTTTTCTATTAACCAATATGTAGTATCTGGTATTATTTCTTTAAAATATCTGTTATAATACATTGTTCTGTATGGGAAATGAGAAAATGAACTCCCCCAGGTAATTCGCTTTTTAGAATTTATGTATGCTATTTGCCCCCCAAAATCGTAAACCTCACCATTTATATTTAGCAAAGTAAAAACCTGATGATGTTTCAGCATATCGCTAAAAAGCATACTAACTCCACCAGAAACAAATGACCCATATGTGCTTTGGCCAACTCCTATTCCTGTTGATCCAATATATTCAAGTTCAAATTTAGGATCGTAGTTTTGAACTCTGAAAGAATCTTCGGGTACCGAAGTAGCATAATTTAAATTATGATCAACAATATTTAATAATCTGGAGTTTCCGGGGGGCAATGCTTCGGAATCCAGATTAACTAAATTCGGGTTAACTGGTATTTGTAAAAACTCATCAGGATTTGCAAGGTAAATCTCATATTTTTTTTTCTTATAAAGTGTATATGCCACTTGTCCTGTTCCTCTTGAAACACTATAAGCTGGAGCAAGATCTGTTATTCCACTAATACCTGTTGCAAATTTTGTGAGCTTAAAAACTTCCCCTGTATGCAAATGGTATCTATATAAATTTCTGAATCCATCTGCATTTGATAGAAAATAAAGCGATGAATCAGAAGGAGAGTATTGAGGGCTAAAAATATTTGCTCCTGGGAATAAATTATAAACTATAATTTGTTTGGTCTCTTTTTTAAGAATGCATAACCTATAATTTCCATATATCTGATTCTCCAAATCAGAGTCGGGACCTCTATCTGAAATAAAAGCTATATCACTTCCATCTGCAGACCATGAAGGTTGAAGGTCTGAGTAATAATCATCTGTAAGTTGTTCAAGATTTTTATTTTTAAGATTATATATGTATAAATCACTTTTACCTTTAACCAAACCATTAAATAAAATTGATTTGCCATCGGGCGACCATTCAGGATTTATTAAGGCATCAACTCCTTCTATTTCAAGCTCTTCAGTAGATTTGGTTTTGTTATTTTTAAATGTAAATAGTATAAATTTATTAGTTCCCTTTGTAAAAGTGGTTAGTATATATTTATTACCATCAGGCGACCAGGAACCTGCTTCTTCGATATAATTGAAATCATCAATGTGAGATTTTCTGAGAGATGAAGTTAATTTAGAAATAATTTTATTGCTTTTTGTTTCAGCTAACATTAAGTCAACATGAATAACTTTCTTATTAGAAAGAAAAGTAATGTATTTGCCATCAGGACTTAAAACTGGTGAAAGATTAAGCTCGCCTCCCTTTTTTGTATCGAACATTAGTTTACCTACAGGAGCAATTGTATCAGTAAAAAAATTAGTATAGTGATCTTTTACAGAATTATTCCATAGTACAGACAAGCTATCTGCATCAGCACCAAGATAGGTTTTAAATGCTGCGTCAATTCCATATCTTAACGAAAGATAAAAAACAGGCTGAAGTACATTATCTCCCCAGACACCTGTAACATAAGCCCAAAATGCATGACCGTATCTATATGGAAAGTATTCTCCTTGTTTTCGAGTCATATCCTTTATTGTGGGAATATCATCGTTAATAACCGCATCACGCATCCACATAGATGTCCTGTTGTCACTTGATCCAATTGATAAAAATTCAGCCATCCCTTCTATCATCCATAGAGGTGTATTCATAAGAGACTGAAAGGATAAACTATCACTCTCCCGAACAAGATTATACTGAAAAACATGCACCATTTCATGTCCAAGAACATGATCTGTTTCCGTATTCGAAACCATTACTGGAATTATAACTCTACTTCTTAAACCTTCAGTGACACCTCCTGTTCCAACACCAATAATACCTGAGATTACTGTAGTTTGTTTAAAGTCTGTAGTATTGTTATATAATATTAACGGACTGTTCTCAAGAGTATCAGAGAATATAGCATAATGACGCATATACCATCTTTCCGATAATTGACCAAGGTTTAAAAGAAATGTGTCGTTTTTTAGATAATTATGAATTTCAAAATGGGGGGTGTTAAATACTTCAAAATCAAAACGTTCGTACATGACTTTGTTTTGACCAAATTGAGAAAAACTTTCTGAGCAAAGAAAGATTACATAAACTATTGTGATCAGAACTTTTTTCATATTCGTAAATTTAAAAAAAAGATATTAAATATGACCTCAAATATTATACAAAACCATAATATCTTTGGTTTCAGTTTTTCAAAAATTATGAAAGTGGTTGCCCAATATTTTGTTCTGAAAAGCTTTTTAGCAGATGGAAATTGGAGATAAACGCTTCTTGTAGATTATTAAAATAAGTTAATAAATATAAGTTTTATGAAAAAGCAAATTTGATAAACAGAAGTGATAACTACATGAAAATGCAGTTTTATTTACTTAAACAAATCGGAAGTGCCTGTGCTTTCGTAAATGTCATCAATTAATAGTACGCTTTTTTTAGATGCTTCTACTGCTAATTGATCACATCGTTCATTCTCGGGAATATTTGCGTGTCCTTTTACCCAATGAAATTTTACCAGATGCTTTCTATATATTTTTAGAAATCGAATCCATAGGTCTGGATTTTTCTTTTTCTTAAATTGTACTTTTTCCCAACCAAAAACCCAACCTTTTTCAACAGCATCTGACACATATTTTGAATCGGTATATATTTCAACTTCACTATTTTGATTTTTTAGAGCCTCCAAAGCAATAATTACAGCCAATAACTCCATTCTGTTATTAGTAGTTTTTCTAAAGCCTTCGGAAAGTTCTTTGCGATGCTGTCCTGCTTTCATTACTACTCCATAACCTCCAGGTCCTGGATTGCCACGAGCAGCACCATCGGTATATATTATAATTTTTGACATGAATTAAGTTTAAGTTATAAATATATAAAAAAAGGGATACAGTTTACTGTATCCCTTCAAATGAAATTTTTTATCTTAATTATTTAATGATTGTCATTTCCTCAATTAAGCGTTTTGCTCCTGCAAATTTGTCAATGATAAACAATGTATATCTAATATCAACACTAATAGTTCTTTGTAATTCAGGCTCAAAAACTATATCGCCACTCATAGCTTCCCAGTTACCATCGAAAGCTGTTCCAATAATTTCTCCTTTTCCATTAATTACAGGACTTCCTGAATTTCCACCTGTAATATCATTGGTAGATAAGAAAGCTACTGGCATTTCTCCTGTTGGTAAAGCATATTGACCATAATCTTTGTTTAGATAAAGCTCTTTTAGTTTTTCAGGTACAACAAATTCCCAGTTATCAGGATCTTCTTTTTCCATAACACCTTTTAGGGTAGTAATGTAGTTGTAATGAACTGCATCCATAGGGAAATAGTCTAATATTTCACCATAAGTTAATCGCATTGTAAAGTTTGCATCTGGATACATAGCTTTACCTTCATTCATTTCCATTATTCCGCCAACAAATAACCTGTGTCCTTTATCAAAATCAGCATATAAAGGCTCAATTTCATTGTATAATTCACGATACTTAGCGATGATAGAATTTGAAGCAATAATTGCAGGATCTTTTGCAAGCTTCTTTACAGAAGGTTTTTCTAAGAAAGCCCATAATTTAATAGTATCAGTTAAAATTGACTTTGCATAAACATCATCAATATATTTACTAAAATCGTTTTTATACTTTGATTCAATAGTATTAAAAATATCAGGTTGATATTTTTTCTCAACGTTTTCTGAAAAGATTTTAAACATTGCTTTTGCTACTTTTTGATCAGTAGGAGCATTATAGTCTTTGTAAAAGTCACGTGCTTTTTCTTTTATTTTATTAATTGCCTTTTCTACATCTTCGGGATTGTCTGAAGCCAAATCACCTTGGAATCTGGCCATATTGTATGCGATAGATATTAGCTCTGTGCCTCTAAAAAGAGATTCAATGATATATTGAGTTACATGAGATGCTTCTTTTTTACCTTCAATAGAAGTTTTAATTAAGTTCAAAGCTTCTCCATATTTTTCTTTACGTTCCGTATTTTCATCAAGCCATTTTGTAAAAGCTTCCTCTTCTATTTTCTTCTTATCAACTATTTTTAGTTGTTTTAACGCTTTACTCATACCAATTGCGTTTTTCCAGTAGTTGGCAGAGCCTGAATATTTAGAAGCATATTTTATTTGAATAGCTTCATCAGCTAACATATCTTCTAATATTATTTCCTGACGAATTCCACGAATATAAATACGATTTGCATTTTCAAGGTTGATAGTATTTTCAACTTCCCATGAAGTCATATATCTGTCTGTTCCTCCAGGATAACCTAAAATCATTGCGAAATCATTTTTCTCAACTCCTTTAAGTGATACAGGCAGGTGATGTTTTGGCTTATAAGGAACATTATCAGCAGAATATTCAGCAGGATTATTAGCACTGTCTGCATAAATACGGAACATAGAAAAATCTCCGGTATGACGAGGCCACATCCAGTTATCAGTATCAGCACCAAATTTACCAATTGATGATGGTGGAGCTCCAACCATTCTTATATCAGTAAATTTCTCATAAACAAGTAAATAAAATTTGTTGCCACCATAAAAGCTTCGAACTTTTGCATCATAATGCGTGTCTTCAGTTGCTTTTTCAGCAATAATTTTACCAGTACTATATGCTGTATCTTGTCTCTCTGTTTCAGTCATTTCCTCAGTAAATACTTCAATTATCTGATCAGTTACATCTTCAATGCGAACAAGAAAAGTGACTGCAAGATCTGGTGTTGGAATTTCTTCTTCCATTGACATAGCCCAAAAACCATCATCTAAATAGTTGTGTTCAGGTGTACTGTGTTGTTGAATCGCTCCATATCCACAGTGATGATTAGTAAGTACAAGACCTTTGTCAGATATTAACTCACCAGTACATCCGCCACCAAAAATTACGATAGCATCTTTTAAACTTGTATTGTTAACACTGTAAATTTCTTCTGCAGTTAACTCACAACCCATCTCGTTCATTTTTTCAATGTTCAGTTGTTGGATAAGTGATAATAACCACATTCCCTCATCTGCCTTAACATTTAAATTGAAAACAAGAAAAATGCTAACAACAGCAATTAATAGTTGTTTCATGATATTTTAATTTATTAATAAATTGACTTCAAATTTTGTGCAAAGATATTAGATGAAATATATTTTACAAAGTTTAAAGCCTAACATTAATATATTTTGTTTTTTAACATACCTTTGTTTCGAATTATTATTCAATAAATTAAGCTTAAGTCAAATAGCTATGACAGAGAATAAAAAGGATATACTTACTTTATCTTTGGAAGAGATAAAAGAGTTTTTAGTAAAAAAGGGAGAAAAAGCTTTTCGGGCAAAACAAATTTACGAATGGTTGTGGAAAAAACCTGTGAATAGTTTTGAAGGAATGACCAATATTTCAAAGGATTTAAGAAGTTTATTAAATGAAAATTTTATATTACAGTCAGTACATATTGAAAACATGCAAATTAGTAAGGATAAAACGATTAAAGTCGTTTTTGAATTATTTGATGGTGCTTTAATTGAAGGAGTTTTAATTCCTACTGAAAATAGAGCTACGGCATGTATATCGTCGCAAGTTGGATGTAGCTTAGGATGTGAGTTTTGTGCAACAGCAAAAATGGGTTTAGGAAGAAACTTAAGTGTTGGTGAGATTTATGCTCAGGTGGCAGAAATCATGAAACTGGCAAATGAAAAATATAACCTTTCTCTTACAAATATTGTTTTAATGGGAATGGGAGAACCATTACTAAATTACGATAATGTTTTGAAGGCAATGGAAATGGTTTCTTCTGAAGATGGACTTGCTATGTCGCCACAGCGTATTACACTTTCTACAGTTGGATTACCAAGAATGATAAAGAAACTTGCTGATGATAAAGTTAGATTTAATTTAGCCGTGTCATTACATTCTGCAAATGATAAGAAAAGAAGTGGGTTTATGCCTGTTAATCAAAGAAATTCATTGACTGAATTGAGAGATGCTTTGATATATTTTAATGAAAAAACAGGACAACGAATAACTTTTGAGTATTTATTGATGGAAGGTTTAAACGATTCGCTTAAGGATGCAAAAGAGTTTGCTGAATATTGTAAAAGTTTCCCGGTAAAAATCAACGTAATTGAGTATAATTCGACAAGCGATAAGCGTTTTAAAAGATCTTCAAACACTACTTTTGACGAGTTTGTGACTTTCTTAAAAGCCAGAAATTTAGTTGTTAATATTCGTCGTAGCCGTGGAATGGATATTGATGCTGCATGCGGACAATTGGCAGGTAAAAAGAAATAAGCTGGAATTCCACACTTCGACAGGCTCAGTGTGACTCGTAAATAACCTAAGAATTGTCATGTAGAGCCTGTCGAAATATTACAATTCACTTTAAATGAGAATTTTTAAAATCTAAACTTAATTGCTCATCTAATAACCTGAAAGTCATTCTGTGATATGGTGTTGTTCCATATTCTTTAATTGCCTGTCGGTGTTCTTTTGTTGGATAAGCTTTATTTTGTTTCCAGTTATATTCAGGATGTTTTTGATGCAGCTCAAGCATAATATCATCACGGTAAGTTTTTGCTAAAATTGAAGCAGCAGCTATTGAATAATATTTTGAATCGCCTTTAACAATGCACTGATGAGGAATCTTCTTATACTTCAGAAATTTATTTCCATCAATAATAATATGTTCAGGAATCGTTTTGAGAGAATCAAGTGCTTTGTGCATTGCCATGATGGATGCTTTCAGAATATTTATTTCATCAATTCCTTTATTATCAATTATTCCGATAGCAAATGAAATAGCTGTTTCTTCAATTTCTTTACGAAGCAGATACCTGTTTTTTTCGTTTATTTTCTTTGAATCATTTAAAAGAGTATGTGTAAAATCTGGTGGTAATATAACAGCCGCCGCAACAACTGGTCCTGCTAAACATCCGCGCCCGGCTTCATCGCAACCTGCTTCAATTACACCTTCTTTGTAAAAACTGAAAAGAGATTCGTAATTATTCATTTAAAACTTTTTCAATGCTTTTCCAGAATTTTTCAGCAGTTTTATCCCAACTAAATTTTTGCTTTTGGATTTTACCTTTTTCTATTAATTCTTTTCTGAGCTCTTTGTTTTCATAGATTTTCATCATTGCTTCAGCAATTGAATTAATAGATTGCGGATTCACAAATAAAGCAGCATCACCAGCAACTTCGGGCATTGAAGTTGCATTTGATGTAATAACTGCTGTGTCGCAATTCATTGCTTCAATAATTGGAATCCCAAATCCTTCAAAGTATGGAACAAATGTTAATGCAAGTGCTGCTCCATAAAGTTCTTTAAGCTTTTTAGGACTAAGTCTTCCTGTAAAAATCACATTGTTTTTTGAGCTCATCCTGTTAAAGGCAGCTTTTATTTTTTTTGTTTTAAACAGTTTTTCTCCAACAATAACAAGCTTTAAATTGCTTTTTGTTCTGGTTTTAAAAATCTCAAAAGCCGAGAGAAGATTAGCCACATTTTTACGCGGACTTAATGCTCCAACGAAAATAAAATAATCGTTTCTGTTAGTATATTTCTTTTTTGTTTCGTTTTGTTCCTCACCAGACGAAGGCTTATATATCTCGTTTGATCCATTATAAACAACATCGATATTTTCAGGTGTTATAGAAAACTGATTTGCAATATCATGCTTCGAAAAATCTGACACAGTTACAATTCGGTTTGCTTTTTTTGCAAAACGCGGGAAAAAGTATTGATAATAATTTCTTACCCCAACAGGGAAATCTTTTGGATTATGCATAAAACTAATGTCATGAATAACCGCAATAGATTTTACATCTGTACTTAATGAAAGATAACCATCGGGTGAAATAAAAATATCAGCATTAATTTGTTTCAGGATTTTTGAAACTGATTTTTCAAACCAATAATAGAACAAAACCGGATGACGTGCCTGAGGACCAATAACAATTGGCGTAATATTATCTGAAAAAATAAATTCTTTATCAAATGGTCTGTCAAAAATGAAAAAGAATTTATGTTCAGGATGATTAATAGCAATTCTCTTCAAAGTTTCGTACGTGAACCATCCGATTCCTTCCAGTTTATTCTTTAATAGTATACGAGTGTTAACTGCTATATTCAAAAGCGCGTAGATTTAACGGATTATGATATCTTTGTAGCAAAGATGCTAAAAAATTGAAGAACTTTTTAAAATACATACTCCAAAAAACGCTAGGGCTGAACAATTACCTTTATTTATTTGCAAGGTTCGTAATCTTCAGATTGCCGTTTGATAAGAATGAAAAGGACTTTCTAAAATTTATCGAATTAATTGATGATGGCGATCATGTGTTGGATATTGGTGCAAATATTGGAGTAATGTCGTATTATTTTTCCACCAGACTTCCAAATTCAGCTATTCATTCCTTTGAACCAGTTCCCGAAAATATGAAAGTATTGTTGAGGGTAAAAAGAAAATTAGGACTCTTAAATGTAAAGACTTATCCTTTTGCAGTTGGAAATAATTCAGGAAAGATAAAAATGATAATGCCTGAGTCGAACAAGGCTTACCTGCATGGATTAAGTCATGTAAGTGAAGAAAATTCTCAGGATAGAGGGAAGAAATACGAAGTTGAAATAAAAAGATTAGATGATCAGGAAGAATTCAAAGGCCGAAAAGTAAGTGCAATAAAAATTGATGTTGAGGAATACGAATACAATGTGCTAAAAGGAGCTGAGATACTTATTGAAAAAAACAGACCTGTTATTTATTGTGAACTATGGGAAGGCGAAAACAGGGAAAAAAGTTTTGAGTTAATTAGTAAATTGAACTATAAAGTTTTTATAAATCAGGGAAAAGACCTAATTGAATTCAAAAACCAAAAAGGATATCAGAATTTTTTCTTTATTCCGACAGAATGTTGTGACAATTAGAAACTTTAGTAACTTTATATCTCTAATTTATTTGTTTTGAAAAGAACCTTCTTTACTAACCTGTCATTATTATTACTTCTTAATCTGCTGATAAAGCCTTTCTGGATTTTTGGTATTGATCGTACTGTGCAAAATGTTGTTGGAGCAGAAGAATATGGATTGTATTTTTCTTTGTTCAATTTTTCTTTATTAATGAACATGCTGCTCGATTTAGGAATTACAAATTATAATAATCGAAACATTGCCCAAAATCAACAATTATTAAGTAAATCGCTTTCAAATATAATTGGGTTAAGATTGCTACTGGCTCTTTTATATGCTGTGATTACTATAATTGCAGGTTTTTTTATTGGTTATGAATGGCGGCAATTTCATTTATTGTTATTCCTTATTTTAAATCAGTTTATTGCATCTTTTGTTTTATATCTTCGGTCAAATCTAAGTGGTTTACATTACTTCAAAACGGATAGTATTATTTCTGTTCTTGATCGTGCTTTAATGATAATAATTTGTGGTGTTTTACTTTGGGGAGGTGTAACGAAAACCGATTTTAAAATTGAGTGGTTTGTATATGCACAATCTGTTGCTTATATATTAACCATGTTCATTACTCTTGTTTTGGTATACACAAAAGCAGAATTGTTGAGATTAAATTTCGACAAAACTTACTTTATAGCATTATTGAAGAAAAGCTATCCTTATGCTTTGCTTTCACTATTAATGGTTTTTTATTACAGGATTGATTCTGTAATGCTTGAAAGAATGCTGCTCGATGGAAAACTTCAAGCTGGTATTTATGCACAAGGATTTAGAATTCTGGATGCTGCCGCAATGTTTGCATTTCTTTTTGCCGTGCTTCTTCTTCCTATATTTTCACGAATGATAAAGCATAAAGAACCTGTAAATCAATTAACGCTCTTCTCTTTTCTGTTATTAATTGTGCCAGTTGTCGGAGTTACCTTTGCATCGTTTTTTTACAGAGCTGAGCTTATAGATTTATTGTATCATCATCATGTTGAAATATCTTCTTCAATATTTGGTATTTTGATACTGTGTTTTATTGGAATTGCTTTTGGTTATATATTTGGAACTTTACTAACCGCTAACGGAAATTTGAAGCAACTAAATATATTAGCAGCAGGTGGTGTCGTAATTAATATTATTCTGAATCTGATACTTATACCAAAATATTTTGCTTTAGGATCTGCAATAGCAAGTTTAATAACACAATCGATAGCAGCAATTGCTCAGGTTATAATTGCAAAAAGGATTTTTAAATTTCACATTAATATTAAAAGAATATCAATATTGGCAATTTTTGTAGTAAGTGTTTTTGTTATTGCCAAACTATCGTTGCAGATTGAATTTTTCTGGATCTATAAGTTTATAGGAATTGTAATTTTGTCTTTAATACTCGCGTTTATTTTCAGATTAATAAACCTGAAAGTATTATTTGAGTTGGTTAAAAATGGGGATTAAAGAGAAGCTTTTCCCGGTTTGAGACTCAGGAAAAGTTTCAAGAAAGAATTATTTAAATTTCTTTAATATCGTTTTGATTTCCTTGATCTTTTCATCAAGAATCTTCTTATTTTCAGCTTCGGCCAATAGTCTTAAATAAGGCTCAGTATTCGAAGGGCGAATATTAAACCACCAGTCTTCAAATTCAAGTCTGTAACCATCAAAATCAAGAATTTCCATTGGTTCTTCTTCGGCAACAAAATAATCTTTTACAGCTTCCATTGCTTCTTGCTTTTGCTCAATTTTAAAATTGATTTCCCCGGAATTTGCATACTTACTAATACCTGAAATTAATTCCGACATTGTTTTTCCTTCTTTTTTAAATCGTGATATAAGATTTAAAACGATTAAAGCAGCTAAAATACCAGAATCGGAATAAAAGAAATCTCTGAAATAATAATGACCGGCCAATTCACCACCATATATACCTTTTATTTCTCTTAATTTAGGTGTTGCATAAGCTCTTCCAACTCGCCAGGTATGCATTTTACCACCAAGGTTTTCCACGTACTTTTTAACTGCTTTCGATGTGCGAATATCTTCCAGTACTGCACCTTTTTCTTTTTCAAGAAAATAATGAGCCATTAAACCAATAATTAAATCAGGAGAAATAAACTGTCCTTTTTCATCTACAAACATTACTCGGTCAGCATCACCATCGAAAATAATTCCTAAATCACAATTCTCGCTTAAAACTGTTTTCTTAAGATCAGCAACGTTTTCTTCAACTAATGGATTTGGTTCATGATTTGGGAAGCTTCCATCCATATCATCATAAAGATACATTGGTTTTTTACCTAAAAGTTTTTTAATAAGTAAACCAGCCATGCCGTTTGAGCAATCAACAGCCATTTTTAGTCCTGAATAATCCTGAACATAGGTTTTCAGAAACTCAACATATTCGCCTTTTACTTTATAGTCAACTATTTTTCCTTTTTTATCAGCAATTACAATATCGCGTGTTTGTATCATCTCTAAAAGCTTATTCAAGCCAGAATCAAAACCCACAGGTAAAGCATTTGATTTTGAGATTTTCATTCCGTTATATTCACGCGAATTATGAGATGCTGTAATTTGTACAGATGCAGCAAATTTATGCTTTGCTGTAATGTAGTAAACCATTGGTGTTGTAGAAATACCAATATTATAAACATTTGCTCCGCTATCAATTATTCCCTGAGCAAGATATTCAAAAATCTCATCTGATGAAACGCGAACATCTCTTCCTACCAACACATTGTCGGCTTGTAATAATTCTGGAAGAAAATAACCAATTTTGTAAGCATCTTCCTTATTAAAATCTTCGTTATAAATACCACGGATGTCGTATGCCTTAAAAGCTTTCATATATTAAATTATATTAATAGAACAAATATGATTAGATAGAAAGAAGTCAGGCATTAAACTGACTCCTTATTGATTTTTGTAACTGCAAAACTGCAAAAAAAATTATTTTGTTAAAACCTTTACGGGCTCAATTCCTAAAGTTGTTCCTTCTTGAATTGCTTTTAGCACAGCACCACCCCCTGTAAATATATAGTACTTAGGACTATCGAGAGCAACAATGTATAATCCTGGCAATAATCTTTTTAATTCCTGCATAGTATCACCGCCGCCATATAATTTTACCGCTTCTACATTTTCATCAATCAATTCATCAAGAGCAATAGTTCCTTCGTTAAAATGAGGAGTAAATCCCATTACAGCATTAACAAATACAGTTCGTGCCGTTGAGAAAATTTTATGGATTTTATCTTCATAAAATGATTCTCTTGCAACGTCAAGCACATAATTTAATTTTGTTCCGGGCTTTAAATCATGAATATTATGAGTGCGGTGTTTTCCTTCAAATTTTCCTTCCAAAGTATCCGATTCAATAATAAAAGGTAGCTCTATCAATTTACCTGGATAGTTTTCGCTGAATTTCACAAATTCTTTTGCATGAACAAGATCTTCTTCTGAAATACCTTTTATTTCAATTTCATATTTTGCATATAGATACGCGTTGTAAATAACACCTCCTAACACAAGATAATCCGCTTTTTTAATCAGAGCGTATAAGGAATCAATTTTTGTGTCGAATTTTGAACCGGCAACAACAGCAATAAAAGGAGATTGTGGACTATATATTCTTTCCAAATTTTCAATCTCTTTTTGCATTAAAAAGCCTGCGTAAGATGGTAAATACTTATTTACACCAACTGTTGAAGCATGTGGTTGCCACGATCCGAAGGCATCATTAACAAAAATATCTGCTAAACCGGCAAGCTGATTTGCAAAACGATCCATATCAGAATCTTTTGATTCTTCGCCTTGAAACCAACGTGTGTTTGGTAAGTAAATTCCATCAATTTTTCCTTCTTTCAGTTCACGTATAGAATGATTTATCGATGTCTCAATTCCAATATATCCTTTGTTTTCATGAGGATAAAAATCTGGTATCTTCATATTAATATGAAGCTTGTTCCTTAAATACTCAACAATAGGTTCAACTGATGTATCCTTGCTGATTTTAATTTCACCTGTTTTTTTATCTTTTGGTCGTCCAACATGTGTCATTAAAATGATCTTTCCACCTTTTGCATTAATATGATAAAGAGTTCCTATGGTAGCATCAATTCTGTACGGATCATGAATAATTCCTTTTTTTACCACATTATGATCAACACGAACCAACACTACTTTCCCGTTAAGATCTGCGTCCTGTATTAATGGAATATTATATTTGTCAATCATTTTTACCTCCGTTTTGAGTTAGAAATTAATTAAAGAAAGGGAACACAATTTACTGCAAAATTGTTTTTTAAGCAATAAAAACAATTCAATAATACAGTCTATTAAGTCTTTTGTGAGATTTAAATATCCTCACTAATAGCTTTTAAAGCAGGTAATTCTTTACCTTCAATATATTCGAGTAGTGCTCCACCAGCAGTAGAAATGTAGCTTATTTTATATGCAAGACTATATTTATTTACCGCAGCAATAGAATCCCCACCACCAATTAAGGAATATGCACCTTTATCAGTAGCACGAGCAACAGCCATAGCTATTTTTAGTGTTCCCATCGAAAAGCTTGGCATTTCAAAAACACCAATTGGTCCGTTCCAAAGTATAGTTGAGGAATTTTCGATTACTTCTGTAAATTCATTGGCAGATTTTATACCAATATCCAGTCCCATCCAACCATCTTTTATCTGACTTATGTCGCAATGTTCTATATGTGCATCATTTTTAAAATCATCGGCTATAATGCAATCTGTTGGTAGGTAAAGCTTTACTCCATTCTTTTCAGCTTTTGAAATAATGTTTTTTGCTACATCAATAAAGTCATTTTCAATGAGTGAATTACCAACTTTACCACCCATGGCTTTTGCGAAAGTAAATGCAATTCCTCCGGCAATAATTAAATTGTCAACCTTTTCAATAAGCGCTTCAATAATATGAATTTTGGTTGAAACTTTTGAACCTCCCAATATTGCAGTAAATGGCTTTTTTGCTTGTTTTACAACTTTATCAATATTATTAACCTCGTTTTCAACTAAATAACCAAACATTTTATCTTCAGGGAAAAATTTAGCTAATGTATATGTAGAAGCATGAGCTCTGTGTGCTGTTCCAAAAGCATTAAAAACATAAACATCACCCAATTCAGCTAATTGTTTTGCAAATTCTTCATTAGCTTCAGTTTCTTCTTTATGGAACCGAAGATTTTCAAGTAATAAACACTCTCCCGGCTTTAATACAGCTGATGCAATTAAAGCTTTTTCTCCAATACAATCCTCCGCAAATTTTACCTTCTTGTCAAGTGCTTTTGATAAATAAGGCAATATATGTTTTACCGAATATTTCTCGTCTATTTTGCCTTTAGGTCTTCCTAAATGAGTTAAAAATATTACAGAACCTCCTTCTGCCAAAATTTTTCGCACCGTTGGTAAGGCTGTTATTATTCTTGTATCATCAGTAATTTCTCCATTTTCATCTAAAGGAACGTTAAAGTCCACTCTCATTAATACTTTTTTGCCTTCAAAATCGTATCTGTCGATTGTTAGGTTTTGTTTTATAGCTTTTATACTTGGTAGCTCTTTTCCTTCAAGATATTCTAATAATGCACCGCCTGCTGTTGAAATAAAACTGATTTTATGAGCTAAGCTATATTTATTTACAGCAGCAATGGAATCGCCTCCGCCAATTAGTGAAAAAGCTCCTTTATCAGTAGCACGTGCGACAGACATTGCTGTTTTAAGTGTTCCCATTGCGAAGCTTGGCATTTCAAAAACTCCAATAGGCCCATTCCAGAGAATTTTTTCTGAGTTTTCGATTACTTCTGCAAAACGATTGGCAGATTTTATACCAATATCAAGACCCATCCATCCATCAGGAATTTCATTTATATTACAATGATCAATCTTAGCATCATTTTTAAATTCATTTGCAATAACGCAATCAGTGGGTAAGTATAATTTAACATTATTTTTTTCTGCTTCTTCAATAATGTGTCTTGCAAAATCTAAAAATTCATCTTCAACTAAAGAATTTCCAATTTTACCACCCATTGCTTTTGCAAAAGTGTAAGCAATTCCACCAGCAATAATCAGATTGTCTACTTTTCCAATCAGAGCTTCAATAATATGAATTTTGGACGATACTTTTGATCCGCCAAGAATTGCGGTAAAAGGATGTAATGGTTGGTGTAAGATTTTATCGATATTTTTGATTTCACTTTCTACGAGATAGCCAAACATACTATTTTTAGGAAAATGTTTTGCAATAGTAAAAGTTGATGCATGAGCTCTGTGCGCTGTTCCAAAAGCATTATTTACAAAAACATCGCCAAGCCCGGCTAATTTTTTAGCAAAATTCTCATCAGCATCTGTTTCTTCTTTATAAAATCGAAGATTTTCAAGCAATAAAACCTCTCCCGGCTGTAGGGTTTTTGAAAGTTCCTGAGCCTCTTCACCAATACAATCAGAAGCAAATTTTACTTCGCGGTCAAGAATCTTGCTTAAATGCGGAAGTATAATTTTAAGAGACATTTTCTCATTAAATTTTCCCTTTGGCCTTCCCAAATGTGTTAGAAGAATTATGGAACCACCTTCCGCAAAGATTTTCTGAATTGTTGGAACTGCAGTTATTATTCTTGTATCATCGGTAATTTCCAGATTCTCATTTAAAGGGACATTAAAGTCAACGCGCATTAAAACTTTTTTCCCTGAAAAATTATAGTTGTCGATAGAATACATACTCGGAACTTTTTTAAATGATGTGTTAAAGATAAAAATATATTTTTTGCTAATTGCGAAACTGGTTTTATTTATGATTTGTTTTTGTTTATTGTTATTTTTGCTAATTATCCTTTTAAGGAGATTAAATAGTCAGTTGAAATTATTAAGGAATATATGCAGTTTAAAGAGGTTGTCGGACATAAGAGTATAAAGGAAAAGTTAATTCAAACGGTTAATGGAAATAGAATTAGTCATGCTCAACTTTTTTTAGGAGAGAATGGTTCCGGGATTCTGGCTCTTGCAATTGCATATGCACAGTATGTTTCATGTGAAAATAAACAGCAAGATGATTCATGTGGTGTTTGCTCTTCCTGTTTAAAATTTACAAAATTAGTACATCCTGATTTGCATTTTGTTTATCCGGTTTCAACCTCAAAGGCTGTTAAAAAAGACCCTGTTAGTGATGATTATATTGCACAGTGGCGCGAAACAATTATTGAAAATCCATATATAAATCAAAACAAATGGTACGAAATAATTGATGTTGAAAATAAGCAGGGAATCATAAGCAAAAATGAAAGTTACGAGATATTAAAAAAGCTCAATTTAAAAACATTTGAATCCGAATATAAAATAATGATAATTTGGTTGCCAGAAAAAATGAATTCTTTTGCAGCCAATAAGTTATTAAAGCTGATAGAAGAACCACCAGAAAAAACTTTGTTTTTATTGGTTTCAGAAAACTCAGAACAAATTATACCTACCATACTTTCAAGAACTCAATTAATAAAAATCCCTAAAATTGATAATGATAGTATGCGAAGTACACTTTGCGATAGAAATGGATTAGCTCCTGAAAAGGCAAATGACATTGTTCATCTTGCAAATGGGAATTACCACGAAGCACAGAATTTGATTCATTCTGCAGAAGAAGATAATTACAACTTTGATCAGTTTACTATAATGATGCGATTAGCATATCAGCGAAAAGTAATTGAGGTAATTGATTGGGTAGATGAAATCTCCAGAATAGGACGGGAGAAGCAAAAAAACTTTTTATTATATGCTTTAAGGCTTGTACGAGAAAATTTCATGTTGAATATAGATAATAAAGAATTGGTTTATCTAACACGAAAGGAATTAGATTTTTCAGAGAACTTTTCTCAGTTTATTAATCACGATAATGTCTATGAGCTTTATGAAGCTTTAAATCGGGCTCATTCGGATATTGAAATGAATGCTTACAATAAAATTGTATTTTTGGATTTAGCTTTAAAGATTATAAAATTGATTAAAAAGTAATTTTCATTACTTTTGTTAACTGGTTTATTTTAGATAAGGTATAAACTACAGGGATTGATTTTGAAGAGAATAAGGAAATAACTTATGGATAATATTGAAATAGAAAAATCAGGAAATGAACCTGAAAAAAATATATCACCTTGCGATTGTTCAAAACCGGGATGTTGCAGCAAGCTAAATTCATTTGATTGGCTGAGTGAAATACCGGATTCAGGTCACGGTAATAATATTATAGAAGTACGGTTTAAGAATACAAGGAAAGAGTTTTTTATTAATACCAATTCACTTAGGGTGAAAAAAGGAGATGTTGTTGCCGTTGAGGCTTCTCCCGGTCATGATATTGGAATCGTTTCACTTACTGGAGAATTGGTGCATTTTCAACTCCACAAACAAGGGATAAAGGCTTCCGAGTATGAATTCAAAAAAGTTTACCGAAAGGCTAAACCTGCTGACCTAGATAAATGGTATGAGGCAACTTCTCTTGAAGATTCAACAATGTTACAAACACGTATGGTTGCCTCTGACCTTAAGCTAGCTATGAAAATTGGTGATGTTGAATATCAGGGAGATAAAACAAAAGCAATTTTTTATTATATAGCCGATGAAAGAGTTGACTTTCGAGAATTAATAAAGATTTTAGCAGAAAAATTTAAAATAAGAATTGAAATGCGCCAGATTGGTGCACGACAAGAAGCAGGTCGAATTGGAGGTATTGGTTCATGCGGAAGAGAACTTTGTTGTTCAACATGGATAACAAATTTTGTTTCAGTAACAACAAATTCTGCACGTTATCAGGAAATTTCGCTCAATCCTCAAAAATTAGCAGGACAATGTGGAAAATTGAAATGTTGTTTAAACTACGAACTTGATTGTTACGTTGATGCACAAAAGGATTTTCCTCCAACTAAAATTGTGCTTGAAACAAAAACAGGACAAGCTTATCATAGTAAAACAGACATCTTCAGGGGAATAATGTGGTACACTTTTGATCCGGTTAACTTGGTTAATTTCACACCGGTACCTGTTGAAAGAGTAAAAGAAGTAATTGCTCTTAACAAAAAAGGAACAAAACCGGATGTACTTGTTGATGCTTCTAGTGTTGTAGCTGAAGGACCTCTTGACTTTAAAAATGAAGTTGGACAAGATAGTTTAACACGTTTTGATGATAAGAAGAAAGCAAAGAAAAAGAAGAAAAGAAATAACAAACGTAAAAGACCGTCAAATGATAAAAGGCAGAAATCTTAGTATTCTTTTAATTGCATCTCTTGTAATAACTTTGTTTTCCTGCGATCCAAATCAGGTATACGAAAGAAATGTTGAGATACCTGAGCTTTCATGGAGTAAAGATTCGGTATTAAGATTTGAAGTTGATATTCAGGACACAATTAATCCTCATAATATTTATATTAACATAAGAAACAGCTCAAGATACAAAATGCAGAATCTGTTTTTATTTGTTCAGACAGAGGCTCCAGGAGGATCTACCCTTAGAGATACGTTTGAATGTTATTTGGCAGATGAGCGTGGAAAATGGACCGGCAGTGGATGGGGTGATATTTATGATAATCAGTTTTTGTATAAAAGAAATATTCGATTTCCGGTTTCCGGAGTGTATACATTTAAATATATACAGGCTATGCGTACCGATAAACTGGATTTTATTTCGGATATAGGCTTACGAATTGAAAAAGTTGAAACTCGCTAAGTAATTAAAATAATCAGTTAAAGTGGGAAAGAAAAAATTATCAAGGTTTGCCGAGATGGAGACGTTTGATCATGTTGTGCAACCCCCATTCGATGAGGTTTTCAGGAAAGACTATAAGTTAAAGGGGAAATGGAGCCAAGAGTTCTTTAGAAATGAAAAACCATTAATACTTGAACTTGGTTGCGGTAAAGGTGAATATACTGTTGGTCTGGCAAAACTACATCCCGATACAAATTTTATTGGGATTGATATTAAAGGAGCCAGAATGTGGCGCGGAGCAAAAACTGCTGTTGAAGAACAAATAAAAAATGTTGGATTTATACGAACCCGAATAGGTTTAATTAATTCTTTCTTCGGAAACGAAGAAGTTTCGGAAGTTTGGGTGACTTTCCCTGATCCACAGCCCAAGAAGTATTACAAAAGGCTTACATCAACAAGGTTTTTAGGTTATTATCAGCAATTTATAAAGAATAATGGTTTTGTTAATTTAAAAACGGATAGTGTTGAATTGTATACTTATACAAAAAAGCTTATTGAATTAAATAATATAGATCTTATAACAGATATTGATAATCTTTACAAATCTGAATTGGTTGATGAGACTCTTTCGATCAAAACATTTTATGAACAACAATGGCTTGAACAGGGTAAGCCAATTCATTATTTAAGATTCAAATTAAATAAAACACAAGAGCTTGAAGAACCAGAAGAAGATTAATGAAGGTTTTTTTTTCAAGGTTTATGAAGTTGCACGAAAAATTCCTCATGGACGTGTAACAAGCTATGGAGCTATAGCTAAATATTTAGGTTCAGCACAATCTGCAAGAATAGTGGGCTGGGCAATGAATGATTCACATAGTCAATCAGTTTATATTCCTGCACATAGAGTGGTTAACCGAATAGGACTTCTTACCGGAAAAAATCATTTTGGAAATTCAAATACTATGAAACAACTCCTCGAAAACGAAGGAATTAAAGTTGAAAATGATAAGATTGTTGATTTTTCAACCCATTTTTGGGACCCCTTAACAGAATTAGCATTATAGTTTTTTGAGATACCTAATTGACTAATATAAATTGCTTTGGAAAGCTTAATTTTTATTGCGAAAGTTAATTTTGTCTATATTTTTTGACATGAAAACTTTGAACTTTTAACTCGAAACTCATAACTATTTTATTATCTTTGCTACGTTAATTTAAATTAAATAAAAATAAGGATAATAATATGTCTTATTCAAAAAAACAAATATTAGATGCATTAAGGAATGTAAAGCATCCGGAGACAGCGCAGGATATCGTGGCTATGGGAATGGTTGATGATATCTGGATTGAAGGAAATAAAGCAGGCTTTACATTAAGTTTTAAAAAACCAACAGACCCGTTTATAAATTCAATGCAAAAAGTTTGTATTCAAGCAATAGAGCAAAATTTAGGAAAAGATCTTGATTTTAATGGTAACATAAAGATTAAAGCTCCGGAACGAAAACAAGCAAACGAAAAACAGGAATCATCAGTAATGAAAAATGTTAAAAATATTATTGCCGTAGCTTCAGGAAAAGGAGGCGTTGGAAAATCAACTGTATCAACTAACCTTGCTATTTCATTAGCTAAAACAGGTTTGAAAGTAGGTTTAATTGATGCCGACATTTTTGGACCTTCAATTCCGAAGATGTTTAATGTCGAAGGACAGAGACCTCTTGTTCGAAAGGTTGGTGATGTTGATATGATAACACCTATCGAAAATTATGGTGTTAAGGTAGTTTCAATAGGATTTTTTATTAATCCTGAAGATGCCTTAGTATGGCGCGGAGCAATGGCTACAAGTGCATTAAAACAACTTATACATCAGGTGGAGTGGGGTGAAATTGATTTTCTTGTAGTGGATTTACCTCCCGGAACAAGTGATATTCATTTAACTTTAGTACAAGAACTATCAGTTACAGGAGCTCTTATTGTAAGTACACCTCAAGATGTAGCTTTGGCCGATGCAATTAAAGGGATTAAAATGTTTACAGGTAAGAGCATTAATGTACCAATTTTAGGTCTGATTGAGAACATGTCTTGGTTTACACCAGAAGAATTACCAGAAAATAAATATTATATTTTTGGAAAAGATGGTTGTAAAAATCTTGCAGAAAAAGAAAATATTCCATTACTTGCTCAAATTCCAATAGTTCAGAGTATTCGCGAAGGCGGAGATATTGGAAATCCAGCAGCATTGAATAAAGATTCAATAGTTGAGAAGGCTTTTAATGAGTTAGCAAGCTCAGTTATAGATAAAGTTGAAAACCGAAATGCAAACATGGAACCAACAAAAAGAGTAGAAATAAAAACGAAATAATAAAAACAATAAAAAAAATTAATAAAATGGACGAAGCTAAAAGACAAGATCTTGAGAAAAGAGTAAACGAAGCTATTGATATGGTAAGACCTTATCTTGTTGCAGATGGAGGGGATATTCAATTTGTTGAGTTAACAGATGATATGGTTGTTAAAGTTCAATTATTAGGAGCATGTGGATCATGTCCTTATAGCTTACAAACACTTAAAAATGGTGTTGAACAGGCTGTTAGAAAACAAATTCCTGAAATTAAAGAAGTAGTTTCTGCATAATTAGTTGAGATAGGAATTAAAAAATTTCTGATGAAATGGATGTAAAATGTTACATCCATTTTCTTTTGTGTCAAGTTCAATTTATTTGCTATTTTTATGCTTTCCAGATTTATTTAAAATAATAGACCGTATTATATAATATTTCAGATAAAATCTGGTTTGAAATAAGTAAGTCATTGTTAAAATTAATATTAGGTGAATAAAAGCTTTAAATATTTCCTATTTGTAATTATCCTTATAGCTTATGGGTGTTCTACGAAAAAGAACACAAGTCTTACGAGGTTTTATCATGGTCTGACGACAAAGTACAATATTTTATTTAATGGTACCGAGAGTTACAAAGAAGGATTAAAAACCTACGAAGATTCTTATACCGACGATTACTCAAAAATACTTCCCATCTTTATATACGGTAACGAACAACTTGCTTCTTCAGTAAAACCCGGAATGGATAGGACAATTGAGAAGTCTACAAAATCAATCAAATTACATTCAATTACCAGTAAGCCTGATCAGGGAAAAGGCTCCATGTCTCAAAAAGAGAAAGACTTCTATAATAAAAATGAGTATAATGCTTATATTGATGATTCCTACCTTATTATGGGGAAAGCATTTTTTTATCAGGCTGATTATGGAAGCGCAATAAGAGTCTTTGATTATATAATAAAACAATTTGACGACGACGAAACAAAATACCTTGCATATAACTGGCTTGTGAGGTCAAATGTTGAATTGAAAGATTTTCGTGAAGCTCAGAATCTTATCGACTTTCTAACAAGTGACATGGATTATCCTGAAAAATTGAATTATCAATTTAATTTAACGCAGGCTGATTTCTATTTGAAACAACAAAGATTTAGTGAAGCTGAACCTTTTGTTAGTGAAGCATTATTGTTGGTGAAAAAGAAAAAGGAAAAGCTGCGATTAACTTTTATTCATGCTCAGCTGAATGAAGAACTTAATAATTTTAAACAAGCATCAGAAATTTATGGAGCTGTTATAAAAATGAATCCTCCTTACGAAATGGCATTTAATGCTAAAATAAAAAGAGCTTCATTATTTACAGGAGGGAAATCTATAGGTTCAATAAAATCTGAGTTGCTGGATATGCTAAAAGATGATAAGAACATCGAGTATCAGGATCAGATTTATTATGCTTTAGGAGAACTGGAGATGAAAGATAATAAAGTCAATCAGGCTGTTGAATATTATCACTTATCTGCAAAAACAAGTATCTCTAATACAAACCAAAAAGCTTTAACATTTCTTGCACTTGCAAATATTTATTTTGATAAAACAGCTTATGTTGAAGCTCAAGCATATTTTGATAGTGCCGTTGTTTCTCTTGATCATGATTTCCCAGGTTACAGAGAATTATCTGTAAAAAATCAATATTTATCAAGATTGGTTATTAACTTGAATGTAGTTAGCCATCAAGACAGTTTGCAGATGGTTGCGAGAATGTCGGAACAAGAAAGAAACAATTTTATTAAAACTATAATACAGAATTTAAGAGAAAAGGAAGCTCGAGAACTTGAAGAAAGAAAAGCAAGAGAATTGGCAGAAATGCAAGGAATAAACAGAACCGGCGGATCAAGACCAACAAATACTGCAACCGAAAGTGGTAAATGGTATTTTTATAATCCATCAGCGAAAAGCTTCGGACAACCCGAATTTAAAAGACGATGGGGAACCAGAAAACTGGAAGATAACTGGCGAAGAAAAAACAAGCAGGTAATGGGCATAGAACAAATCACAGAAACCGAGATCTCAGATGAAATAATTGATAAAAAATCGGGAATGGACGATAAAACGCCTGAATATTATATGGTTGATATTCCTCTTACTGATTCAGCGATGAAGGTTTCGAACAAAATGGTTCAAGCAGCATTGTACAATATCGGTGAAGTATATCGAAACAATTTAAAAGATTATCCTTTGGCATTAAATTCATATAAAGAGCTTACTGAAAGATATTCGGAAAGTGAGTATAAAGTACCTGCATATTATAGTATGTATAAAGTTTACTTAGACCAAGGAGAAAGTTCACAAGCCGATGTTTATAAGAATATAATTATTAGAAATTATCCGGATTCCAGATATGCCAAGGTGTTAATTGATCCAGACTATTTTAAACAATTCGAGAAAGAAGAACAAGACCGCAAAGATTATTATCAGACAACACTTGAATTTTATAAGCAGAATAAATTTAGTGACGTAATTACCAGATGTGATTTTGCAGAAAAAGAGCACTCCGACAATGTCTATTTGTCTAAATACAAATATTTAAAAGCTCTTGCTACTGGGAAGATTTATGGAATTTCAGTTTTAAAGCAAGAATTAGAAAAGGTAATAGCTGAGTTTAAGGATGATCCCGTATCCATAGAAGCTGAAAGAATTTTAGCTTCTATTCAGGAAAATGAATTTAAAAACATTACAGATATAAATTTTGCTGAAAACCAGGAAACACCATATCAGTCTGAATTAAATAAGGAAGAATTTGCTCAGAAAACCGCAGAAGAAATTGAAGAAATGTATACTTATTCTCCTGATGATGAGCATTGTTTTGCAATTGTTATTTCAAAACAATCCGATATAAATCAGTTAAAGTTTAATATCATTAATTTCAATCTTGATTTTTATATACAGGAAAGCTATGATATAGAAAATAAGGAGTTTAACGATTTCTTTTCGGTAATAACTGTAAGGCAATTTAAAAATGCTGAAGATGGTGTCGGATACTTTAATAAATTTGAAACTGAGAGAGAAAAAATATTTAAAGAAATAAAAAGCACCAAATATCAGTATTTTATTATTACAGATAAAAATCTTGCAAAATTAGCTGACGAAAAAATTGTTCGCAATTACTTGATATTTTACAATAAAAACTACAAGGAATAGTTTTTATATTTAGTTGACTACAGATTTAAATAATCAGAATTTTTAAGATGAAGAGTATTAGGATTTTATGGACCGATGACGAAATAGATCTCTTAAGACCACACATCCTGTTTTTAGAGGAAAAAGGTTTTGAAGTATCTACTACAAGTAATGGAGATGATGCTATTGACGAAGTTCGTAAACAGGATTTTGATTTGATCTTTCTTGATGAAAATATGCCAGGTCTAAGCGGCTTAGAAACCTTATCTAAAATTAAGGAAATAAAAGCAAGTATTCCTGTTATTATGATTACAAAGAGTGAAGAAGAAGATATTATGGATCAAGCAATCGGGTCCAAAATAGCAGATTATTTAATAAAACCGGTTAACCCGAAACAAATACTTCTTAGTATTAAGAAAAATATTGATAAAAAGAGATTAATATCTGAAAAAACATTATCGGGTTATCAAACAGAATTTGGTAAAATTGGAATGCAGATTTCTGAAGCAAATAACTTCGAAAGTTGGGTTGATTTATATAAAAAGCTTGTTTATTGGGAACTGGAGCTGGAGCAAAACGAAGAAGCAGGAATGCAAGAAGTGTTTCAGATGCAAAAATCTGATGCCAATAAAAGTTTCGGAAGGTTTATAAAAAACAATTATGAACAATGGTTTAGTAACGATTCAAATAAACCAATGATGTCGCCAAACTTGATTAAGGAGAGAGTTTTTCCATTGCTTGATCAAGGTCAAAAAGTGTTTTTTATCGTTATTGACAATTTTAGATACGATCAGTGGAAGTTGATTCAGCCAATGATGAATGAATATTTTACTGTGGAGAAAGAGGAGTTATATTGTAGTATTTTACCAACAGCAACACAGTATGCCAGGAATGCTATTTTTGCTGGTTTAATGCCACTTGAGATTGATAAATTGTATCCTGAGTTTTGGTTAAACGATGACGAAGAGGGTGGTAAAAATATGAAAGAAGAAGAACTTCTTCGAGCTCAGCTTAAACGATATGGGAAAAACCACAAGAGTTTTTATGAAAAAGTAAGTCATTTGAAAACTGGAGAAAAGTTGGTTGAAAATATCTCTGACTTGCTTCATAATGACTTAAATGTACTGGTTTATAATTATATAGACATGTTATCTCATGCCAGAACCGAAATAGAAATGATTCGCGAATTGGCAAATGACGAACCAGCATACAGATCTTTAACATTATCGTGGTTTAAGCATTCTCCTTTGTTTACACTGATAAAAGAGTTGCAACAGAAAAATGTGAAAATTATTATTACTACAGATCATGGAACCGTGAGGGTACAGAATCCTGTAAAAGTTGTTGGAGATAAGAATACTTCAACTAATCTGCGTTATAAAAATGGCAGAAATCTGAATTATAATCCAAAGGAAGTGTTTGAAATCAGAAATCCTGAAAAAGTACATCTGCCAAAATCAAATATTAGCACAAGTTATATTTTTGCTTTAAATAACGATTTTCTGGCTTATCCTAATAATTTTAATTATTACGTAAACTACTACAAAGACACATTTCAGCATGGTGGAGTATCAATGGAAGAAATGATTATCCCATTTATTACTTTAAAGCCTAATATTTAATTTTTTTTCTATAAATTGCATATATGGATTCGTTGACATTAAAATCCTTGTCAGATTTAAATATTGTTGCAGATAAATTTTTGCGCATTATGCGTGATAAGAAAGTATTTGCATTTTTTGGGCCTATGGGAGTTGGGAAAACAACATTTATAAAAGCTTTATGCAATGAATTGGGTGTTGTTGAGATAGTTACAAGTCCAACTTTTGCTTTAGTAAACGAATATCAAACCGGTGGTGGTGATGTTATATATCATTTTGATTTTTATCGGATTGAAAAGATAGAAGAGGTGTATGATTTTGGTTATGAAGATTACTTTTATTCCGGAAACTATTGTTTTATTGAATGGCCTGACAAGGTTGCAGAAATACTTCCTGAAAATATAGCTTACGTGCAGCTTGTAGAAAATGAGGATGGAAGCAGAACAATAAATTGGCGATAAAAACTGCTTATATTGAAAGATCAATTGAAAATACTTGAAAATATAAAGTATTTGTTTTATTTTGGTTGATTGCATATTATTTAATTAATTCCGCAAAACCGGACTAATATGACGGATAAAAAAGAAAAATCGGGTTATTCTTTTGGAAATACCGGATTCTTACCTCAGGAAGAAATGCTTGAAACAGGGAAGAAAAAACAAAAACTCATAATTGGGATACCGAAAGAAAACACAAAAAACGAGAGTCGAGTTGCACTAACACCTGAGGCGGTTGAGATTCTTGTAAATAGTGGGAATGAGATTGTTATAGAAAAAAATGCAGGAGCAGCAGCAAATTATATCGATTCACATTATAGCGAAGTTGGCGGACAAATAGTTGATACAGCTTCAGAAGTTTATCAATGTGATATTATTTTAAAAATAGCACCTCCAACAATAAAAGAAATAGACCTTTGTAAAGGTAATCAAACCCTTTTTTCATCTTTGAATTTTCCTTCACAATCAGAGGAATATATAAGAAAATTAATGCAGAAAAAGATTACTGCAATTTCTTTTGAAGGATTAAAAGATAAAGAAAATTGTTATCCAGTTGTGCGTTCAATGAGCGAGATTGCCGGAACAACATCAATTCTAATAGCAGCAGAACAATTAAGTAATGTGCACAAAGGGAAAGGTGTTTTGTTAGGTGGAGTTACAGGCATTACTCCAACTGAAGTTATTATCCTTGGAGCTGGAACTGCTGCTGAATATGCAGCAAGAGCTGCTCTTGGCTTAGGATCTTTTATAAAGGTATTCGATCATTCTATTTCAAACCTTAAAAGATTACAAACAAATTTATCAGAAAGATTATTCACTTCAGTATTTCATCCTCGTGTTATTAAAAAGCATCTTAAATCAGCCGATGTGGTTATTGGTGCAATGTATCCTGGTGAAAAAGGCTTTCAGTTTCTTATAACAGAAGAAATGGTTAAAGAAATGAAAAAAGGAGCTGTTATTATCGATTTAAGTATTGATCAAGGAGGATGTATTGAAACATCTGAATGCCGTAATCATAACGATCCGACATATACAAAATTCGGAGTTATTCATTATTGTGTTCCAAATATTGCATCACGTGTAGCAAGAACAGCATCAATAGCATTAAGTAATGTGTTTAATCCTTTACTATTAAATATTGCTGATGCTGGAGGTGTTCAAAGACTTTTAAAAGATGATCTTGGATTACGACACGGAGTTTATGTGTTTAATGGAATTTTAACCAACACAAGAATTGGGAATTATTTTGATATTCCATCTAAAGACATAGATTTGCTTATGGTTGCTTTTTAGTTGCAGTTTGGAATTAGAAAAATGCTCTTAATTGCAGACTTCCTGTATGAATCGCATTAATATTTTCTGAGATTCTACCATTATAGCTAAAATTCATTTCAAGGTTCTCGGCTATTTTTCTTTGGAACAAAATACTCCAGGTAGCATTATTCCCAGGCTTTAAGGCCTGAAGCATTTCATAAGCAATTGAGGTGTTTGGGTCGTATTTGTAATTAATGTTCAGATAATTTCCTTTAATTAGTAAATTTCCCTTTTTAGTGATAGAATAATTTAATTCAGCTCCGAAGTCGTTTATAAAACTTTGCTCTACAGATATGATATTCTTCTTGTCAGAATAACTATAATTTATTTCAGCTCTTGTTTTAAAACCAGGCTGATACTGAATCTTAATTACGTAAACAAAATCTTTAATTTCATAATTCTTAATACTGAAAAATTCTGATTCATATTTTTTATTTCTCGATTCAAATGAATTGATAAAAGTGAAATCTTCAGTGAATCGCCATCTTATATTAATCTTGTTTAGTTTTTTGTTTCTTTCATCAAGTCCATTGGAAAGAAGTATGGTGTTTTTATTTTCCTGATATATATAATCAATCCCGAATTTTGAACTTATTCGGTTAAAAGAAAATGTATTTCTTACATTCTTATTCATGCTTATTATAGTGCTATCATTTAAGTTGTAAAAAGGATTGAGGCTATGTTCAGGTAATTCATCTGTCGATTTTTGATTAATAAGCCATGCCAGATTATTTGAAAAACGAGAAACTATCTTCCTAAATCCGGTTTTATTTTTCCATAATACTTCAGGTCTAATATTAAGTACCTGACTAAATTCGTTTTTGTACGTTTTTATATATTCACTTCCCGGTGAATTAATCCTGATGTAATTTGCTTCATCCTGAAATTGAGCAACTTCAAATTCATCAAGTTCTGCTATTCCATTATTATTGTAATCTTCCCAAGTGTAAATTCCTTGTCCGCTTGCAACTTTTAAATAGCTAAATTCCTTTTTGGGCTCAAGACCCGAACCTGCCTCGTAAAATATAGATGATGAAACTGCACCCTTGAAAATTCTGAAATTGTAATTTATTCTACCGGTCAGTGTATTTTCTCCTTTTGCATTTACAATAGTTGTATCTACATATTCAAGTTTTCGATAATTTAGAGTCGCTTTTAAAATGTTCGATGGATTTCTTAATAAAGCAAAATCAATCTGAAAATCTTCCGATTCTGAACTTTGTTTTAAACTATTGTTTATAGGTAAAAAATCCTTACGTAAAATATAGCTTATGGAGTATTTGTTAATCAAAGAGTCAGGGTTTTGAATGTAAAAACGATACGAGTTAAAACTAAAACTATTTAATGTCAGACTATCATTTACATTATTATTCCAAATATTTTGTTCCATTTCATTTTCAAATCCTGATTCCAAAAATCGGAACGATTTTGAAATCCCCGCCAGGTATCTGATAAATTGTGTATTATTGATTTCTGATTCAGAGTTTAATAGCGAAGAGTTTAAAAATAAAGAGAATCCTGATTTATTAAGAGATCCATTAAGTTGATTTCTGTAAGCTGTATATTCTTTGCTATCAGTTAAAAGACTGAAAGCATAGTTGCTTTTTAGTGTTTGCTTATGTTTAAATAATATGTCGGTTTCAATAAGATTTTCATCGTTGGTAAAAGCTTGTGAAATATTCCAATCTCGTTCGAATTCAACTGTTCTGAAACGCTCAATTTCCTGAAAATTCTTATTTAATAATTGCCAGTTTATTTTTGTTTTAAGCTGATTGAGCGTTGTGTCTCTATTCAGCAAACTTTTATGAAAAGCAAGTTTCAATGCGTATCCAACATTGTCAGAAGCATCTTTATCCGAAAAAGTATTAATGTCATAATTGCTTAAAGCAAGTTCAAAATTGGTAAAACTGGTTGAATTCAAACTCAGATTACCTCCAAAGCTAACCATCTGATGTTTTTTGGGAGAAATCAAAAGCCGAACTGGTTCATATTCACCCTGAGGTATCCCATTGATGGGAGCTATCCATTCAAAAACTCGCCCGTTTGCTGCATTATGAATTTGAATATAATTTCCATTGTTAACGCCAACTTGACTAAATCCAGGATAGTAAAATGCCTTTTCAGGATTAGTTGAATATTGATAAAATTTGTATGTGATTCCATCAATCACAGTGTCCTTTTTCTCATAAAGCACATAATCATTCCTGAATTCAATGCTGTCAACATTTGAAATAAAAGTTTCTCCAATGCTGTCTCCCGATTCAGCCAAAAATTGTTTTTGATCGTTTGTTAAATCCTGATTAATGGGTTGGTTCTTACTATCCTGCTCAGAATATACATTCAGCCAAAAATTGCCCTTTTGAGTTTTAAATTCATTTGCACTATAAATAAGGTATCTTGAATAACTTCGTTCTGAATACTCAAACTCTATGGCTATTCTGGAATCTTTAGTAATAGGTTTTCCTGCAGTAAAAGTAACTTCGCCTGTATTGTAATCAATTACATAGTCAAAATCTTTTCCTCTTTTCAGCAATTGTCCATTAATATAAACATTTTCGGTGCCAGCTAAGATGATAATATACTGTTCGTTATCGCAGCCAGTTAATTTATACGGACCCTGATTTCCTTCTTGCCCCTGAAAAGTCTGCCTGCAATATTTGCCCTTTGTTATTGCTCCACTTATGGTAGATTCTAAATTGGTTTTTGGTTTTTTCTTATTATTAAATTTTGTTTTTAGTAAACCTCCCTGAACTTTCCTGTTTAAAACTAAAAAATGACCTTCAGGTTTGTTAATTTCAAAATCACCTGCAGTAATGCTTGTTTTATCATTATAAAGTTGAATAAAGACCTTGTCAAAATCCTGAATTTGTTGAGAGTTCCCATCAGCTTGTATTGGAATATTTTCATCTGAAATAGCTGCAAGTATATAAAGATCATTATTTAATTTTCCTGATATTTGCATATTCAGATTTGAATTAATAACTGCATTTTGGTTATTTCCAACAGTAATTCCTCTTGAAATACTTCCTCGTTTATCTAATTGGTTGTCGTTCATGAAATTACCTTGCTTGTAACTTTTGTTCTTGTCTGGATAAGCAAGAACAGGTCCGACGAAAACTGTTTCTTCTTTTTTTCTATGATATTGTGATTCAGAAAAGTTTATGGGAAAAACTCGGTAAATAATTGTGATGGGAAATTTCAAATTTTCATGTGATGCAGAGCCAGAGAGAATCAACATTCCTTTAATATAGTCGATACTATAATTACTACTCTTAATTATACTTTTGTTGCAATTATATATTATTTCAGATTCGGGAACGATACTTAAAGTATCAATTTGAATTGTATCACTTGAAACAATGAACGATTTTGTGCGAAAATTTCCAGTAATCTGAGATTTTCCGTGAAAGCAGAATAAAATAAATAATATAGTGACAATTGCTTTTTGCAAATCAAAAAATTTAGCGATCTTAAAATACAAGCAATTAAAGAACGGAAATAATTGTGAAATGTTGAAATTTTAAACAGGAATGTTTAAAAACAAAAGGCCTTCTTAAAAGAAGACCTTTGGGTTTAAATTCTAGGGTTAGGGTATCAAGTAATTTCTTAATTGATGCCTAAAAGTATAAAAATTCTTGAAAAAACAAGGGTAATGATAAAAAATATTGTGTTTTTTTAAGCTATTTAGGATAATATCCTATGTTTGATTAAATAAAAACCAAGAGTAAATAGCAGAAAATCAGAGTGTAATAAAGGTGATGTAATTAAAGAAAAGAATTTTTATAAAAAAACGATTTTTGTCCGTTAAATTTGTTGTTGTAATTTAAAATTGCAGTTTATGACCGTTTTCTATCTCGCAGTGATCAAAATATATTATTTGCTTATAGCAATTGCGTCTTGGTTTAATCCAAAAGCACGTTTCTGGATTCGCGGAAGAAAAGGTATTTTCAAAAGACTTAAACAAGAAATAAATCCAAATGAGAATATAGCATGGTTTCATTGTGCGTCACTTGGAGAGTTTGAGCAAGGAAGACCTTTAATTGAAGCCTTTAAAGAAAAGTATAAAGAGCATAAAATTTTACTAACTTTTTTTTCTCCATCAGGTTACGAGATCAGAAAAAACTATGAAGGAGCTGATTATATATATTATTTGCCATTAGACACTCCAAAAAATGCTAGACGATTTCTAAATATTGTAAATCCTTCAGTTGTATTTTTTATTAAATATGAATTTTGGTATTTTTTTATTAAAGAAATTGGAAAAAGAGAAATCCCATTGTATTTGGTTTCAGGCATTTTTAGAAAAAGCCAAAGGTTCTTTAAAAAATACGCGTACAGATCACAAAAAATGCTATCAGAGTTTAAACATTTTTTTGTGCAGAATGATGAATCTGCAGATTTGCTAAATAGCATACAATTAAATAACGTAAGCGTAACTGGCGACACTCGTTTTGATAGAGTTTATACAATAGCTAAAAACTCTAAAACCCTTCCATTGATTGAGAGATTTAAGGGAGATCAACAATTGCTTATTGCCGGAAGCACATGGAAGCCTGATGAGGATTTAATAATTAAATATTTGAACGAATCTAAAAATGATTTAAAAGTTATTATAGCACCTCATGAAATTCATCCTGAAAATATTGCACGAATAATTAGATCAATAGATACGGATTTAAGGATTTTAAAATATTCTGAGGCAGATAATATGAATATATCGAATGCACAGGTTTTAATTATTGATAACATTGGGTTACTTTCTTCTCTTTATAAGTATGGAGACTTGGCTTATATCGGAGGTGGATTTGGTAAAGGCATTCATAATACTCTTGAGGCAGCAACATTTGGAATGCCATTATTGTTTGGCCCGAATTACCTAAAATTTAAAGAAGCTGTTGATATGATAAATGCAGGCGGGGCTTATTCAATAACAGAATACGATGAATTAAAAGATAAAATAGACTTTTTTATTTCACATCCGGATGAGATTATACATGCGGGAAAGGTTACTTCAGATTATGTTGAAAATAAAAGAGGTGCAACCTTAAAAATTTTGAACTTTATTGATTGATGTAGACTGGTGATATATATCACTTTTAGTAGATACGATTTTTAAATTTTGTAAATTGCTTGTACTTTTAGTATATTTAGTCTTGCTATATTAATGATTTGAGCTACAAGTAATTGTTGTTGTGAAGCACAAAATATACTTTTAAATTAAAGCTGGCTTTGTAAAATGAATCAAGCATCAAGCAAGTATATGATAATTTGGATAATTGCTTCAATTTTTTTATTGATGGGATTTACTAAAGACCTACCTTTTGATAAAGAAGATCAAAAAAAGCTGGAAAAAGCACAAAAACTGAATCAGGAAGCACAGAAACTTAATGATAAAGCAAATTCTTTATATTCAGAGATAGCCGACTATGATGTTTCTGATTCTGAAAATGACAAGAAAGTCGAAGGTCTTAAAAATAAAGCACTTGACTATCAGTTAAAAGCATTGGAATTGCAGAAAGAGGCTAATTTCATTGAATATAGTGTGCTTAAGAAAGTTATGCCTGAATTGAAAACTAATTTCTTAGTTCATAATGAAATTCCTCTGGAATTAAAATTAATGGAAGAGCAGATTGAGGAGTTGTTTTATAAGGCCGAGAAGCTGAGAAATGAAGCATATAAACTTGAAAAAAGTGAAAAGGAAGAGCGTTATTCAAAACTTTTAAGTGCTCAGGAGTACGAAAAATCAGGTATGGACAGACAAAATCAGGTTGTTGATATCTATTCAGGAAACGTGAAAATTGAAACAGAAAACCAGACAAAGTTAGATGCAGGTCAAAATGATGAAAAAGTCGTTATAAACGAAGAGTTATTGAAAGCATATTTAGATTATATAAATCAGGAAGATTCATTTTTATCCGTCAGTGCATTTCGAAATCTGCTTTATTCTGATTCTTTAAGTTCATCAACCATGAGAAATACCTGGGAAGATTATTTATATGCCGAAAAACAGGTATTAATATCAGAAGAATCAGTTATTACAGATACTACAACTGAAGAAATCTTAAAAGATATTGCATTACAATCTGATGATTTATCATATGATGATTCCAAAGAAATAACAACAAAATCATATGATCAACCCGAAGATGTTATTGATGATGATATAATATATAAAGTTCAGATTGCAGCCGATAAAATACCCCTATCTCAAAATACGTTACGAAGAATTTATAATGGGAAAAAAGAAATTAAAATGATTAGTGAGGAAGGCTGGAGTAAATATTCTATTGGAGATTTTAACACATTTTCAGAAGCTGATAATTACAAAAAAACTTTAAATGTTAGTGATGCATTTGTTGTGGCTTATAAGAATAGCGTAAAGGTTGATTTGTTTGCTTTAAAAAGTGAAAGAAAAAAACCAGCTTACGAAAAAGGTAAAATCGCATCAGATTTACCAGAAGGATTAATATTTAAAGTTCAGATAGCTGCCAATAAAGTAAAAATGTCGAAAAATGAACTGAACAATATTTATAAGGGTGATGAACCCATTGATATGATAACAGAAGACGGTTGGTATAAATATTCTGTTGGTAAATCAGGTACTTACGAACATGCTGTAAATTTAAAAGAATCAGTAAAAGTTGATGGAATGTTTATAGTGGCCTATAAAGATGGTATAAAAGTTCCTCTATATCTGGCAATGAAAGGCAAGATTCCTGTTGTAACATCGACTGAAAATAATATTGTATTCAAAGTTCAGATTGCTGCTGATAAAAGACTATTATCGTCTGAGAAATTACATGCTATTTATTCAGGGTATGAAAAAATCAACAGATTTGAAGAAGATAATTGGTATAAATATTCGGTTGGTGAGTTTAATAATTTTAATGATGCCAATGAATTCAGAAAGAATTGTGGTGCAAAAGGGGCATTTGTAATTGCATTTAAAGGTAACAATAAAATGAATGTGCTGGAAGCAAAGAAAGCACAAAAATGTTTTGACCCTATAATTAATAAAAACTGGATATCGAAAAATACAGATTTGATTTTTAAAGTTCAGATAGCAGCAAGTCCCGGGAAATTATCTGTAAATCAAATAAAAAATATTTGTTGTATTGAGCTAAATGTTTACTTAACAGAAGAGAATGATTGGTTTAAGTACTCGATAGGTAATTTAAAATCATATCAAGAAGCTATAGAACTGAAAAAAATATCGGGTGTTAATGGAGCATTTATTGTGGCTTACAAAAACGGACAAAAAATTAATACTAAAAAAGCAATAAAATTATCAAAAAACTAAAATAATTAAAACAAGATATTATGAAAACAAGAGTAAATTATACCCTTAAAATTGTTGCAGGATTTGTAATAGTGGCTTTCTTATTTTCATCATGTGTTTCACAGAAAAAACTACAGATGTTGCAGGAAAAATCAGTAGAAGATGTTTCTTCCGGATTTGTAAATAATAGAAATACTGCTTATAACTTACAACCTGGAGACCAGCTGTATATAAGTGTACACAGTGTTGATCAAAAAACTAGTCGGTTATTTCAAACAGATTTCCCAAACCCTATGACCGCTACATATCAAGATTTAAATAGTTATAGAATTGAAGAAGATGGCTATATAAATTTTTCATTTATTGATAAAGTATATGTTAAAGGTTTAACTGTAAAGGAAGTTAATGATTTGCTTCAAAAAACAGTTAATGAGTATTTTAAAGAAGCAACTGTTGTTGTACATTTGGTAAATTATAGAGTTTCAATTTTAGGAGAAGTAAGCAATCCGGGAACTTTTATAATAAAAAACAAACAAGTTAATATTTTGCAGGCTATTGCCCAGGCAGGTGGTAATGGAAACTTTGGAAATCTGCAGAAAGTAAAGCTGGTTCGTCAAACTTTAACAGGCTCCGAAATGTATTATTTAGATTTAACTGATAATGGAATATTGCAATCAGATCAGTTTTATTTGTTGCCAAATGATGTTTTATATATTGAGCCATTAAAAAGTAAATCATTTGCCTTTGATAATTTTCCATATGCAATTATATTATCAACAATTACAACTGCTGCACTTATAATAGCATTGTTTAAATAATAGTTTATTTTAGTATTTAAATTGTCGTTTTTTGAATATGGTAAATAACAATCAATTTCAAAATTTTGAAGAAGAATCGATTGATCTAAAAGCCTATATATACAGGCTTTTAAGGTTTTGGTATGTTTTCCCAATTTCTCTCGTATTGGGATTGTTAATTGCTTTCTTTTTTATAAAAACTTCTGTGCCAATATATAGAGTAGGAACTACATTATTGATTAAAGATGAGCAAACTTTAATGGATCCTGATGCAATTATTCAAAGTGTAGCTTCTCCGTTTAGCTCAATGGCTCAATATAAGTTAAGAAATGAAATAGAGATACTTAGTTCTTATCTCCTAACTGAAAGGACAATTAAAGAACTTAATTATTCTGTTTCATATTTTGAAAAAGACAATTATAGAATAAATGAAATATATAATGAAACTCCTTTTATAATAGAATATGATTCTTCTCATATTCAAATAGCTGAGATAGATATTAATCTACAAAAACTCGAAAATGGCGATTTTCGGATTTGGACTTCATCTAAGGAATGCATTGCTTATTTGTATAACGAAGATAGGATTATTGACCTTATAACTGATTTTGAGATAAATGATACTATTTTAAAAGATGGGAATTTTACTAATGAATATTTTAAATTTAGAATTAAGGAAACTGCAAGCATTGAAAGAGGGAAAGAATACCTGTTTAAATTCCGAACTTTAGAATCATTAACAAACGAGTTTCAACAAATTCAAATAGAGGATGTAAAGTATTCTTCTGTTATAAAAATATATTACGATGGTGTAAACGTTTCTAAATCGATTGATTATTTAAATAAACTGTTGGATGTATATTTAAACAGAGGTGTTGAGAAGAAGAACAAAATAGCGATAAATACTATAGATTTTATAAATAGTCAGATAAATAATATTTCTGATTCATTGGAAAGTGCAGAAAAACGTTTGGAGGTTTATAGGTCGTCTCAAAAAGTTATGAATATCGATTTTCAGTCTCAACAAGCTTATCAAAATATGGAGAGTCTTCAAAATCAGAAAGCAGAATTAATCCTTAGGCAAAAGTATTATATTTATCTTCAAGGATATTTGTCTGAAAATAAGGAGATACAAGATATTATTGCTCCATCATCTATGGGGATCGGTGACCCTTTGCTAAACAATCTAATAATTGAATTAACTAAACTTTATTCTGAGAAAGTGGATGTTATGATTAACTCTAAAAAGGATAATCCATATTTAGAGAGCATAAAAATAAAAATTGAAAACCAAAAAAATACTTTATTAGAGAATATATTAAATTCAATCGATAGAGCAAAAATTTCGCTTAATGATATAAACGAAAGAATAGATAAGTTAGCTATTGAGGTACAGTCATTGCCAGAAGCTCAACGAAAATTATTTACATATGAAAGAGAGTTTCAATTGCAAGATGCTTTATATACATTTTTATTGAAAAAGAAATCTGAGTTACAAATAGCGAAAGCTTCCAATTTTCCCGAGAATGAAATTATTGATTTCCCAAAATCTATAAAATCAGGGCCGGTTTATCCAAATAAAAAAGTCATTTTGCTTTTAGGTTTTATTATTGGTTTAGGATTGCCTGTCTGTTGTATTTTATTATATGATTATTTTAATGATAAAATAGTTGATATTTCAGATGTTGAAAAGATAATTGACAAACCAATTTTAGGCAATATTATTCATAATAAAGAAAAAAATCCACTCGTAGTACATTATTCCCCTAATTCTATTATTGCAGAATCTTTCAGATCGTTACGTGCAAATTTTCAATACGTGTTAGGAGAAATAAAAAATCCAGTGATTATGATTACTTCGACAATGATGGAAGAAGGGAAAAGTTTTGTCTCAATAAATCTGGCAACAAGCTTCGCATTATATCAAAAAAAGGTTGTTCTATTAAGCTTTGATTTAAGAAGACCTTCCGTATCAAAGTTAATGGATCTGCATAATGAAACTGGTTTAAGTAACTATCTAAGCGGAAACTGTAACATAGAAGATATTGTTTTTAAAACTGAAATTCCAGATTTAAGTGTAATTCCCACAGGCCCTATACCTCCAAATCCATCGGAACTAATTGCTTCGACAAAGACAGAAATGTTATTTGAAGAACTAAGAAATTCTTTTGATTATATAATTCTTGATACGCCTCCCATGGGGATAGTTTCAGACGCTTTATTACTTGAGAAATTTGCTGATACGAGTGTTTTTATAGTTAGACATAATTATTCAAGGAAGAAAATGATGTCACATTTATTCTCCAGTTTAGAAAAGAAAAATATAAAAGACATTAATATTGTTATTAATGATATTTATATTAAGAATAAAGGGTATAATTATAATTATGGATACGGTTATGGCTATAGTTATGACTACAGATAATGAATTTTTGAATTCGATAAATTTGATTATAATACAGGTGAACGTAGACGGTTTTCATTGATAAGTTATTAACAAATGTTAATTACGTGCAGGGAATAATAATAAACCTCCCTTAAATAAAAGCTTTTGAAAATATTCAGGATTAGACCTGTGTTAATATATTTATAATGTAAGATTAACCATAACTTAATATTTTCGATATATTTGATATTCTAAGTTAAATCTACTTTTGTAAAATAGTATATTTAAAATAAATTAAACCAAACCAAACCTTAAAACAATTCTATGATGAAAATCTTTAAAAGTAAATTTTTAATTGTGGCTTTGATGTTAATTAGTTTTGCATCATATAGCCAGTCAACACTTACAGGTAAGCTTGTTGATGCAGACAACAACGAGCCATTAATTGGAGCATCTGTTGTTGTAGACGGTACAACAATTGGTACTGCCACTGCTTTAGACGGAAGTTTCAATATTGTTGTTCCTTCTGGTGAGCAAAAATTAATTTTATCTTATGTTGGATACATAGAGCAGGTAAAAGAAATTAATGTTACTGGTGATGTAGATCTTGGTACTATTGCCTTAGAAGGTGATGCTATTAACTTAAATGAAGTTAAAGTTGTTGCTTCTGTTGCTATTGCGAGAGAAACACCGGTTGCTTTATCAACAATTAAACCTCAGCAAATTGCTGAAAAGTTAGGAACACAGGAATATCCTGAAATTTTAAAATCAACACCTGGTGTTTATGCTACAAAGCAAGGAGGAGGTTTTGGTGATTCAAGGATAAACATTCGAGGTTTCGACCAAAGAAATACAGCAACCATGATTAATGGTGTCCCCGTTAATGATATGGAAAACGGATGGGTATACTGGTCAAACTGGGCAGGATTAGCAGACGTAACACGTTCTATGCAGGTACAAAGAGGTCTTGGAGCTTCTAAGATGGCTGTGCCTTCATTAGGTGGTACGTTAAACATCCTTACAAAAACTACTGATGCAAAAACAGGCGGTAGTGCATACACAAATGTTGGAGCTGATGGATATAGTAAATTTGGTTTTACATTATCTACCGGATTAAGTGAAAACAATTGGGCTGCTACAGTTTCCGTTGCAAAAGCAGAAGGAGATGGTTATGTAGATGCAACAGAATTTGTTTCATATTCATATTTTATGAATATTTCTAAAAGAGTTAACGATAATCACACTTTAGCATTTTCTCTTTTCGGAGCGCCTCAGTGGCATGGTCAGAGAACTTCAGAGCAGTCAATTGAAACTTTCAAGGAAAAAGGAATACGATATAACTCTGACTGGGGTTATAAAAATGGTGAAGTATATTATCTGAGAAAAAACTTCTATCATAAACCTCAGGCCATTCTTAATCATTTCTGGACAATGGATGAAAATACATTTATGTCTACTGCAATTTATGCTTCTATAGGTACTGGAGGCGGAACAGGTAATTATGGTAATACTTCAAAATTTTACACTTATTTGAGAGAAGGACAAATTGATTTTGATCGTATAGTTGATGAAAATATTGCTGATGGAGGAGTTAATGGCTCTGAATCAATTATGAGATCTTCAAACAATAATCACAACTGGTATGGCTTGCTAACTTCATACAATAAAGATCTGGGTAATTTGGATATTCTGATTGGTGTTGATGGTCGTTATTATAAAGGAATACACTATCGTGAAGTTACTGATCTTTTAGGCGGTGAATTCTATGTTGATCAAAATATTGATTTCAACAATTTAAATAAAGTTGTAGGTGTTGGTGATAAAATTGCTTATGCTAATGATGGTCATGTTGCATGGGCTGGTTTATTTGG